>NZ_JBJGYZ010000028.1:0-84957 GCF_054050275.1 Geodermatophilus sp. SYSU D00691
GCGGCGAGGGGCCCCCCCGCCCCCCACCCCCCCCCCCCCCCCCCCCCCGCCCCCCCCCCCCCCCCCCCGCCGCCGCCGGCGCCGCCCGCGGCCGCCCCCCCCCCCCCCCCCCCCCCGGGGCCGGGCCCCCCCGACGCCGTGCTGAGCGCCGGGGACCGACCGCTCACGCCTGCGCCGTCGCGGCCTCCCGCGCGTCCTCGACCTCCAGGTCCAGGTCGCCGTCCCGGGCCACGACACGGACCCGCTGGCCACTGCGCAGCCGGCCGTCGAGCATCAGCCGGGAGAGCCGGTTGTCCACCTCCCGCTGGATCGCCCGGCGCAGCGGGCGGGCGCCGAACTGGGGCTCGTAGCCCCGTTCGGCGAGCCAGCTGACCGCCTCCGGGGTGAACTCGACGTCGATGCCCTGGGCCCGCAGCCGCCTGCGGGTCTCCTCGAGCATCAGGTCCGTGATCCGCTCCAGCTGGGTGTTGTCCAGCTGCTGGAACACCACGATCTCGTCGATCCGGTTGAGGAACTCCGGCCGGAAGGACTCCCGCAACCGGCGCATGACCTGGCTGCGCAGGTCGTCGCCGGCGGTGCTGCCGCCGGCGAAGCCGAGCGGGCCGCGGCCGGCGTTGACGATCGCCTCCGATCCCAGGTTGCTGGTCATGATCACCACGGTGTTGGTGAAGTCGACCGTCCGCCCCTGCGAGTCGGTGAGCCGGCCGTCGTCCAGCAGCTGCAGCAGCGTGTTGAAGACGTCGGGGTGGGCCTTCTCGATCTCGTCGAGCAGCACCACCGAGTACGGCCGACGGCGCACCGCCTCGGTCAGCTGCCCGGCGTCCTCGTAGCCGACGTAGCCGGGTGGGGACCCGACCAGCCTGCTGACCGTGTGCCGTTCCTGGAACTCGCTCATGTCCAACCGGATCATCCGGTCCTCGTCGCCGAAGAGCGCCTCGGCGAGGGCCCGCGCCAACTCGGTCTTGCCGACGCCGGTCGGCCCCAGGAAGAGGAAGCTGCCGATCGGCCGGTCGGGGTCGCCGAGGCCCACACGGGAGCGGCGCACCGCCTCGGCGACGACCTCGACCGCCTCGTCCTGCCCGACCACCCGTTCGTGCAGGCGCTGCTCGAGGCCGAGCAGCCGCTCCATCTCTTCCTGGGTGAGCTGGCTGACCGGGATGCCGGTCGCCCGGGACACCACCTCGGCGATGTCCTCGACCCCGACCTCGGGGACGCCCGGACCCTCGCCGCCGCCGTCCCTCGCCTGCTCGAGCCGCCGCTGGGCCTCGGCGACCTGGTCCCGCAGCTGGGAGGCCCGCTCGTACTGCTCGGCCGCGACCGCCTGGTCCTTCTCCCGCTGCAGCCGCTCCACCTCCTGCTCCAGGCCGCGCAGGTCGGTCGGGGGCGTCTTCACCCGGCGGCGGACCCGCGCACCTGCCTGGTCGATGAGGTCGATCGCCTTGTCCGGCAGGTGCCGGTCGGTGATGTAGCGGTCGGAGAGCTCCACGGCCGCGACGACGGCCTCGTCGGTGAACCGGACCTGGTGGTGGGCCTCGTAGCGGTCGCGCAGGCCGCACAGGATCTGCACCGTGTCCTCGACGCTCGGCTCGGCCACCAGGATGGGCTGGAAGCGGCGCTCCAGCGCGGCGTCCTTCTCGATGTTGCGGCGGTACTCGTCCAGGGTCGTGGCGCCGATGATGTGCAGCTCCCCGCGGGCCAGTGCCGGCTTGAGCATGTTGCCGGCGCCACTGGAGCCCTCGCTCGCGCCCGCTCCCACGACGGTGTGCAGCTCGTCGATGAAGGCGATCACCTCGTCGGAGTTCTCGCGGATCTCGTCGATGATCTTCTTGAGCCGCTCCTCGAAGTCGCCGCGGTAGCGGGTGCCGGCGACGAGTCCGGTGAGGTCGAGCTCCACGACCCGGCGGCCGCGCAGGGTCTCCGGGACGTCGCCCTCGACGATCTGGGCGGCGATGCCCTCGACGATCGCGGTCTTCCCGACGCCGGCCTCCCCGATGAGCACGGGGTTGTTCTTGCGCCGCCGGGACAGCACCTCGACGGTCTGCTCGATCTCCTGCTCCCGGCCGATCACGGGGTCGATCTCCCCGTTGCGGGCCATCGCGGTCAGGTCGCGGCCGTACTCGTCCAGCGTCGGGGTGCTCGACGGAGGGCGGCCGGGTCCGCCCTGCCCGCCGCCTGCGCCGCTGACCGCCTGCTGCAGGGCCTCCGGAGTGACGCCCCGCTGGCGCAGGAGCCGCCCGCCCGGCGAGTCCGGGTTGACCGCCAGCGCGAAGAGCAGGTGTTCGGGACCGATGTAGGTGGAGCCCAGCGCCCGGGAGATCTGGTGGGCGTCGAGGAGGGCACGCTTGGCCGCAGGGGTGAGGGCCGGCGTCTCGGCGCGCGGCTCGCCGTGACGCGGCAGGCCGTCGAGCTCGGCACGCAGCTGCGCCGGGTCGGCGCCGGCGCGGCCGATCAGCTGCCGGGTGGCATCCTCCTCGGTCATCGCCCACAGCAGGTGGTCGGTGTCGAGGTCCCGGCTGCCCGTCTCGGCGGCCCGGCGCGCGGCCGCGTTCACCAGTTCCCGGGCGTGCTCGCTGAGGAACTGGGTGATGTCGACGCGCTGGCGGGGCTGGCGAGCGCCGCCCATGTAGCGGGCGAAGAAGTCGTCGAAGGGGCTGCCGTATGGGCCTGGGAAGTATCCGCTGGTCATCGGTCGTCCGTCCCGGGAGTGGCGTGGTCCCCTACTGGGCTACTCGTCCTGGGTCGGGATCTCCATCGGTCATCCTGCCGAGACGACCGTCCTGGGGGACGGACCGCCCGGCTCCGGGCCGTGTCGGCCCGTCCCTCCGACGCCGGGCGCCGTGGCGGCGTGCTGGCAGAGCCCCTTTCCGGCTGACCGGAGGATCGGTCGCCCTGCCGATACCGGACGCCGGAACGCGCCCCCACCCTTGGTGTCCGTCGCAGGGGACGGTCCCGGCAGACCGGCGGCGACGGCGCACCGGGCGCACGGGAACAGGAGGGCCAGGACACGATGACCGTCTGCTTGCCAGCGGAGGTGCCTGCCGTTCCGGCGCAGCGGTCCGACGTCCGCCCCCTGCTCGACCAGCTGCAGGCACGGCTCCGGTTCGCGGAGGACAGGGCGGCCGGCTTGGAGCGCGCGGTCACCAGCAACCGGCGGATCGGCATGGCGGTCGGCATCCTGATGTGCCAGCACCAGCTCACGGAGGAGCAGGCCATCGCGATGCTGAAGACACGTAGTCAGCACCGCAACATCAAGGTGCGCGAGCTGGCGGAGACGGTGATCTACACGGGGAGGCTGTGAGACGCCCGGGCACAGGACCGTGGCCGCCGACGTTCCTGCGCCCGAGCGTGCAGGTGTCCGTCCGTCCACGCGTGCGGGAGGGTTGCTCGTGATGAGTGGGAGAGAACCGGAGCTCCCCGTGACGCGGCCGGAGTTCGCCGATGCCGTCGCGTCATCCGCGACCGTGGAGGAGCGGGCCGCCGCGATCCTGCGGTCTCTCGAGCGGCTCCTGTCGTTCGACGCCGGCTGGCTCGCCGTACGGGACCCCGAGCGGCACCGGCACGTCCCGTTGGCCACCACCGGTCCGGCCGAGCCGCTCGTCGCCTACTTCGGCCGTCCGGAGGCCGACGAAGAGGTGGACCAGCTCGGCCTCAACCGGCGGCGTCCGCCGATGCTGGCCAGCGAGGTCCCGAGCCCCCTCCCTGAGGTCCGCGCGTGGGCCGACCACCTGCTCCCGGCGGGTTTCCGCCAGGGTCTGGCGGTCGGGCTGTACACGACGAGCGGGCGGCACGTCGGCTTCCTCAGCCTGCTCTCCGCCGATCCGTCGCGGCCGAGCCCGGCCGACCGGCGGGTCGTCGCGGCCGTCACCACGGTGATCGCCGACCAGCTCGATCGGACCCGGGACATCGCGGAGACCGGCCGGATCGTCGGGAACGCCAGCGCCGGGGTCGTGCTCACCCGCGGAGGCGACGTCCTGCCCCTGCCGGGTCTGCCCGACGACCGCCTGCTGACGCCGGGCTCACCGATCCTCGGGGTCGCCGCTGCCGAGTTGGCCGAGAGCGGTGCGCACATCTCGTTCCTCGCCCCTACGCCCGGCACCGGCGGTGCGCAGCTGATCCGGGTCGTCGCGCTCGACTGCGCCCGCCCGGACCTCGACCACCTCTCCGCCGCGGTGCTCCTGTCCCCACCGGGCGACCTGCACGGCCTCACCCCTCTGGACCTCCGGGTCCTGGGCCTCCTGGCCGAGGGCGTCACCGACGTCGCCGCCCTCGCCCGATCGCTCCACGTGGCCACGGAGGCGGTGGCCGACTGCCTGGGGCGAAGCCTGGTCGCCCTGCGGACCAGCGACCTCACGGCCGCCGCGGTGCGCGCCCTGCGCAGTGGGCTGCGCATCCCGCCCGGGGTAACGGCAGCGACCTGAGCCCGTCCGGAGCCGGCCGGGAATCGGTCGTTCTGCCGATGGCGCGGCCCCCGATCGACGGGTCTGCTGGACTCCCCTCACCGTGACCGGCCGCGTCGTCATCACCGCCGTCGGCCCCTGCGCAGGCGTCACCAGGCCCACACGAAGGGAACGCCGGACCGCGATGGAACTGACCTCGACCACGACCGTGACCAGGCCACCGGAGGAGGTGTACGCCTTCTGGCGCCAGCTCGACCGGCTCCCCTCGTTCATGGCGCACCTCGACGAGGTGCGCGCCACGGGCGAGCGGCGCAGCCACTGGAAGGCGAGCGCGCCGTTCGGCCGGTCGGTCGAGTGGGACGCCGAGACGACCGACGAGGTTCCCGGGCAGCGCATCGCCTGGCGCTCCCTCGACGGTGCCGACGTCCCCAACACCGGCGAGGTCCGCTTCCTGCCCGCACCCGGCGGGCGGGGCACCGAGGTGCACGTGACCCTGAGCTACGAGATGTCCGGTGGGGCGTTGGGCAAGGCCGCGGCGAAGTACTTCGGCGAGGAGCCCTCCCAGCAGCTCGACGACGACCTGCGCCGGTTCAAGCAGGTCCTGGAGACCGGCGAGGTGATCCGCTCCGACGGCGCACCGGGGGGAAAGCAGGCCAGGGAGGAGTTCCCGCAACACCCTGCCCGCCCGCTGACCGACGAGGAGCTCGAGGAGGTCATGGCGTGAAGGCGAACTGCTGGGTCAGCCCGAACAAGGTCGAGGTGCAGGACGTCCCCGACCCGAAGATCCTCAACAGCCGTGACGCGATCGTGAGGATCACCTCGACGGCGATCTGCGGCTCCGACCTGCACCTGCTCGACGGCTACGTGCCGACGATGCAGAAGGGCGACGTCATGGGCCACGAGTTCATGGGCGAGGTGGTCGAGGTCGGCCCCGGCGTGGACCGCGACAGGCTCCGGGTCGGCGACCGCGTCGTCGTCCCCTTCCCCATCGGCTGCGGCGCCTGCGCCGCCTGCCAGAACCAGCTGTGGTCCTGCTGCGAGAACACCAACCCCAACGCCGGCGCGGCCGAGAAGATGTTCGGCCACCCGGTCGCCGGCATCTACGGCTACTCGCACCTCACCGGCGGCTTCGCCGGCGGCCAGGCCGAGTACGCCCGGGTCGTGCTCGCCGACGTCAACCCGCTCAAGATCGAGTCGGACCTGGCCGACGAGCAGGTGCTCTTCCTCTCCGACATCCTGCCCACCGGCTACATGGGCGCCGAGATGTGCGAGATCACCGACGGCGACGTCGTCGCCGTCTGGGGCGCCGGGCCGGTCGGGCAGTTCGCGATGGACAGCGCACGGGTGCTCGGCGCGGCGAAGGTGATCGCCATCGACGACGTCCCCTACCGGCTGGAGATGGCCGCCTCGCAGGGCTACGAGACCATCGACTACTCCGACACCGACGTACGCTCGGCCCTGCTCGAGCTGACCGGCGGCCGGGGGCCCGACAAGTGCATCGACGCCGTCGGCATGGAGGCCACCCACGGCGCCGCCCACGTGCAGCTCTACGACCGGGCCAAGCAGGCCGTGCGGTCCGAGACCGACCGGCCGCACGTCCTGCGCCAGGCCATCACGTCCTGCCGCAGCGGAGGCATCGTGTCGGTCATCGGCGTGTACGGGGGGTTCATCGACAAGTTCCCGGCCGGCTCCTGGATGAACCGCTCCCTGACCCTGAAGACCGGTCAGTGCCACGTCCAGCGGTACATGCGCCCGCTCCTCGACCGCATCGAGCGCGGCGAGATCGATTCCACCCGGGTGATCACCCACCGCCTGCCGCTGGCCGAGGCACCGCACGGCTACGACATCTTCAAGCACAAGCAGGACGGTTGCGAGAAGGTGGTCCTCAAGCCCTGACCGTGACCTTGCGGTGGCCGTCGCCGGGACGGCGGACCGGCTCGATGAGCGTCTCCGGGTCCCGCGCCGATCCCACCAGGAAGTCGACGACCCTGCCGACGGCGGGGGTGGCCGGCGCCCGCCAGACCGCCTCCAGGTCCCACGTCATCGCCGGATCGAGAGGCCGGACCAGGATCCCCTCGATCCGCAGGTGATCGGCGGTCCCGAGGATGCAGACGGCGATGCCCGCGCCACCGGCGACGGCGCGGAGCACCCCGTCGGGCGCGTTCAGCAGGTCGGGCTCGACGACGACCTGGTCGTGTGCGGCTCCAGCGGGGAACAGGTGGTCTACGACGCGGTCCCAGATCCCGGCGAACGGCTCGCGCGGGAACATGACGAGCACCTCGCCGGCGAGCGCGGCCACCGGCACCGTGACCCCGCCGCTCAAGGCATGCCCGAGGGGAAGCACGACGCCGAAGACGACCGACCCCAGCACCACGCCGTCGAGGTCCCGCTGCGGACGGGACCGGCTCCACACGATCGCCACGTCCGCCCTGCCCTGGCGGACGGCCTCGAGGGCGTCGTCCCCGCGGGCAGAACTCACCGACACCTCGACCCCGTCGATCGCCAGCGCGGCGCGCCGCAGCGGGCCGGCGAGGGCGAGGTCGGCCATGGTGGCCACGCGCAGGGTCAGTTGCTCCCGGGAGTCCGTCCCGGCGACGCGCACGTCCGCCAGCGCCCGGTCCACCTCTGCCAGGATGATCCGGGCCCGCTCGACCAGGACGACGCCGGCAGAGGTCAGCCGGGCCGCCTGCGGGGTGCGCTCGAACAGCGGGACCCGGAGCTCCCGCTCCAGCGCACGGATCTGCTGCGAGAGCGACGGAGCAGCTATGTGGAGCCGTTGCGCGGCACGGCTGAAGCGCCCCTCCTCGGCCACCGCCAGGAAGTAGCGCAGTTGACGCAACTCCACGCCGCAGGCTACTGCGGAAACTGAGCCGTCCGCGGGCCATGGTGGCGTACGAACCGCCTCATACGACCAACTTTTCCGGTCCGGGGAACATGGGTTGCCCCCCGGTTGGTGCGGTACCTGCACGACCGGCAGTCGCCTGGTCCAGGACGCGTCCGACGGCTGCATCGGTCGGCGCACCCCCTGGATCGGTGAAGCGACACGACCGAGGCAGCAGTTGTGCACCTCGCCGAGATCGCCGCCGCCCCGGGACTGCTCCCTGAACGCGCCCAGGCGCTGCTACACGAGCTGGGTCGCCACATCCCCTTCGACGCCTCGTGGACAGCGCTGGCTGCGCTGAACCCATTGCGCGCTCGACGCGCCGTACCGGGGAGTGGCGAGGCCCGGTTCCGATCCGCCCGGCGACCGACGGGCATCGCGAGGTCCGCCGATCTCGGCCGGCGGCTCCGGTTCCGACGGCGGGTCGGGGTAAACCCGACGGCATGGACGGCGAACCCATCCCTCCCCAGGACGACGCGCCCGCGTCGGCGACTGCCGACGAGGTCGATGTCCGGCTCCCGGACGACCCGCGAGTGCCCCAGCCCGACGACGCCGATCCGACGGTGAGCAAGGAACTCGGCGGCGCGGCCCCGGCCGTCGGCCCCGGGCGCTCGGGAGGGGAACCTGGGCCCTCGAGCACGGAGGGCAGCTCGCCGGGCGCAGATGGCTAGCGGCTGACCGGATGCCGCGGTCCCCGCAGCGGTCCCGGCACGGCGAACCCGTCGAAGTGGAGCAACCGCCGCGGCCCGCGACCCGGGGCTCGCCACGGTGCCCGTGCACGGCACAGACCCCGATCCCGTGGTCCTGCCGTTCCCAGCGGCCGGCTTCCACGGGCGGACGCCGCAGGACCTCGTGGTGCCGGCCCCTCCTGGCCGAGGGCCGGAGGCGGGATCGGTCGATCGACCAATGTCCACGCGCTGTGACCGGTCCTAGCGTCGGAGCCGGGTTCGAACGACGGAACCCCTACGACCGCGCCGGACGGCGCCTTCGGGAGCGGACATGGACTACGCGACGATCACGCGGACCACGGCGGCCGACGACCGGGGAGGAGTCCGGTGATCCAGTACTCGACGTTGATCGAGGCCGCGGGAGCGCAGGCCGGCGCGGCCGACACCGGGGAGGCCCGGCGGGCGGTGGAGGCGGTCATCGCCGCCGTGGCCGCCTCGCTGGAGGAGCCCGACCGCGACCGGCTGGCCGCGGTCCTGCCCGGCTCCCTCCGGGGTGCCGCCGAGATCCGGGGCCCGGGTGTGCACCCCGACAGCGGCGCCGCCCTGGTCTCCGCGGTGACCGCCAGGTCCGGATGCCCGGGCGAGCGGGCCCGCTTCTACACCCAGGCGGTCCTCTCGACGCTGGCCGAGTCCGAGCCGGAGGTCGCCGACGTCCTCGCCCGACGACTGCCGGACGGTGAGGAGCTGTTCTCACCGATCGACCAGGGGGTTCCGCCCCGCGGTTCGGGGGTGCCGATCGGGCTGAGCCCGCGACTGCTCGAGCAGGACGAGATCGACCGCGCGCTCGCCGCCCTGGAGGGCTGGGAGGGCGACGAACACCGCCTGCGGCGCACGGTCGTGCTCCCGCCCGAGCGCCAGCGCCCCCTGCGCGACGCCGTCGCCCGCGCCGAGCAGGACCTGACCCACCACGCGCGCGTCGAGCAACTGCAGGACACGGTCACCTTCGAGGTCTGGACGCATTCGCTCGACCGCGTGACCGACATGGACGTCGAGCTCGCCCGGCGGATCGACGCGGCTGTGGCCGCGGTCGGGTCCTCCGGCTGACACCCGAGTACGCCGGACACCGACACCACGACCTGGAAGGCCACCACCGTGACCGAGCCGCTCACCCCCGACGATGTCCTGCAGTACCTGCAGGACGTCGACTACCCGGCCGGCAAGGAGGCGCTGGTCGCCGCCGCCGAGCGGTCGGGCGCCCCCGAGGGGGTGGTCCGCAGCCTTCGCGCCATCCCACCTGTCGACTACCGCAGCCGTGCGGAGGTGGTGCGGTCGGTGGCCGTCGACCCCGGAGCCGGCCGACCGGCGAGCCGGGAGGCCGAGCAGGCCCGCACCCGTGCCCCCAGTGGGGTCGCCGAGCACATGCGCGAGCCCCGGTAGGACCAGCGCTGTCGCCGTGCTCACCGCGGTACGCGACGCGGTCTCCCCTGGGTCGCGTGCAGGACCCGCAGATGCGGGGACTCAGCCCCGGCGGGCTGCGGCTCGTGGTCAGGCGCGTGGTCGGGCTCGCGGCCAGTCCTACAGGACGTCGAGCGGGACCTTGCGGAACGGCGGCGGGAAGAGCCGGTCGAGCAGGTCCAGCTCCGCCTGGCTGAACCCGATCTCCAGCGCCGCGTGGTTCTCGATGACGTGCTCGCGGGTCGAGGCCTTGGCGACGGCGAACACGTCGGGCAGCCGCAGCACCCACGCGATGGCCAGCTGGGCCGAGGTGACCCCCTTCTCCGCGGCCAGGTCGCGGACGGCCCGGTGCTCGAGGAGCCGGCCGTGGTCGACGGGCGAGTACACCATCAGGGGCATGCGCCTGCCGCGGCACCAGGGGATCAGGTCGTACTCGGGGCCGCGCCGGGCGAGGTTGTAGAGCACCTGGTCGGTCTGGACCCGGTTGCCGCCGGGAAGCCCGACCAGACGGTCGAGGTCGGGGACGTCGAAGTTGCTCACGCCCCAGGACCGGATGAGCCCGCGGGAGACCAGCGACTCGAAGGCGGCGACGGTCTCCTCGACCGGGACCCGGCCGCGCCAGTGCAGCAGGTACAGGTCCAGATGGTCGGTGCCCAGTCGGCGCAGGCTCCGCTGGCAGGCGTCCACCGTGCCCTGGTACGTGGCGTGGTGCGGCAGCACCTTGCTGACCAGGAAGACGTCGGACCGCCGGCCGGCGATCACCCGGCCGACGAGCTCCTCGGCGGCGCCGTCGCCGTACATCTCGGCGGTGTCGACCAGCGTCAGACCGATGTCGATGCCGGTCCGCAGGGCGTCCAGCTGGAGATCGATCCTGCCGGGGTCCTCACCCAGGTACCAGGTGCCCATGCCGAGGGCCGGGGCGGCGGTGCCGTCGGTCAGGGTCACGGTGCGCGTCGTGGACGAGGTCATGCGGGCGCTCCTCCATGGGGCAGGCCCCGTCGTGCCTCCCCGGGTCCACCCCGCGTCGCGAGGGGTCCGGGGAGGCCACCATCACCGCCTCAGTGCACCGGCCGCTGTCCGTTGGACCCGGCGTGCGTCAGCGACTTCGCCACGCTCCGGGCGCCGGCGTAGACGGCCCCGGCCGCGGCGACCCAGGGACCCGCGACGATCACCGGGTCGAGCGGCTGGTGCTTGAGGTCCGTGCGGTGCTGCCCGACCCGCGACCGCAGGCCGTGGTGGGTGAACTCGGCCTTCACCCCGGTCTCGGTGATCGGGTTGTCCGGGTGGAGCGTGAGGAACGACTTCAGGTGGTGCTCCCACGCATCCACCCGGTCGGCGACGATGAGCAGCAGCCAGTGCGCCGTGCGGCCCTCGCTGTAGCGGTAGGCGTAGCGACGGATGGCACCCGAGACGCCCGACGGCGGCTGGGCGGTGCCGAAGACCGGGGGGAGCATCCCGTGCTCCACCGAGCGCTCCCGCGGATACTTCTCGGGCTGCCGCTCGGGGAACTCCCAGTGCGCGCCGGTGAAGTCCTCCTGGAACTGCAGCTTCGGGACCGACGGCCGGTCCTTGGGGTCCAGGTCGACGCCCCAGCCCGGGATCCGCTTCCTCAGCTCGTCGGACGACTCGGCGATCGGCGGCTTGTGCGGTGTGTAGGTCATCGGGGTCTCCTGTCGCTCACGCCGCGGTCGGGACGACGAGGGGCTTGATGATGCCGTCGAGCTTGGCCGAGAAGATGTGGTAGCCCTCAGCGATGTCCTCGAGCGGCACCCGGTGGGTGGCCAGCTCGCTGGGCTTGAGGTAGCCGTTGCGCACGTGCTCGAACAGCCGGGGCCACTGCCGTTTGACCGGGCACTGGTTGGTGTGGATCGTCAGCCCCTTGTTCATCGCGTCGCCGAACTTGACGGCGCTGAAGAGCGGGCCGTAGGCGCCCATCACCGAGATGGTCGCGCCCTTGCGGACCGAGTCGATCGCCCAGTTCAGCGCGACCGGGGAGCCACCCTGCAGCTTGAGCTTGGACGAGGTGACGTGCTGGATGAAGTTGCCGTCCGCCTCGGCGCCCACGCAGTCGATGGCGACGTCGGCGCCGAGGTAGTCGGTGGCCTTCTTCATCTCCAGGACGATGTCGCCGTACTGGGTGAAGTTGTAGGTCTCGGCGTGCGCGAAGGTGCGCGCCTTCTCGAGCCGGTAGTCCAGGTGGTCGATGACGATGACCCGGCCGGCTCCCATCAGCCACGCCGACTTGGCCGCCACCAGACCCACGGGCCCGGCGCCGAAGACGACGACGACATCGCCCTCGACGATGTCGCCGAGTTGCGCCCCGAAGTAGCCGGTGGCCGTCATGTCGGTCAGCAGGACCGCGTCCTCGTCGGCCATCCAGTCCGGGATCTTCGACGGGCCGACGTCGGCGAAGGGCACCCGCACGTACTCGGACTGGCCGCCGTCGTAGCCCCCGGTGGTGTGCGAGTAGCCGTAGATGCCGCCTACGGCGGTGGCGTTCGGGTTGACGTTGTGGCAGTTGGAGTACAGACCCCGCGCGCAGTACCAGCAGGTGCCGCAGAAGATGTTGAACGGCACCATCACCCGGTCGCCGACCTGCAGGTTCTGCACGGACGAGCCCACCTCGTCGACGACGCCGATGAACTCGTGGCCGAAGGTGTGACCGATCCGGGTGTCCGGCATCATGCCGTGGTAGAGGTGCAGGTCGGAGCCGCAGATCGCGGCCAGCTGCACCCGGACGATGGCGTCGTTGGGGTGCTCGATCCTCGGCCGCTCCTTCTCCTCCATCCTGACCTTGTAGGGACCTCGGTACACCATCGCTCGCAACTGACCGCCTCCTGGGGCGCGGGTCCCCGAGGCTCGTGCGAGCACAACGGGGCGTCCACCGGCCGGCTCTGCTCACCGGCCCCCTGACTCTGCGCCGGCTCCCCCAGCGCGGCCACCCCACATCCGGGCTCACCGCGGGGCGCCGCGGGAAGATCGGCAGATCTACCGATGCCCGCCGAGGCCTGGCCCGTCGACCGGCAGCTGACCGGACCCGACCGGCTGGGCCGTGGTGCCGCGGCCCAGTCGCCGCGGTCGAAGGCCCTGCATCCCCGCACCGACACGGCCGGGGCGCCCGCGAGGTCCGTCTGTCCCTGAAGCAGGCCGCCGCCGCTGAGGACGAGGACGTCGAGCCCGGCGATCTCCTCGTTGACGGCGTCGCACCGGCCCCGGCGGGCGTCGATCACCCGATCGGCCAGCTGAGCGTCCCGGGTGTGCGCGGCGTCACGGGAGAACACCACGACCTCCGATGGTCACCATCCAGGTCGGGCGGTGGTGAGGACCGACCGGCTGCGGCCGTTCCTCGGGGATAGGCGCCGCAGGACGGGCGGTCGAGGGGCGGGATGCTCGGGGGCGGGGCTCGTGGTCCGTCGTCGACCGACCTACCGGTCACCGGCTGCCTCGGCGGAACGCAGTCACGTCGCCGAGGGCGGTGTCATGGGCAGCGGGGGTCCGGCGGCGCCCGCCCGGGGCTCGGACGACCTCCCTCGTGGAGTCCTGGACCTCCTGACCGGCCTCGCTGGCACCGTCCCCGGTCGTGATTGACGGAGCGGCGTGTGCACCAAGGATCCCCTCGGCAGCCCGGGGCACACCCGGCAGATCGACCGATCCCGGCGGTCGGCGCTCCCCCCTGCTGCGCGTCGGCCCAGGAGGGCAGGGCTGGGAGCGGCTGGTCCCCCGCTACGGGGACGGGCTCAGTGCGACCAGCGCCTCCGGCAGGTCGTCCACGACCACGGCGTCCGTGCCCGCGGACACCAGGGACCGGGCCAACGCGATCTGCGGGCACCAGACGAGCAATTGCCGGCCGCCGCGGTGGAGCAGTGCCAGCAGACGGGCCAGGAGACCCGAGTCGATCTGGCCCGCGGCCGTTCCCTCCCGCAGTGAGCCGACGTGGAGCCCCAGCACCTCGACGTCCATGTGGACGCAGGCCGCCACGGCCATCTCCAGGGGAAACCGGTACCAGGTCAGCAGTCCGAGGGGCACCCGCGGCGCCGTCGCACGCAGAAGGCCCAGGGCTGCCGGGTCGAACGAGGAGACGATCAGGGGCCGCCGGGTCGCTTCCGCCGCCACGACCGGCGCGAGGAGGCCGGCGGTGGTCTGCCCGGGTGACCGCAGACCGTCGTCCATCGAGGACTTGAGGTCCAGGTTGAGCCCCACCTGGGCAGGGAGTTCGTCCAGCAGAGCGCTGAGGCGCAGCGTGCCGCGACGGTCGGCCTCCGTTCCCGTGATGTGCTCGAGCCGAGTGCCGTCCGGGTACACGGCGTCGTGGGCCACCACCAGGACGTCATCGCCCAGACGCCGGACATCGGCCTCCACCCACTTCGCCCCGCTGCGCACGGCCGCGCCGAAGGAGCTGAGGGTGTTCTGCTGGTGGCCGGCGACGACGCCGCAGCCGAGCCCGCGGTGCCCGATGACGGCAGGCCCGCTCCCGAAGACGTCCCGGTGTCGGGGTCCTGCTCCGCCGGCCGTCGTCACGGGTCCACCCTGAGGTGGAGGCAGGTGCAACGTCTCGTCCGGACGGCTCACCGTCCGCAGCCCGCGAGGCTCCGACGGCAGGTGCTCAGGCCCCGTGACGCGGGACGGAACACGCGGTCACCTCCCCCTCGTGGCGTGGTCCCGACCCGCGGACGTGCGTGGCACGGCCTGCCGGTGGGGAGGTGCTCCAGGTTCGCCCGTGCCTCCAGGCAGCCCCTCCTCCAGGATCCTCTGACCGGTGCCCGGGCACCGTCGGCACAACTGCCCATCTTCGGGCCCGAGCGGGGCGGGGAGTCTCCCGGCGCGGCCGCGACCCCGGCGCGCGAGATCGGGTGCCCGTGGCCAGCTGCGCGCGGCCGCTCGTGGATACATCGGTGATGCCTGCCGCTCGACGGGGCGGCCAGAGCGGTGTCATGACGGCCCGTGTCGCGCCCGGGCCGCGGGCCGACGTCCACGGTCCGGGAGCCGGCCGACCGTCCGGTCACGCGTCAGTTCGGCCCAGGTAGGTGTCCGACCGTCGGGTGCGGGTACCCCGTGCAGCGCTGAGCAGCCGGCCAGGTGAGAACAGTCCCTGGCGCCCTGACGAGCTTCCGATGCCAGAGAAGTCCCGTCAGCTCTGCGCCTACGAGCGACACGGAGACGACATGCCCACGAGACGCCGGCTCAAGGGCCGCACGATCGCGGCCCTCGCGGCCGACGGCTTCGAGAAGGTCGAGCTGGTCGTTCCGCTGCGCGCCCTGAAGGCGGCCGGCGCCGAGGTGGACGTCGTGTCCCTGCGGCGCGGACGGATCCGCGGGGTGAACCTGCACATGCCGGCCAGCCGGGTCCGCGTGGACAAGACGATCGAGGAAGCCGATCCCGGCGACTACGACGGCCTGCTGTTGCCCGGGGGGTTCATCAATCCCGACCTCCTCCGGCAGTCCGCCCCGGCACGGGAGTTCGTCCACGCGTTCGCCGCGAGTGACAAGCCCATCGCCACCCTCTGCCATGGACCGTGGGTGCTCGCATCGGCGGGACTCGTGGACGGACGGACCCTCACCTCCTGGCCCGGGATCCGCGACGACCTGGTGAACGCCGGTGCCACCTGGCTCGATCAGGAGCTCGTCCGGGACGGGAACCTCACCACGAGCAGAGGGCCCCAGGACATGGCCGCTTTCGTCCCCGGGATGATCGACGCCTTCACGAGGACGTCGCCGGAGCCGGCGACGACAGCCCCGCGTCGTGAGTCCGATCGGCAACTCGACGCACCCGTCGGCTGGGCCATCGGCGCGCTGCGTTGGTCGCCGAAGCCGTCGGCCGCCGCCGTGGTGGGCATCGGCTTGGCCGCTGCCGCCCAGCGGGCCCTGAGTAGCCCGGCTGCGCAGAGCCGGAGACCCGGGCGGTAGGTCGTGCCGGGTGATGCCCGCGATCGCGGCGGCTGGGAGCCACTCGCGTGGGTGGCGCCGTTAGCCGGTACCTCAGACCACTGCGAGCTTTTCGTCATCCGGAACGGGACTACTCAGTCCCGCTCGGCGGTAACGGGGCACGGGGGTCAGATGTCGGCACCGTTGAACAGCCAGCGGGTCTGCCGAGTCTGCGGTCCCGGGAGCGCCTGATGACGGAGACCGCGAAACTCGAACTGGCCGAGATCGCCGACTCGGCCAGTCCCCTCCTCGAACGCTCGCAAGAGATGCTGGAGCTGCTCCGCCGCCTCGTGCCGTTCGACGCTGCGTGGCTGGCCCTGGCCGACCCGATGCGCAGCAGCTACACATCCGTGGCCAGCGCCGAACTCGACGAGAGGACGCTGCACTACCTGAGCGGTCCCACCGTGGCGCACGACATCGAGGCGACCCATACCGATCCCGCGCGCCCGCCGCTGAGCCCGTCGGACCTGCCCTACCCGGCCGCAGACCTGCCGACATGGGCCGAGTGCTTCATGCCCGCCGGCTTCCACGAGGCCTTGGGCGTCGCCCTGTTCGACAGAGGGCGGCGCCACGTCGGACACCTGGCGCTGCTCTTCAGCAGCAAGGAGCCGCCGCCCCTGGCCATCCGGCGTCGGCTGCACCAACTCACCCCCGTCCTGGCGCGCGGGTCCGACCCGTTGCGCTCGCTGGCCGCGGCAGCGCGGGTGGTGCGGGGGGCGACCGCCGGTGCGGTGCTGTGCCGCCACAGCCCCACCCAGCCACTGCCCGGCCTCCACGGTGACGCACTGCTCGCCGAAGGATCGCCCGTCGTCACGATCGCCCGCTGGTCCATCGACGACGGCCAGGTCTTCACGTCCTTCCTCTGGCCGCGCGGAGGCCGCCACGCCCCGGACGGGCACGTCCGCGTGACCGTCCTGGCCAGTCCCGGGCAGGGGCCAGCAAGCCTGCTCGGGGCGGTCGTCCTCTCGCCCGCGCCCGTGACCGACCTGCGGGCGCTGACGCCCCGCGAGCTCGAGGTGCTCGGGTTGCTGATCGAGGGGTGCTCCAACCAGCAGATCGCCCGCGCGCTGGTCGTGGCCCCCCGAACCGTCGCTGCCCACCTCGAGCACATCCTCGCCAAGCTCGATGCGCCCACGAGGACGCTCGCCGCGGTGCGGGCCGAGCGCACCGGCCTCTACGTGCCCCAGTTGCCGTCGCCCTGCCGGGCCTGAATAGGGCGTTCTGCCGATGGAGCTGCCCCCTCGGCATCGGTTCCATGAGAGGTCCGGGCGCTCCGCGAGGTCGCCGGGTCAGCCGTGTCCGCAGGAGCGCATCCGTCCACACGGAGGGGAGACCATGATCGGGTACGAGTCGTCCATCGAGGCGGCGGGGCCGCCGGCCTCCGGCGCATGAGCGGGTTGCGGGTCCAGCACTTCGTCCGCAGCAGCCTGTGGCTGCTGCCGATCGGCTGCCTGGTCGCGGGCGCCCTCCTCGCCGTCGGCACGCTCGCCGTGGACCGGGCGACGGGCTACGGGCTGGTTCCGCAGAGCCTGACCGGGACGCCGTCCGACGCCCAGACGATCCTGTCCTCCTTCGCGACCGCCATGGTGTCGCTGACCTCCCTCGTCCTGACGGTCACCCTGGTCGCGGTCCAGCTGGCGATGGGGCAGTTCTCGCCCCGCATCGTGGGGGCGCTGCTCAACGACCGGTTCAGCCAGCTGGCGATCGGGCTGTTCGGCGCGACCTTCCTGGTCGCGGTGCTGACCCTCCGCGAGATCCGCGGCTCCGACACCGGCACGGTGCCTGGGCTGGCGATGCTGCTCTGCTACGTCCTGATGCTGGCCAGCATCGTGGTGCTCGTCCTGTTCGTGCACCACGCCGGCCAGGGCCTGCGGGTCGCCGGGCTCATCGACCTCGTCGGCGACCGCAGCCGCGCGTTCATCGTCCGCGAGCACGGGGAGCGGCCCGTCGACACCGGTGGCCCGGACGAGATGGTCGCCGCCGAGCCCGGCAACGTGGTCCGCGTCGACCGGCCGGCACTGGTCGCCGCGGCCCGACAGGCGGACTGCGTCCTGGAGCTGGTCCCCGTCGTCGGGGACTTCGTCGTCGGCGGCGCGCCGCTGTTCCGGGTGCATCCGGGCACCCGGTCGCCGGTGAGCGCGGACGGGGGCCCGGCCGGTCGACTGCGGGCCACCGACGCCACCCGCCACGTCCTGCTCGGCCCGGAGCGCGTGCACACGGAGGACCTCGCCTACGGCTTCCGCAAGCTCGTCGACATCGCCGTGCGGTCGATCGCACAGCCGTTCAACGACCCCACGACGGCGGTCCAGGCCCTGCACCGGCTGCACGACCTGCTGCGCCAGATCGCCGGGCGCCCTCTCCCCTGCGGAGAACACCGCGACGAGGACGGGGTGGTGCGCCTGGTGGAGCGGACCGTCAGCTGGGACGGCTACGTGCGGCTGGCGTTCGACGAGATCCGCCTGGCCGGGGCGTCCGAGCCGCAGGTGACCCGGAAGATGTGCGCGGCCCTGGCCGACCTCAAGAGCGTGGCCGCGCCCGACCGGCAGGAACCGCTGGACCGCCAGCTCCGGCTGCTGACCGCCGCCGTCCGACGCGCCCACGACGACGAGGAGGACGTCCTCGCGGCGCTCACCCCGGACACCGAGGGCATCGGGTCGGGTGCGGACGTCACCGCCGCGCCAGCGCCTCGGTCGGTGCAGGGACCGTACTGAGCGGACCGCACCTCTGCCAGCCCCACTCGTCGAGGCGCGGGCGTGCCCCGGCTCGTCATCGCCGCGAGTGGCGACCACGGTGGCACCAGAGACGACTCAGGCCGTCCTCCCGAGGGAGAACGGCCTGGTCGGAGGGGTGGAGCTGAGGGGACTCGAACCCCTGACCCCCACACTGCCAGGCCGTCATGATCGCGTTCGGGGCGGTTCGCCGCCGTTCCGTATGCCGATTGACCTGCGACTTCGAACCGCCGCGAACTTCCACGTTCGACCGCGAATGGAGCCAACTGCAACCAGAACTGCAACCACGGCGACCATGACCTCGCGTGCTGGGAGCGCAGAGAGTTGTCCGCGGCTGGCGATAATGTGGACGCGCGGCTCATGCATGTGCCGGCTAGGCGGACGCCTCGTTCCGTGTCGGTCGCTCCGTGAGGAGCTGTTCGTAAGCCGCCGGGCTGAGGTTGTCCAGCAGGCTGTGCCGGCGGCGGGCCTTGGAGAAGCCCTCGACGCTGGAGGGGCCCCCGACCGACCGATGATTGGTCACATGCGTGTGTCATCACCCCAGGCCATGTCCGGCCATTCACCCTCACCGTCCACGAGTTCGGGAGCTATATCGGATAATGTTGGTTGCGTAGGACTGAATGCCATTCATTCCTCGTTCGATCAGCCCAGTCCGGCTCGACTGATGCAGCGAACGCGAGGCACCCTTCCACGTGGCTAATGAAGGCTAGAACCGATCGGAAACTGCGGTAGTCGGCATGTGCCATCAGTCCGAACTTATTAACCCCCCGAACGTGGACCTGAATCTTTCGTCGAAACTCGGGGGTCAGCCGCACGTCATCGTCACTTACTAGCAAGCCAAGAATTATGTGCCGCGTGCCAGGAGGGACGACACGCGTTTTCTTGGCATGCAGGCGGAAGTTGTGGTCCGCGACGGTCTTTCGGACAGCCCCGATCACCGAACCAGCGACTGCTCGATTGAACGGCTCCGCAGAGGAGAGTACAAGGTCATCCGAGTAGCGCGTATAGGTGAAGCCCGCTTGGGAGGACAAGCGATGGAGAGACTCGTCCAGTGGCGTGGCGACGGCATTGGCGAGGGCTCCACTCGTAGGCCCACCCTGCGGCAGATAGCCGATTCTGTCGACGTCATACGACGGTACGGCCGTGTAGCGACGCCCATGTCTTCGCCAGCCACTCGCGAGGAATGAGCGGGTACAAAGACGGGCAAGCTCTAATGAGACGAGACTTGAATAGCCACGGGAGCGAAATACCTCATACACCCGTCGCTCCGAGATCCGCCCGAAGAAGTCGTGCAGGTCAAACTTCAACAGCCAACGGGCGCCGACGTGGCGTTGGGCGCACATGACGATCGAGCGCCGCTTGCGGTAGGCAAAGCTGGCCGGGTGTTGGGGCAGGCCTTCCAGCGCACGTTGCAGAATAATCCGTTGAACATCCATCAGGACCGGTTCAGGTGCCGAGATGGGTCGCGCGCCACCGGCCTTCTTGGCTCTGGTGATATCGACATATGGGTCGATAGTCCGCTGAGCGATCTGCCGGAGGTACAGATAAGGGGCGCCGCTGAGATGGGCCAAATGACCCAGACTTAGAATTGGCTCCGCGTCGTGGGCATCGGTCTCGGCAATGCGGGCGAGGGCAGTCCGTAGAACGGTTTCGGATGCCCCGTTGGCCTTTCCGCCGGCGAGGTATCGGTGAGGGGGCGGCTGGCTCATCTACCTTTGGTGTACTCCCGAAGGGATGGGCAAGCACACCGCCAGTCGTCGTAGGTTGGGTGTGGTTGCCCAGCCACGCGTAGCGGATGCTCGTCCGTCGATCACGCCATGGCGTGATCCCCGAGCCAACCGGCTCGATCGGCCAGTGCAAGGCACCGGCTTCGCTAGGTTCGCCATCCGCCCCCTCACCTTAAGGCGTGAGGGTAGTAGGGCTCGTCCGAGCCGACGAGGTTGGCTGTAGCGGTGCGGTCAAGACGCCTGGAGTGATGCAGTTCGGCGCGGCCCCGCGCGGTGACGGACAAGTCCTCGGCGACCAAGCCGACGTGCTGCAGGAAGGCGAGCATCGCCTGGATTTCGGCCTCCGGTCGACCCAAGCGGTGCGACACGGTGGGCACGTCGGAGGTCTGATGGGCAACCAGGGCGAGCAAGGCAACGAGCCGATCGGCGGGGGTTCGCAGGCGGCCAGACTCGATGGCTCGGGCCAGGCGCAACTGGTCCGACGCTTCGGCGACCGCAACGAGATTCCGCTCTGGTGGCCGATAGTCCTTCAACTCGGAGATGAGGTCTTGAGGCACCGTTCGCCCGTCGGAACCCACCAAGAAGGGTTGCCAGCCAGGTGGCTGGCGGCGGAGAACCATTGGGATGTTGTTCGGCACGGACGTGTGAGTCAGAAAGAGACCGGCGCTACCTCCAAAGCCCAATGCTGCGCGGCGCTGTCTACGCGGCACATAGTGGCGGCAGATCCGTCGGATTTCTTCCTGTTCCGACGGCGTCCAATCTGCATCTTCGAAGGAGCGAGCCGGCATTGCAGCGGTGATGCGATCGACATACTTGGAAGCAGTGCAAGCCCTACGGGCGTCCATGGCCATCGCATAGGCGACGACGACTACCTTGAGCCAGCCGAACGACCGCCAACTCCGGATGCGCTCATTGCGTACGAAGGTCCGAGCAAAGCGGGTAACCTGCGTACCAGAACCTGAGTAGTCAGTAACCAGCACGAGTAGGCGACACTTGCGGTCACGCAATGCGTCGACATCGCTGGCGGGATGCAGCCAGTGAGATGGCTCTTCGCCCGGACGCTCGCCGGTCAGGTCGCGGACAAGGTTGCCGACCGGGCCTTCACTCCCAGGCGTCGCAGAGATAGGCATGCCGGGCTGGTAGGTGCCCCACGCTGTGTGCGTGCGGTGACTCGGAGGCACTTCTACCGGAGACGGCAGGGCCTCCGTCTCTTCGTCTCGGCGACGGGTTTGCTCGAGGGCTCGGTCAATGTCCCTGAGTGACAGGACAGGTACCAGGAGACCGGTGCCGCCGCGCCGCAGCTCCGGCGCAAGAGACTCGATCTGCGTCTTAAGACCGAAGTTGACTGCTGTCGGGCTGACGATCTGCAAGCTGTCGAGCAGCAATGCCATCGGGGTCCGTTCGGTGTCGGCGAAGTTCGTTAGCCAGTCCCGTCCCCGGGTGGTCTGGCTCGGCATCACGTGGGACACCTGCGCATCATCTCCCGGGGTCCGCGGATCTGCGCCGCCGCCATCGCCGCTCACGTCCGCGGCGCCATGCTGGGCGGTGCCACCGCGTCGTCGGACGACGCCCCGGAGCGGCCCGAGTAGCAGTCACGGTCGCGCATGGGTCAAGCATGGGTCACGCGGGCGCTGCAGTCGGACACGTCAAGCGTCTGACCTGCAGCGATGATTCGGTCGGTCCCGCCTTCCAAGCTGGCCATGCCGGTTCGATCCCGGTCGCCCGCTCCACACGAAAGGGCTGGTCAAGCCGCCTTCTTGTTGTCTGGAGAAGTAGTGGAGCCCGCCTAGCGGGTCCGTTTCTTGACCCCTTTAGACCTCTGTTTTCCGCTGCGTGGGGTCATGTATAGGTCACGCGCTCGGGCGAAGACAGCCTGGTGACGAGCCCTTCGGGCGCGCCGGACCGGTCCGTGACCCGACTGGGTCACGCGCTCCCTTTGCTGGCCGCCTGTTGGCCCCACGAAGTGGCTGAAGCGAAGTACCCCGTCAGCTATACACCTCCAGACTTGTCGGTAGCCGGAGCCGGAGCCGAAGCGGGCGGCGCTGCTCGGTACCGCCCGATCTTGTCGTACTGCGCGGCTAGCTTTTCGAGCCGTGGATACCAATGAACGGGAGGAAGCCCAACGGGGGCCGGCAGGTGGGCACTACCTCGCGACCACTCTGGTCGGTCTACGGTCCCCCAGTCGCCGCGTACGGCTCCTCCTGAGATCCAGTTGGTCGCGTGACGGAGCGGCGCTGTGAGCGGCGCCGGCGCCCTCCAACCTCAGCAGCGGGTGTGGGTGGGTGACCTCGCCGATCCGGCGCGGCCACCGGAGGCGGTCACCCCGGCACTGCACGCTTGCTGCGGGGAGTGCTACCCGTCCTACATCGAATGCGTGGATCCGATGCTGTGCGCGATGGTCACCGCAGTGGCCTGCACGATCTGCCCGCACCGGGACACCGACCTGCTGTGCTCCAGCTGCGGCCTGCGCGTCCTCATGCTCACCGAGCGGATTCGCAACACCTGGCGGTTCAGCCTGGAAGGGCTGGACTGGTACATGGTGACGCTGGCCATCCTCCGCGACCACGGCCTGCTCACCCTGGACGATTGCAGCAGGCTGCAGGTCATCTACAGGGCCTCCGAGAAGCGCGGGTGGGGGGGTGCCCTAGCCGAAGATGCTCTTGCCGTCCTGCTGAGGTCGCAGTCTCCGACTGACGCAACTGCTCACCGGGTGATCGAATCGTTCTTCCCGGTAGCGAGTGGGGCCTCCACCTGGTCCAACCAGCCACTGGAGCCCGTACAGCCGCGCACCTCACCCTCGATCCCGCCGCGGAAGTGGTACCAACGCGCCGAGCTCGAGATCGCCCAGGCGCAAGGCTGGCCCGAGCCGCAGCGCTTCATGCTCGAGCGCCGTGTCCGTACCGCCGCGCTCAAGGCGTGGTCGGAGGCCGACTTCGTCCGGAACCTCCTGGCCGACGGGCTGGCGGCCTTCCCGCGCCTGAACACCGCCGGGTTCGGCGTCTGCGGGTACAGCGTGGCGGACCCCGGCATTCCCGCCGCCGTGCGCACAACCTTCGCCGGCGCGTCTCTGGCCCCGGATCTGACCTTGCCGCGTCTGCGGCGGGCATGGGACAGCGCCGCGGCAGACGAGGATGCATGGGCGACGTGGGTTAGCCTGGCCGTGCCGGCAGTGATCGACGCTGATCCGCTGCAGCCGGCTGTGCCCGCGGACGGCGGCTGGCGGTGGGTGCACCCCTCCCTGCAGCGGCAGCCGGTCACGACCGACACCTCCGCGTGGCAGGCGGGTTCCAGACCACCGCGCCCGGTCGTGTGGGAGGTCCTCCTCGCCCGTCAGGCGGGACGCTGCGCCATGTGTTCCATCCGGCGCTATCACTGGGAGCGCGTCTACGGAAGCGCCGTGCCTGAAGGTCTGCTCGCCGTGCCTGCGCACGTGGACCACTATCACGACACTGGCCTGGTGCGAGGGTTGCTGTGTGCCTACTGCAACACGGTCCGCGAGCCGTGGGAAGCCGGCTTCCAGGGCGACGTGTGGAGCACGTATGTCGCCGAACCGCCCGCCGCTCCGTACGGCTGGCAGTTCTACGCACAGCCACGCCGGTGACGCACCGAGCCGCCGAGCGCCCGCAGTGTCCGTAAGGCCGCCTTCAGGACATCGTTCGCCCCCGGTGCGCATGTCGCCCGTGCCCCAGCCGCCCGCGGCGCTCACAAACCGTTGTTACGACGACCGAGTCACGTGACCCTCAGATGCCCACCGCCGCTCGTGACGACGTCATAGCAGTCGCCGCCCCCGGTGGAATCCGACAGCGCTCACAGCTCGGTCGAGCTGCACTCCCCACTGCCAGGCCGTCATGATCGCGTTCGCAGAGGTTCGCAGATGTTCCGTAAGCCAGTTGACGTGCTCATTCGTACTGTGGCGACCGTCAGAGCGCTTCGGCGGACGAGGTCAACTGCAACCACAACTGCAACCACTTCATGGCCCCGTCCAGACCGAGGGCATGAGGAGCTCTGAGGACCTTGAGGGCGGCCTCAGGAAGGCATACTCCGGTGCTGATTTCGGCGCTGTACGCCGTCTCAACGCTCCGGTCTTCTAGACGGAGAGTCATCATCCATGTCGGCGCTCTCCCGGTTAATCAATGTGAACTCCCCACCGTCAGGCTCGCTTTCGCGCGTCCGGCGGATTTGTCCGTGAACGCCGAGGAAGTCGATCATCACCTGCACGGCATCGGCAGCTTCCCAAGGGCTTGGTGCCGCGCCGCGGTGAGCGGCGTCGTTGCGCAGCTGCTTCAGCCAGCGCAGCCGGTCGACCGGAACAGCGAGCTGAAGGCGGGAATGCTCGGCGATCGCGACGTAAGTGCCGAGAGCTGTCCGCTCGTTGATGCGTCCTCGCTGGGTATCTGGCAGCTCGTCAGCCAGGGCACGGATGTGTCGGCCCAGGACGATCTCGAGCGCGGTGGCGGCCTCGATGATCGCGCGCCGGTTGGCGTTGCGTCTCTGTGCAGCTCGTGCGTCACGGCTCAGCACCTCTTCGAGGGGCGGCTCCTCGCCGTCCCGGACGAAGCCGAGGATGGCGGCCCATTCCTGTGCACGCAGTGGAAGGACCCTAGGCGTCGTTATCTGGAGGCCCAGAGCGCCATCGTGGGGCGGCTCGACGAAGGTGAGCCCGGTGCCGACCGACTCTGCGTCGTAGACACGGTGATTGGGATCGAGGTCCTGCCCGGTGAGAACCTCAGCCCATGTGCGCACGTCGTCGAACCATCGGTTGACGTACTCGGCGAGCTGATGCTCTGGGGTGAACCACGACCTGTGGTCGTCATAGCTTGGGCCCTCGACCTCGGTCAGGACTACGCGATGAAGGGCGGTGGCTGGCCGAAGTGACTCGGGAATGAACGCGCCGTACTCCTGCGCCCAGACGACCTGCCCGCCCGCCGATTCCTGTGGCGGCATGCCCGGCAGGTCAGGGGGATCGCCAACGGGTGGCCGGGCTTGGGGCATCACGACGTTGAACCGAAGGTCGCCGTAGCCGGTGGGGTAGGTGGCACCCAGCGCGTCGCACGTCATCCAAATGTGCACGGGCAGCTCGAAGATCGCTATTACGGCCATGCTCATCACCTACATGTCGCCTTCGACTCGGGCCAGCTAGCACGGCTAGCCTTCCAAGCTGACTGTGCGGGTTCGATTCCCGTCACCCGCTCACCCGCGGCGTCGCGGAAAACCGTTCACAGGTTTCTCGCGACATCGTTGACATCGGGCGCTTCGCCGTGCCGCCTTGACTCTCATCCTTCCCGGCGAGTGAGAGCCTCGATCAGACCTTGCGCGGAACAGCGTCTTCAGGCAACGGGGGCCTGGGCGATGTACCGCTCGGCCTGGGGTGCATCAGACTGGAAGCGGGCGACCCCGGAAGGGCTCGACCCAGCCGGTGCGTGATGCTGAAGGCATGGGAGCACCGGGGATCTTCTGCCTAGAGGGCGACTGGAGCGACTCGCTCACCGACCGGCTCAGCGTTCGACCTGGGCTCGACATGTTCACGACCATGCGAGGCGCGCGGCTCATTCACCGCAACGCCGCCACCCGGGACGAGTTCGCGCACTACTTCGGCCAGTGGGCGGGGAGCCGCTACGACAGCTTTCCGGTTGCCTATCTGGCGTACCACGGGAGAAGGGGCCGGCTGGAGCTCGGGCGCGATGAGGTGACGCTGGCCCAGCTGGCGGAGCTGACCCCTCGCCAGCTTGTTGGCCGGGCCATCTATTTCGGTGCCTGCGGCACCCTGGCCGCGCCCGACGAGGAGTTGCGTAACTTCGCCGCCCGGACCGGCGTATGGGCGATCGCCGGGTACACGCGGACGGTGGACTGGGCCGAGTCGGCGGCCTTCGATTTCACCCTGCTCCCGGAGCTGCTGGACAGCGTTGACGTCAAGAAGCTGTACGCCCGTCTGTGCAAGCGCCATCCGTACTTCGTCGACACGCTGGGACTGCGCCTCGCCACGGCGGACTGGGCCTCCCCTACGCGTCGCGCGGCGAGCTGACGCGGTCTCGGCCGCGGCACTCCGGCCGTGTCGGCCGCCCGACGCAGCCGAGGCGACCACACTGCGGCACTCAACTTGCAAACGGGCGCTGGGTCACGCGGCACCCACGGCATCCGGGTGACATGGCCCTCGCCAGTGAGGATGGCCCCTGGATTCCCAGGCCGTGCGCGCGCTGGGCCTCGGCCAGCGCTGCCCAGGCACTCACCACGCCGTCCTTCGCCCGCCGAAGGGGCTCGCCGCTGTTGGCCCGGTCCAGGCCCACGCGGTCACAGCTGAGCTCGTCGAGCCGGGTGATCGCGGCCGCCGCCATGAGCACCCCACCGCCGAGGGCAAGTTGTACTGCTGCGCGATCAAGGACCTGTTCAGCAACCGCATCGTCGGCCACGCCCTCGACGAGCGGATGACCGCCCACTTGGCAGTCACCGCCGTGCGCACGGCCGTGGCCCGCCGCCGGCCCACGGGTGTGGTGGTCGTGCACAGCGACCGCGGGTCGCAGTTCCGAGCACGATCCTTCCGCGCGATCCTGACCGCCGCCGGGCTGCAGGGATCGATGGGCCGCGTCGCCTCCGCGGGCGACAACGCCGCGATGGAGTCCTGGCACGCACTGCTGCAGAAGAACGTCCTGGACCGCCGCCGCTGGCGAACCCGCGACGAACTCCACGCCGCCGTCGTGTTCTGGATCGAGCACACCTACAACCGCCGACGCCGGCAGCGCGCCCTGGGCAAGCTGACCCCGGTCGAGTACGAACTGGCCTTCACCGCCCAGGCCGCCGTGGCGGCATGATCAGTCCCAACCACCGTCAACCGAAGCTGCAGCAGTCCCAAGTGACAACTGAGCCCATGGCCGGGTTCGCGTCCATGTCCAACGCCAGCGCCAGCCGTCCATGTGTCCTCCGCCACCGTGGTGTCACTTAGGAGTATGCGACAGCTACGCCTGTCGCTAGTCAGAGGCGTCGGTTCATGAGATGCATCGAGCTACACGTAGCCGCCTTCCAGGCGGCCGGTCAACAAGTCCAGATCGCCCCACGCGACTTGGCCACGAGGTTGATCGACCTTGCCGCTGGCGTCGCCGCCGTACGTCTCCGCACTGCTGCCAGCGGGCCGGGACACGCTCGTGTTGCGGGCCGTCGAAGCGGAGCGAGCTCTCTTGGTGGACCTGACCCACAGGCTGGGCGTGAGCGACGCCGGGCGTATGAGGAACTCAGCCGGGACACTCAAGCCCTGTGGGCGCCCTGCTCGAGCTTGACGACCAGTGTTCCGGCACGGCGGCACTTCGGATTTCGTTACCGCTGGCGAGGACCGCGCCGCCCGAGCGCGCGTGCCCTCGACCCCCTTCCCGCGACACCATCTTGTTGACCCCCCGTGCATTGTCCGCCGCTCGCGGCTACGGCTCCGCACCACAGAGCAGCGCGTGCCGAGACCGTGAGCGCCTCGAGCCGCCAGGTCTTCGGGGCTACTGACCAGATCTTGAAGGCCGGGCGGCCAGCCGTTCAGGTAGGGCCGTCAGACCAGTCCTGACGCTAGGGTGCGCTTCACAAACCAGTGGAGGACCCATGCGGCGTGACGGCTACGAGGGCGGGATGATCCCTCCCGATTGGGACCGGCGGGACCCTATCGGTGACCTGATCGACCCCGCGACTGGCGGACGCATCCGTGAGATGGATGTCGCTGGTGGTGGTTGGGTCAACCTGGGTGAAGGCATGGCCATGCGCTTCGACGAGTTCATGACCATGACACAGCCGCCGTCGTACCAGTCACCAGCCAGCCAGCCTTGGCAACAGGTCGACGAGGATCAGGGCGAAGACGATGAAGAAGATGACAGCAGCGCTATAAACCTATTGCTTCTGCTCTGACATGGCGACCAATTGGGAGTATCTTCTTGTCGAAGGTCGGGAAGTGTCCCACGAGGTTAAGGTCGGCACTCTTTTCGAGAGGCGATGGACTTGGACTGTGACCATAGTTCTGCCAGACGGCCGGGTAGACGAGCGGCTGAATCAGGGCGCCAACTGGATCGTTCATGTATCAAATGAGTTGGGGCGGCAAGGCTGGGAACTGTTCGACCGCGCCAACGTTCATGTCGATGCAGCAAAGGACGTAGATCGCATCGAGTTACTATACAAACGAGACCGGCAGCGATAGTTCACGGGAGTTGTCGGTCGCGCGACTCCACTAGTACAACATGTCTCGCGCGTTATGGCATAATAGGCGGCCGCGACAGAGGTCGACGGGCTGTGGCGAAGCCCTTGACAAGGCCGTTTGGCGCACAATCCCCACGCGACCCCTGTTAGCTATGTCCGCGAATGTAGATTGTGCGACGTTCTAGCTGCCAAGCCTGCGGACCGGTGCTCAGGCAAGAGCCGCATGTACTGGCTGCCTGGCTCGGTCGTGTGGTCACGTCGGCCCGCCAGTGCCCGCTCGACTACGCCGAGAAGGTGAACGCGAGGGTCATCCTGGTCGAGCACTCATCGAGGCCCTACGTGCCGCCCGATACGCCCCGCGGTTGGCTGATAAAACTATCGCCAGGCTTTCGTACAGCGCCGTGGACGGCTACAAGGGCGCCGAGAGCGACTAAGAGCCTGCGCGGTCCGGAAAGCCCCTTACAGCGGCTCTGTGTGCGGCGTCACCCGTTTTAGCAGAATACCTACTGCCTATTGACATTTCGCGCTAATGTCGGCGACATGGCTCAGAGGACTATCACCAAGCTGGTCGACGACCTGGACGGCACGGATATCGAGGACGGCGGCGGCCAGACCGTCAGCTTCTCCCTCGACGGCAAGTCCTACGAGCTCGACCTGACCAACGAGAACGCCGACGAGCTGCGGGCGACCTTCGATCGCTACATCAAGGCGGCTCGGAATGTCGGTGGCCGGCAGTCATCGCCGCGTACCCGCACAACTGCGGCTGCTCCTTCACGGTCGCGTTCCAAGTCCGACGTCGACCCGAAGGCCGTGCGCGCCTGGGCGAAGTCCAACAAGGTGCAACTGTCTGAGCGCGGTCGCATCCCGCAGTCGGTGATCGACCAGTTCAAGGCCGCTGGCAACTAGCCCGGGGCCGCCCGAACCCGGTGGCATTGAGCTGAGTCGTGCACCAGCTCAGTGCCACCGAGCTGGCATGATGGCGCCACCGAATCTCCCCAGGGGTGCTCCTCGAAAGTCCCCACCTGAGAGCGGGGTCAGGTTAGCGGTCGTCGGGTGCCGGTGGTGGCGCGGCGGAGGGTGTCGGTGCGGGCGTGGTGGTCGCGTAGCCGGTAGCTGTCGCCGTCGAGGTTGAGCACGACCGAGCGGTGCAGGAGGCGGTCGAGCATGGCGGCGGCGACGGTGGTGTCGCCGAGGACCTCGCCCCAGGAGGCGACTCCGCGGTTGGTGGTGAGCACGATCGAGGTCTTGCCGTAGCGCTGGGAGACGACCTGGAACAGCGCCGAGGCGGCCTCGCCGGGCAATGGGAGGTAGCCCAGTTCGTCGACGACGAGCAGGGTGGGGCCGGCGTAGAAGCGCATGGTGGTGGCCCAGCGGCCCTCGATCGCGGCGCGGTGGCAGCGGGCGGCCAGGTCGGCGGCGGTGGTGAAGTAGGTGCGGTAGCCGGCTTGGGCCGAGGCGCGGGCCAGGCCGACGGCCAGGTGGGTCTTGCCGACTCCGGGTGGGCCGATGAGCAGCACGTTGGTGGCGGTCTCCAGGTAGCGGCAGGTCGCCAACTCGGCGATGAGCGCGCGGTCCAGGCCGGGGGCCGCGTCGTAGTCAAAGTCGTCCAGGCTCGCCGCCGAGGGCAGGGAGGCGAAGCGCAGCCGGCCGGCCAGCCGGCGGGCCTCGGTCGCGTCGACCTCGAGGGCCAGCAGCCGCTCCAGCGCGGCGGTGAGGCTGAGGCCGTTGGTGCGGGCGGCGTCGAGCACGGCGGGCAGCTGCTCGGCGGCGGTGTGCAGCTTGAGCGTGGCCAGATGCCCGCGTAGCTGCTGGTAGACGCTGGGCTGCGTCACGGTCTGCGGCGCGGGCGTGCTCGGCTCGGCCGGGCCTGGGGTGGTCATCGGAGGGTGTTCCTTCCTCGGGCGGCGCGGTCGTAGGCGGCCAGATCGATCACGACCTGGCCGTCCTGAGCGGCGGGCGCCGCAGTGGTCGGGGTGGTCTGGCGGAGGGCGGCGGCCGCGGCCCGGGCGGCCGGGCCGGGTGGGATGCGCTGCTTGCGCCGGTACGGCGGGGCCGTGGAGAACGCGGCCAGGGCGGCGGTCTCTAGGGCGGTCACGTGGCCGTGGTCGCGGATCATCACCCCGGCCCCGTCGCCGGCCAGCCGGTGCCGGGCGACCACGGTCGGCGGCCGGCTGCTGCCTGTGTCGGCAGGGCCGGTGGCGATGTCGATGCTGGTGGCGCCGAGCCGGTGGGTCACCGTCACCGTCGCCCCGGTCAGCTCCGGGGGCACCGAGTAGAAGTTGCCACAAAAGGCCACCAGTGCCTGCGCGGAGACCTTGCGTTCGGCGGTGAGCACCGCCGGGAACGGCGCCGGCAGCGCGGCGAGCCGCTCGGCGGCCAGGAAGCTGGCGACGGTGCCCCGCCGCCCGCCGAGGGTGCGCAGCCGGGCATCGCCGCGGGTGGCGCAGAACTCGTCGAGGGCGGCCTGCGCGGCCTCGGGCGTGATCTCGTCGGGCAGGGTGCGCCACCACCGCTGGGCGGCGGTGTGGTTGGCCTTCTCCACCACGCCCTTGCGGTTACCGCGCCGCGGCGGGCAGATCGCCAGCTGCACGCCGTAGTGCTTGGCGACCGCGGCGAACGACGCGGTCACCCGCCCAGAGGCGGGATGGTAGACCGTGGGCATCCGGTCGAACCGCCAGACCCAGGTCAGCCCGCCCAGGGCGGCGCAGACCCGGTGGAGGGCGTCGATCAGAACCGACTGCTCCATGCTGGAGCAGAGCACACCGCGCCAGCGGCCGGAGTGGGCCAGCGCCCCGACCAGCAGGAACGCCTTGGCGCCGTAGCCGGCCGCGGCCCAGCCGGGCGGCGGGTCGGGCAGCTCGATCCAGTCGAACTGGGTCTCCTCACCGGCCGGGTGCTCGATCACCCCGACCGGGCGGCCTCTGGCCGGGGCGCACGGCTCGCACCCCGGGCGCAGGTTCCGGGCCCGCAGCTGGCGGGTGAAGGTGGAGTAGGCGCGGTCGTAGCCCAGCGCGGTGACCTCGTCGAACAGGGTCATCACCCACAGGTGCGGGTCCTCGGTCAGCCGGGCGCGGCAGTAGTCGACGAACGGGGCGAACCCGTCCGGGCCGGCCGGGGCCCGGACGCCGGCCTGGCGGCCGCCCAGGTAGGCGCGGATGGTCTTGCGGTCATGGCCCAGGTGCCGGGCGATCGCCGAGATCGTCCAGCCCTGGCGACGTAGCGCGGGTACGTCGATGTCGTCCCCCCGTGTGAGCATGAGAGGCAGGGCTCCTTCGAGGTGGTGCGGTGGTCAGAGACCGCCATCCTCGAAGGGGCCCCCGCCGTCTCTGGCGGAGCTCCACGGGTGGGGACTTTCAGTGAGCAGGTCTGGGGAAGTTCAGCTGAGCGCCATCAGGCACGCGCACGGCAAGTACTACGACGAGCGTGGGGGCTCGGACATACTGCGGCCCATGCCGGCCGAGTGCACAGTCGAAGTCCAGGGAGCGCCATGCGCTGTGATCGCGGAGCGCCGGTGCGCTACGTGCGAGCGTCCGATCTGTAGGTCACACCAGAAGGAGGCCAACGAAATAGTCTGTCCCGGCTGCTTCGCCGACGTTCCTGCAGAGGTAACCGACTACGTCTGCGCTCAATGCACCAACCGAACTGACTGGAAGTGTTCTGAGTGCAAGAAGCCCATGTGCTACACCCACATGGAGATGGTTAGCGGTCCCCAGTTCGAACAGCAGACGGGGCGCTGCACAAACTGCGCGATGCTAGAAACTCATAACAGGGCTCAGAAAGAGAAGTCGTCGTTCGCGAAAGCCCTTGACCATGTTGAGCATGTTCTGCGGACCAAGAAGCCGGCTGCGCACAAGTCCCACGTCGTCCGGATGAACCATCGCGGTACGCCGCCGGTCGGGGCACCATGTCCTCAGCATCGGCATCGAGGCTGCGCCCTAGTCAGCTCTCAGTCACTGGGCCGCGGGCAATGGTGGAAGGCCGGAGAGTACGACGTCACGTATGGAATCCCCGCCTTCATAATCGGCTCTTACTTGGTCAGCGTCAACAACCGCGACGGCGGACTGGCTACGGAGTCGCGGAATCTCTACTTGTGGCCGGATGGCATGCTAGCCACTGACAACCCGAAAGAGTCGGTGGGCTACTTCACGAGTCAACGGATGCTCGACATTGCGACGTCGCGTCGAAAGATGCACTACACAGAGTTGAAGCCAGTCGATTTCGGAACTTCTATCGCCGACGACGTCGGTGCAATGATTCGGCATAGCATCGACTCAAGTTCCCGCTGAACGCAGTCGAAGCCTGACTGCCTACAGCCCCATGTCGGCCCGGCAGTCCTCGACGCGCAGCCGTTCGCGGTCGCGGACGAAGACGGATGTCGACCCGCGTGCCGTCCGTGAGTGGGCGAAGTCTAAGAAGATCGAGCTCTCCCCGCGTGGCCGCATTCCTCAGAGCGTCGTCGACCTGTTTCGCGCAGCAGGGAACTAGTGCCGGGTCAGGCAACCTTCGCCCTCTTGATGGTCTCGGCTCGGCGTATGACCTTTCGGAGGCAGGGGTCGGTGACGTGCCGGTTCCGCCAGGCGATGTAGCGGCGGATCATGCTGGCCTGCTCGCGGTGGGATTCGTGGTCGGTGCCGTCGAGAGCGAAGTAACGCAGCGCGGTGAACTGGGCCTCGATCCGGTTGAGCCAGGAGCCGTAGAACGGCACATAGCCAGCTCGACGTTGTTCGCCGCCGCCCACGCCGACCCGGGCGTCGGTCTGGGTCGACAGGTGCGGACTGAAGTTGTCCAGCACGATCGCGATCCGCACCTCGGCCGGGTACAGCGAGCGCAGGTAGTGGCAGAAGGCGAGGAACTCGGTGCGGCCCTTGCGGGTCTTGACGTGGCCGTAGAGCCGATCGGTGGACAGGTCGTAGCCGGCGAGCAGGTGCCGCACTCCGTGCGGTCGCTTGTAGGTGGCCCGCCGACGGCGACGCCGCGGCCGGTCCTGCTCACCCTTGCCGATCACGGCCGGGGCTCGGAGCGATCTTCGCGCCCGCTTCGGTGAGCGCGCGGCAGATCGGCTCGACTCCGAACTCCTGGCGATACTGGTCGATGTAGCCGATCAGCGCGGGGATGGCCGGTCGAGCTCGGCCGCGAAGAAAGCCGACGCGCTCTTCAGGATCGCGTTCGCCCGGCGCAGCTCACGGTTCTCCCGTTCCAGCTCGGCCAGCCGCGCCCGCTCATCGGTGCTCAGGCCCGGCACGGTGCCGGCGTCGATCCGCGCCTGCTGCACCCAGTTCCGCAGCGAGTCCGGCACGATCCCCAGCTGCTCACCGACCCGCTTGCACGCGGCGTTGACGCTCAGCTTCTCCGGTCCCTCCACCAGATCCACCGCGAAGCGGATCGCCCGCCCACGCAGCTCCTCGGGGTACTTCCTCGGTGCCGCCATGACTTCCATCCTTCGGGGGTTGGAAGCCTCCATCAATCCCGGGGCGGTTCACTCTTCTCGGGGGACCGTGACCGCCGGAAGCCGAGTTCGTTTGCGGCGTATCCGAGCACCAGCGCCACCAGGGTGACGTTGTTCGCCAGTTTCCTGAGTGCCGAGCACCTCCGGATGTGCGTCGTCGGGGCCGGTCCCGCGCGCGATGAGCTCGTAGTGCCCGACATCCAGTCGGACCTCGAAGCCGCCGCGACAGGGGAGGTAGGTCAGTTCGGGCATGTCTGGATTTCCAGCTCATGAAACGCCTTCGCGGGCCACCGAGCAGGTGTCGTGGTCACTTGGTGAGAAGTGGTGCCCTCCCGCCTGGTCACGGTCAGAGCCGGCCGTGCCGAGCGCCGCCCTGCTCGAGCACGGTGTCGACGGCGAGCGCGGCCGAGATGACGAGGGAGCGCAGCGGCTCATCCAGAGGTCGGTGGATCTGCACGACGTAGTTGTCGCCCCTGGTGAACATTTCCTTTGCCAGCCCTGCCCAGGTCTTGGTGATCCTGGCGATTTCGTCCCCAGCCGTGTCCTCGATGTTGAAGTCCCACGCCTTCGAGCTCTCGGCATTGATCGAGCCCACCGTTCGGCCCCCGGCTTCCAGGACGAAGCGGATCTTGCCCATGATGCCGAAGCTCTTCTGCGCAATCTCACCGATCTGGACACCCTCGCCGTCGCGGACGATCACCTTGGATCTGACGATCCTCGCTGGCCGGGTGAGGGCGATGACGACGCGGCCGTCCATGTCGACCACCTGCAGACGGTGCGTCCTCTGTCCTTCAGGTCGGACGGCGAGTGCCTTCTTCATGAAGCTCTGGCCGACCTCCCTCACGGCGCCGATCTGCCGGCCGCGCTGGTCGTAGACGGCGTACTCGGCATTGATTTCGAGGAGCTTCGCCTTTTGGCTGACGACTAGGACCGGTTCGGTGAACAGAGTCCCGCCACCTATCTGACCACCGGCGGCGACACCGGCTCTGCGCACCTCTCGCAGGACCTTCTTGCTCGTCTTGTCGGCGGTGGGCACCGCCGGGCCGCTGACCAGTAGGTCGATGCCCGGATGTCCCTGGGATGTGACGTGCTGAGTCCACTGGCCGCCGTCCCAGAAACGGAGTTCATGGCGGCCCGACGGGTCGGGTACCAAGTGGCCGTAGGCTGCCCAGTCATCCGCGGGAGGCTAACAGCGCTGACGCACAGACTCCGGCAAGCTCGATCGACGCATCGGGCGCTGCCTTTCGGGCGCGTGGTGGTCGGACCGTCGGGCCGAGCAGAATGCGCCGCCACGGCACCGCCTTCCTACGCGCGGCAAGAAATTGCTCGGGAAAGGCACGCTCAAGGCACGGCGCCGAGCCAACTCGTCTGTGACCAGCGATTATGGAGGCTGCGCGCCCAAGCCTTCCAAGCTGGCCATGCCGGTTCGATCCCGGTCACCCGCTCCATGCAAAGCCCCAGGTCGGACGGCCTGTTAGGCATACTGGAGGAGTCCTGGAGGACTCTCTGAAAGCCCCGATTCTGACCCCTCATGACCCCTGTTTTCCGATGGATAGGTCATGAATAGGTCACACCATGAGCGTGGGTCGGCCTAGGTCAGGGGCGCTGAACGGGCCCCCGTCGCGCCGACCGTGACTACGGATAGGTCACGCTGCCACTTCACCGTGCTGGTCACCGCGGTCCGTCTTCGGTCGGGGTATCAAAGGTGATGCCGCGCGGCGATCCGCCTAACGATCTTCTCGTGCGGAACGCCGAGGCGTTCGGCTGCTGCCCTGCTGTAGATCACGACGGCGGAGAAGGACGGCGTATCCGGGTGATGATTACCCGAGACCCGACTGCAACGGCTGTAACTATCCACGCCGCCGGCCGGGCATGACGGTTCGTGCACGAAGGTGACTCGCGTCATCCGCGACAGCAGCTCACTATCCTTCGCGTATGGGCAGTGCGGCAGGCGTGTCGTCGTGGGACGTGCACATCGGCCACCTGCCACCTCACCGATGGGACGAGCTGGATCAACTGGGCGAGCATGCGCGCCGCGTCGTCGGCGGCCATGAGCAGAGGCCGCCCATCACGTCCGAGACCATCTCGTGGGAGTCGTTGGAGCTGACCCCTCGGTGGATCGGAGAAGACAGCAGCGGCGCAATAGCTGCAATCGAGCCAGGCCTGTTCGCGAACCGCGGAGCCGAGGAGTGGCACCGTTTCACCGCAGGAGCAGCGAAGCGTGGTGAGGTCGCGCTGGCGCTCTCGATGATAGGGACGCCAGAGGAACCTCAGGTCATTTCCCCCTTTGGACCGTCAGCGTCCATCTCTTTGCCAGCGGCCGCTATGAGCCTTATCAGTGTGGGCGGTCCTCGTCTTGCTCTTGCGGTAGCCCCCGCACCCGCCGAGGATTTGGGGCCAGCCGACCGCGACCTGGCCCTTCGGCTAGGGAGTATCCGCGACCCTTCCCTGCCATGGTGGTCGCTACATCTCCGCGGTAACGAGGTTCATTATGGCGGTCGAGCGGCTAGCCAGATTGTTAGCCCGACCGGGTCGTTGCGACCACTCTTGGTAAGTGCAGCTGGCGAGATTGTCGCCGCCGTCTGGACATCACCGGACCAGACTGTCCGCCACTACATCATTCCGTGGCTTCCTGCCTGGATCCCAGTCTTGGACTGGCTTGCCAAGCGGGCGATCCCCGAGTTCATTCCCTCCGCTTCGCGACGCCTCCACGCCAGGATCGGCGATGAACCTGATCTGCAAACCGTGGCAGAAGCATCAGCGCACGCTGCGCTAATCCAGTTGGACGAGGAATACAAGGCTCGGCGCGGAGAGCTTGAGAATGATCTGCGTGAGGCCCGCGCATCGGCCGACGCCCTGCGACACGACCTGTTGTTCGGCTCGGGGAAGCAACTCGAGGCTGCCGTATCGCGGGCCCTTGCAGACGCTGGGATTAGCGTATCTTCGCTCGATGAGGTGCTTGGCCGCCCAGCAAGTGCCGACCTACTGGTCGCCTACGCCAACCGCGTCCGCATGATCGAAGTGAAGAGCGCTGGTGGGAATCCTTCAGAACGATTGGTGGATTCGGCGAAGAAGCACCTCGCCACTTGGCCTGCTTTGAGACCGGATATCGTTGTGGACGGGATTCTGCTCGTCATCAACCACCAAACAAGCACTCATCCGCTCGACCGGTCCACTTCGGCCTACTCACGCTCGGAGTTCGTTAGGACTCTTTCCATCCCGGTGCTGACAACGCTTGACCTATTTCATGCCTGGCGCCAGGGTGACTACGACGCAATTCGCAACGCGATCTTCAGTGAAGATCCTCCCCTTGGTGACACACCGGATGGCGAACCGATCACCCCTGCGACGCAATCGGTAGACCGCACGCCCCGCTGGTGGCGTCGACACAGGTGAGGCGGCCTAGCTGTACTGCCCTGTCAGGTTGGTGACGCGGCTGGCTGGGGGTTGGCCTCCGAGTGCGGTGTGGCCGCGGTGATGGTTATAGCGGTGCAGCCATTCGGGGTAGGCCGCTTCGCGTTGTGAGTTGCTCACGTAGGGCCGCGCGTAGGCCCATTCCTCGAGCAGCGTCCGGTGGAAGCGTTCGACCTTGCCGTTGGTGGCCGGCCGGTAGGGGCGGGTGCGCTTGTGCCCGATGTCGCCCAGCGCTGCGGCGAAGGCGCTCGATCGGTAGCAGCTGCCGTTGTCGGTCAGGACGCGGCGGACGGTGATGCCGCAACTGGCGAAGTAGGCGTGGGCCCGGGTCCAGAAGGCTGCGGCGGTGTCCTTGCGCTCGTCGGTCAGCAGTTCGGAGTAGGCCAGCCGGGAGTGATCGTCGATGGCGGTGTGCAGGTAGGAGTAGCCCTGCCCGCGCTTGCGACCGGGGCGGGCAGCACGGCCGTGGACGTGCCAGCCGCCACCGTCAGGGATGCGGCCGAGCTTCTTGACGTCGACGTGCACCAGGTCCCCGGGCCGGGGGTGCTCATAGCGGCGCACCACCCGCCCGGTTGCCCGGTCCAACCAGGTCAGCCGGGCCAGGCCGTAGCGGGAGAGCACCCGGTACACCGTCGAGGGGTGCACCCCGAGCAGGAAGCCGATGCGCGCGGGACCCCACCGCCGGATCACCCTGACCTTGATGATCCGCCGTTCCAGCCGGGTCGGCGTGCGCCGCGGAGTGCGGTGCGGCCGGCTCGATCGGTCGCGCATCCCCGCCGCCCCGTCCTGGCGGTACCGACCCGCCCAGCGCGCGGCGGTGGTCGCCGAGGCTTGGAACCGCTCGGCTGCCCGCCGGAGGGTCCAGCCCTGCTCGACGACGCAGCGGGCCAGCAGAAGCCGGCCACGCGGGGTCAGGGTGGCATTAGCGTGGGACACGAAGACCTCCGGGCTGAGGAGCGGTTCCTAGACAGCTCCACACCTCACCCGGAGGTCTTCCTCATGTCACCGGACGCCGTCACCAACGTCCGTGGTCAGTACACCTAGCCCATGCGTCCGTTGTTGGGGAGCAGCCTGTTCGTACCGGGTCAGTGCAGGCAACCGAGGTACAGCCCCCGCGCGTGATGAGCCGCTCGGCTACCGGCGCAGTCCGTCTCCAAGCTGCCGTGCCGTAGCAGCCGGCTGCTGACGAGCGCGAGCTGTCTGTGGGGAGTGCTTCGCTGCCGACGTGCTGCTGCCGACCCCGACGGGCTGGACGACCCTCGGCGACCTGCGCGCCGGCGACGCTCCGCTGACCCCCACCGGGCGGCCGGTCACCATGGCGGCCGTGTCTGCCCCGTTCGACGTGGAAGGCTTCCTGGTGACCCTTGCCTCCGGCGAGCACTTCGACGTGGGACGCGGGCAGTGGTGGCCGACGGGGGCACGCGGTGACCGCCGTGGCGGCCGGCTCACCACGGAGTTTCTCGCCCGCAGGGTCACCGAGGGCGCCGACGAGCGCCCGATCTACTGCGTGCCGATCACCGAGCCGCTGCAGCTGCCGGACGCGGACCTGCCGATCGAGCCGTACGTGCTCGGCGCCTGGCTCGGGGACGGGGACATCGGCCAGGCTGGCATGACCAGCGGCGACGATGACCGCGAGTTCATCCGCGGCCAGTTCCACGCGGCCGGGTTCGCCACGGTGATGCGCAAGGACCCGCGCGGCAACCGCTGGGGCGTGAACGGCCTCCACCGGCCGCTCCGTGAGAACGGCCTGTTCGGCAACAAGCGCGTCCCGGCCGCCTATCTCCGCGGATCGCACCAGCAGCGGCTCGCGCTCTTCCAGGGCCTGATGGACACCGACGGCACGATCAGCCGAGAGGGCCAGGCCATGTTCGCCTCCACGCTGCGGCCGTTGGCCGACGCCGCGCTCGAGCTGGCCCGGGCACTCGGCCTGAAGGCCCGGATGCACACGTCCCGCGCTCGGCTGAACGGGGTCGACCACGGACCCTGCTGAAAGGTGTCCTTCTGGGCGCCGCCACAGACCCCCGTGTTCCGACTCGTCCGCAAGCACGACCGGCAGCGGCTGCACCGCAGCCGCCGCTCCAGGCTCGAGTTTGTCCACCGCGGGGAGGCGATCGGGCCGGTGACGACGCGCGAGATCGTGCTCGCCGACGCCGACGGCCAGTTCCTCGCCGGGCGGGGCCTGGTTCCGTTGTGCGACGCGCGGGCATTCTCCACGCCGTCACCGGCCCTGGTGCGCGCCTGGGCGCGCACGCGGGGGATCCACGTCGAGGTCACCGGTCCCGTCCGGGAAGAGGTTGTGCGGGCGGGACGCGACCAGAGCCCGCGGCATGGTCCGGCGACCTGCCGGTCCCGCTCGACGCCCCGGTGCCGAGCGACAGCGAGCTGGCGACGCCGACGACAGGGGACGTCCCGGCGCTGCCGCCTGCGTGCGTCGCGCTGCGGGTCGAGGACAACTTCGTGGCGACGATCGGCTCCGCCAGCCCGTCGGAGGCCGACGGCACCCTGCTTCTGTGGTGACCGCCTGACGACGGAGTCGTCACCGCCCCCCCGGATACTGGGTACGTGCTGGATTGGGAGGGGCTGGATCCCGGCAAGGTCGAGCGCGTCGCGCAGATCCTCGTGCGCGACGCGTGCGGTGCGACCAGCATCGACGGCAGCGGCGGTGACCTCGCCCAGGACCTGCGCCGCGACAGCCCCGAGGGGCTGACCATTTTCGAGGTCAAGTCCTTCACCAAGCCGCTGACCAGCAGCCAGAAGCGCCAGATCACCCAGTCCTGCCAGCGCGCCGTGGACCTGCACAACCCGCGAAAGTGGGTGCTCGTCATCCCGCGCAACCCCACGCCGGCCGAGTACGCATGGTTCGAGGGTCTCCGCGGGAAGTTCCCCGGCGTCGAGCTGGAGTGGTACGGCCGCGACTGGCTCGACGGGCAGGTCGCCGGCCGGGAGAGCTTGATCGGCTACGTCGAGGGACCCGAGTACAAGCTCCTCCGTCGCGCACGACACCACGAGATGGAGCGCTCCGCGCTCACCTCCGGTGCCGACCTGACACAGCGGATGGACCGGCTGCTGCGGCTCGGGGAGGACATCTCGCCGTACTGGAAGTGGCACTTCGGCGATACCCCGTGGGGACCGGGCCAGATCCTCACTCCGCAGCGGCCCGAGGCGGCCAGCGAGGACCCGGTGGAGTTCACGCCGCTCTTCTCCTTCCCGGCTGATGACCCCGACGCGCAGCGCACGTCCGAGCATCTCGACCGAGTTCTGCGGCTCGGCGGCGATGTGGAGGTACCCGGGCGGTTCATCGAGGCAGTGCGGGTCGCCGCCGCCTCCGAGGCTACGCAGCGTCTGCTCGGCGAGCCCGTGCAGCAGGTGTCGCGCCTGCGGCTGATCAGCATCCCGGACACCTCCGGCCTGCCGATGCGCGGCTCCCTGGTCCTCGAGCGACCCGGTCGGGACGGCGGCCCGTCCGTGCCGTTCACCTTCACCGCACGCGTCGGCGGGTCGCACGGCCAGACCTTGACCGGCGTCGACTCAAGCGGGCTCCTCGAAGGCCAGTTCGAGATGGAGGCCAACGAGGACGATGTCAGCGGCCGACTCACGCTGAACCTCAAGCCGACGGCCGGGGCGCACCCTCACGAGGTGCTGCCCGCAGTTCGGCTCCTCGGGACCCTTCAGGCCGGAGACAACCTGCACTTCCGCGTCGGCCCGGTCACCCGTGCGACGTTCACCGTCGACGGAGGGGGACCCGAGGGCATGGCGTACCTGCACCACATCGTCGCCGCGCTCGAGCTCATGCAGGACCACCTAGGAACCCTCGTGCCCGTCCCGGCCGAGCCCCTGTCGGACGACGAGTTCCGCGACCTGATCGACGTCGCCCGAGCACTCACCGGGGAGCGCGCCCGACTCCGGTACACGGGGCTCGCCGTCGAGCTCCAGCCCGGGGCCATCCGCGACTTCCTCGGCTCGGTCCCGGATCAGCCCGGCGTCCTGTACGGCACGGAGAACGCTGTCGCCGTCACGCTCGACGGCGTCCGCTACGACGTCCCCGGGCTGGCCATCTGGGCGCCGAACGTCGTCCTCACCAACCGCGCGGAGATCGAGGCCGCCGCTCACGGTGGCGCCGCGGTGGTCGCCACCTTCGCCAGCCAGGAGGACGCCGGCATTTTCCTGATCCGCGCGGTCGAGGATCCCGGCCCGCAGTACCGCATCCTCGACGTGGGCTGATCCCCGACCCCTTGCACCACGGCATTGCTGTGGCACGAGCAACTTCCGGCAGACACAACGATTGGCGCGAGCAACGCGTGACGGTTCACGCAGCGATTGGCACCGACGCAAGACTCGACGTGAGCAACTTCCGAACGCCGGCAGCGCCGCCGTCCCGTCCGGCGAACTATGTCCAGCGGCCGAAGACGTACACCCACCCTGGTCTCATATCTCCTATGGCCAGTCCCCGCTCCGGTCCCCATGTGGACCCTGGAGATGCCGCTGTCCTAGATGCATACGCGCAGCTTATTGACGACGCTTTGAATGCGTTCTGGTCTTGGATGGAGGACACCCGCTGGCGGCCGGCCGAGCGATCGCCGTACGAGTACGAGAAACGACTCCTGAGCCGCCGGTACGGGCCAGGAGGCCCATGGGACGGAAGCGATGCGACAAGGGCTCTCGCGATTTCGAGCCCCTTCCTAAGTTTGGCCGCGCAGTACCTGGGAGGCGTTCGGGGACTCTTGTTGAGCCGGCACGTCATCGCGCCGTTGGCGCCGCTGGTGCGCGCCTCCTTCGAGGCGTGCTGCCGTATCGCCTAGGTGCTCGAGCCGCTGCCACCAGCGACCGTCCGGCGAGAAGCAATGTTGCCGGTTCGTATCCGGGCAGCGCGCGTTGCGCGGTGCAAGTGGAGGACGTAACTCGGACGAAGCCCGTGTCACTCAGCCTCGGTTACGACAGTGCCCCTAAGTGGGGCGCCGCTCTTAGGACGCTGCGCGAGTCACCCTGCCCGCCAAGTTCTACCCGAGCGAAATCGAGGAGCTTCCTAACGGAGAGTTGGTGTTCGTCGGCCAGCGGCTCCCCGGCCTCCGAGCAGGCCCTTGCGTATGAGAGGACCTTCGGCGTGCATTGGAAGGCCGGCGGCGCACACGATTGGTTGAGCAACGCCAGCCACCCTACTCCGTCTGCGCTGGCGGAACTGACTGAGGTCACGGCGACCGGTGCCCCTCGCTTCGAGATTGGGGACGCGACATACCCGGCCCGGCTGGCGTATCTGGCCCTGGTCTCGTTCCTGCACTGCTGGGACCACATTGCCGAGTTCATCGCCGTGACACACGACGACGTTCAGCCCCTACTCGACCGCGTCGACGCCCAATCGACGTGACTGTGTGAGGCGATTCGACAGTCAAGTTGATGCCGGCGCCTCGTCCAGTGTGCAGTTCTCCATCCACCGGGCCAGCAGGCTGAGTGCCGCCAACTGCTCCAGCCCTTCCTGCTCGGTCATCTCGACGGTCGTGTGGACCGCCGGGTTGCGAATCAACAGCTGCACGCCGGGTGCGTACTGCCGCAGGCCGTCGTTCATCGTCTTCACGGTCTGATCCGTCGGCGGCCCTGGCCAGCGCAGGCGCGGCTTCCCGGGCTCGGGAGCGTCTTTCGAGAAGACCTGCTGCCATAGCGACGTCTCCGCCACGTCGTTCCGACCGGTCACCACCTTCACCTGGCCAATCAACGCCTCGCACGCGCCGGTGACGGCCTGACGGATGTGGCCGTCGAGCCACAGCCGTCGTGCAGCTCCCCAGACCAACGGGTGCATCCCGGCAGGACCAGTGCGGGGCGGAGCTTCTGACTGAGCGCGGAGCATCATCGCGTCGAGCCGACCCAGAATGGAATCGCAGGCAGTAAAGACGTCGTCGGGCTCCAGGAGCGGCTTCGGCTGCGTCATGTTCAGCCATGCCGCAATGGGGTCGATCAGGCCGTGTCCGTGGGCGTGGATGAACGCGTTGGTCAGCTTCGTTGCCTCGCTGGCGCGGCCCGCGGCACGCGAGACGCGAGACTTTCGCCGCTTGATCTCCTGTGGGTCGGATGCCTCCCGCGGGACCACGGAGGGCGCGACGCCGCGGGCCGTCCTCGTGCCGAACTCGGTGTACAGCTCGAGTAGGTCGGACAGCGCGTCCCGGAAGTCCGTCACCGCCTCGGCCAAAGCCTTCAGATAGTTTGGGTCCCGTTCTGCCTCCACCCCGCCAGCGTAAGGACGGCCGCCGTGGTGGCCGATGCGACATTCACGCGCCGCCCCAACCGGTGGGACTCCACCGGCTCGCGGCGTCGACAGCTCCGCATCGACGCGACTTATCGGCCTGGACGAAGAACCGACGCGACGCCGAGGAGAGCGGCGCCAGCTACAAGTCTCCCCGCGACCGACAACCGCGCCTCGTCGTGGTGTCGATCCCGGCGGCAACAGCGCGTCGACTGCAGCGGATCGCCGGAAGGGCGCTGCCGCGTTCCTGCCGGGATGCGCCTTCGGCACACCCTGGGGCCCCCGTCGATCCAGAACACGCCTGCGGCGCCGTCGAGGCCGCTCCCCTCAAGGCCGTCGGTCGTCGTCTCGGCCGTCACCTCCCCGTGTCGGGTTACCGGGCGGAGCGGTTGGTCTGACGCTGTCGCCGAGACGCCCTCGTGCGGCGGCGCACACTGGCTCGGGCAGCCGGCGGCGGCGCGATGCGCCGCCCCACCGCCTTGAAAACCGAGCGTCCGCCCGGCGTACGCGCGAAAGCCACCACAGCGTTGAGCGTGATGGCGACCAAGACCACGGCAAGCCCGGCCACGGCCAACGCAGTCGGCAACTCGCGGAGGCTGGCTACCAGCGCGACGAGCACGCAGCCTCGTCCGGCCATACCCGCTCCCTTGACCATGGACTCCGTCCCCTCATCTCGACGCTGCGCCCAGCCGACCAGCCGAGTAGTGGGAATGGCAGTGGGTACAGCGGGAATGTGGCCGCGACCGTTACGCATGAGCTGGGCGACGCGCACGCCGTTGAGGAGTACTGGATCCGGCTCGTCAAGCCCTCGCTCATCGCCGCCCACAAGGCAACAGGCCGGGGACCCTCCGCCCGGGCAGCACTGATGCAGTTGGCTGAGGAACCCGCCTTCCTCGCGATGTCGACGCGCCGCGCCGGTGAGGAGCGGGGCCGAGCCGTCCGCGACTGGCTCGTCGCGACGGTGGCGGAGGTGAGGGCACGGACGACGGACCCGGCCTCGCAGGACGCCCTCGATGACTGGGTGACCTACGTGGCAACCGGTACGAAGCTTCGCGACGTCCCTATCGCGAGCGGACGCCAAGACCGGGGTGACACGATCGACGAGATCCGCTACCGCATGGGCTTGTACAAGGTGTCGCCGGCGCACGCGTCGTACGCCGCGGTGGAAGCACTCGTCGCCGCCGTGACGGCCTCGTCGACGGTCGACCTTGACGACCCCGCCATCGCCGCTGCCAGCACGTTCGCGCGGGCGCGTCCGCTGCTCCAGAAGCCCACACTCGAGCGGACTCTCCTCCTGCAGCTGATCGGCCTGCCCGATGAGCCGGTACCGGTGGCGGCCTTCGAGGCACTGGAGACCCGAGGTCCCTTGCTGGCGGACGTGCGGGCGGCAGTGCGCCAGACCGGGAGACCCATCCTGCAGGCCTCCCGCGCGCTCGAATCCCTGGGGATGCTCGAAACGCGGCGCGACTACGACGAGCGGACCGTGAAGCTGAGAGGGCCTGTCCGTCTTCTCGCGAACAGCCTGTTCGCCCCAACGGAGCTCGCGCAGTCACGATTCTCAGGCCTGCGCTGGCTGCTGCGGGTCGCGCCGGAGTCGCCAGAGGACCCGGCCGAGTGGGGAACGTGGGCCTGGCTGCTTCCCCACGTCATCGCGCTCGTCAACGATGCCGAGCTGGAGGAACGGCCCAAGAAGCATTTCGACCCCATCGGACAACTTGCGAATCTCGCGAGCGTGTATGCGCGGTTCAAGGTGATGGACTCGGACCTATCAACGCGCCTCGGACGTCGAGCGGTGAGACTGCTGCAACTCGCGGATATCCCCGATCCGGAGACGTACTCTGCGACGCTCGTCAACTTGTCGGCGGTGGCGAGTCCTGCTGAACGTGTCGAACTAACCGCGGCCGCACTCGAGGAACGGAAGCGAACGCTTGCCCGCGATGATCCGGTTCTCATCGGAACGCACCTCGCCGAGGCGAATGCACTGGAACGAGACGGCCAGTGGGACGAGGCTGAGGCGAAGTTCGACTGGCTCGTCCGCGAAATCGAGCAGGTTCACGCCGAAGTGATGAACGACTACGCGATGTTCCTCCGCGACCAGCATGAACGCGTACCTGATCGCGGTTACGCAGAGCAAGCTGAGGAGTTTCTTTAGCCGGGCGTGCTCGTCGCTGCGGCCATGGGCGCACGGCTGGTTCAGAGCACACCTCAACTGGGCCAAGGCTCAGGTGACGGTCGGGAAAGTAGTTGAGGCGGAACGACGGACGCGCCAGTTGCTCGAGGAAACGCGTCACCGTTTCGGCCCGGATTCGGCAGAGGTGCTCGAGGTCCTCGACACGCTTCTCGACGTGGCGGATGTCAGCCGTCCTCCCGACCGAGAAGACCTCCTCGACGAGGCGTTCCGGATCGATGATCAGATCATGATCGCCAGGGGCGACTACGAGAGCGCGCGCGCGTAACGCGCGGACGGACGACCGCAGGTCCACACCCGCTTACGCGCGCAGTGCCCCAGCCGCTACACGCGTCCGGCCTCCGCGGACACCTCGAATATGGTCTGCGAGGCGACAAGCTGAGCTCGCTTCCTTTTGAGCAACAGCACCAGTTCGTCGGTGTCGACGAGACCTTCGATCTCGCGACGGGTGACGACAATGATCTCCCGGTTCTGCGCAAGTGCCTCAGCAAGGACGCGGTGAGCATTGAGGCGCTTCTCCGGGTCGCCCGTGATCCCGGCCGCCGCTACGAAGATCCCCATGGGACGTCCCCGGCTGATGAGCTTGCGGTCGAACACCATGAGCTCGTCGCTGCCGACTGCGGTGCGCCAGTTCTTGCACTCGACGAGGAGGATGTGATCGAAGAGTCGTAGGCCCGCCGGATCGCAGTCGTTCCAGAAGGCGACGTCGATCTCCTCCGAGTGGAATGCATTGAGGACGTTGCGCGCCGACAGGACGACACCGGGCACCGAGCCGAAGACATGCACGATGACTTCTTCAAGCGCCCGGCCGCGCTCGGTCGTTGTCGTCGCCGCATCCCCCGCAGCGAGAAGGGCCGCGACGTGCCCGCGATCGATGGCCGTCATCGAGCCGGCAACCCGTGGACCGCACGATTGCGCAAGTGTTGGATGACGCCGGCGAAGCTCGTGGACTGCAACTGCTCAAGCAGGTCTCGAAGCGAAATCGCAAGGACGGGAAACCACTCTGCTGCGGTGTCCCCTCGCAGGGCGTCGGCCGACGACTCGGTGAGGTAGACGAGCAGTCCGAGACGCGCACTGTGCTGGGCCGCGAGCGCGGCGTGGAGTTGGCGGACGGCGTCTTGGACCAGTCCGGGTTTGATCTCGACGACCAGAGGGTTCGCGCCGATCGACGCCAGGTCGTCGGACCACACGCCAATGTCCCAGCCCCTGTCATGCAAGTCGGCTTCCACAGCGACTGCACCCGTGCCGTTGATGGCCTCCAGGAGCAGTTCCACTGCGCCGCGCCCGCTCAGGTCTTCTGATTCGAGTCGGTGGACGAGGCGCTCGGCGGTGCCCGCATCGAGCGCGCGTCCTGTCGCGGGCGGCCGTGGGTGAACGCCGCGTGGCTCGCGTCGAGCCACCTCCTGAACAGCCGCGACGACGGGCTCCGGATCGTCGAGCCGCGTCTGGACGACGACGACGCTGCCAAGGTCCACGGGCAGGGCCACGTCAGGGTCCGCGACCATCAGCACCTGCTTGCCGAGCGCTGTCGCCATGCCGGCCTCAAAGACGGGGGTTAGGGACGCCCGGCTCGTCAGCACGACGAGCACGAGGTCCGCAGCATCAATCGCCGACCGCACGGTCTCGATGAGGTCGGCGCCGAGGACCGCGGTGTCGGATGTCACGTACGCGTCGACGCCCGCCCGCCGCAAACCGTCCAACAGCGGCCCGAGCGAGGTGTCGTAGGGCGCGGAGACGAACACACGCGGTCCGGGCGTAGTCCTCGCGGTCATCCAGAAGCGCCTCCTTGCAATGGGGAGCCGTCATCGTCGCAGGCCGGTCCCCGAACGCTGGGACCGCCGCCCTCGGCGTCAAGCCCTCTCCCCCGGATGATCGTTCGCTCCCTCCGGGCCGCTCCACTGCGAACCATCACCGCCCCGACGGCATGGACCCCGAGCCTCCGCGGCGGTGGCCGGCGCGCCCGTAGGCGGCAGGGCCAGAGAGGCCCGCCGCCACCACCGGGGACCGAAGGGACGCCCACCATGGCAATGACGACGAGGAGCCGGAGGCCGCTCACCGAGGACGAGACCAGACAGCGTCGCGAGGCGAAGCGGGAACGGCTCGCGGCCCTGCACGAGCGGTTCACAGCACAGCTCGCCGAGCTCACCGAGGGAGACCAGTGGCGGGCGATGCTCGAGGTGGCCGCCCGCTTCCACCGCTACAGCTTCCGCAACGTGCTCTTGATCCACGCCCAGCGGCCGGACGCGACCCGTGTCGCCGGGTACCGGACCTGGCAGGCGTTCGGCCGGCAGGTGAGGAGGGGAGAGCGAGGGATCCAGATCCTCGCACCGGTCACCTACGGCGTCCGCGGCGACGAGAAACGCGGCGAGGCGACGCCGGAGACCGACGACCGACGCCGCCAAGTTCGCAGCTTCACCGTCGAGCACGTGTGGGATGTCAGCCAGACCGACGGCGAGCCGCTGCCGGACGTGCGGCCGGTCTTTCTGGAGGGCCATGGTGTGAGCCGCCTCTGGGAGGCGACGGGTGAGCGGGTGCGGGCGGCCGGCTACGAGCTGAAGCGAGGGCGGCGCACGAACGCCGCGGCGAACGGCGAGACCGATCCGAAGACGAGGACGGTGACCGTCCGGTTGGACCTCCGTGACAGGCAAGCCCTCAAGACCCAGCCCCACGAGCTCGCCCACACCGAGCTCGGCCACGTCGACGATGTGCTCTCGTACGTCACCTGCCGCGGCCGGTGTGAGGTCGAGCCCCGACCGAAGGGCCTTCGGACCGGAGACAGGCCCACGTGCTCGCAACGACAGTCCAGCGCGCGAGGACCCCGCGCCGTACAGCTCCATCGACTTCACACACGAATGTGTCAAGACGCCGCCGCCCGGCAGCAGGAGTGTCCGCTCCGTTCTCATCGCCCGCAGCCCTATCAAGATCGCAACCGATCACACCTCTTGCACCTCGGGTCTCGGGACTCGTTGTGGCGGGTTACTGCAGGCTGCTGTGCACGGTCGTCGTCATGGGAAACAGCGGAAGCCCGTACCGGGCTCGGCGCCAGAAGCGGGAGCAGCGACGGCGCCAGCAGGCACAGCGCACGGCAACGAAGAAGGCCCAATTGCCGGAGCCCAGCTCCGGCGTCGAAGGACGAGACCGCCGGACGGCGGCGACGGCCTGCGGGTGGTGCGGTGAGCCGGTCACTCCGCGCAGCCGGGGGCCGATCCCCAAGTGGTGCTCCGCAACCTGCCGGCACCGGGCTTGGGAGCAGGCCAGGGCCGCTGCCTCCGGTCTGTCTGCAGTGGAGCTCGTAGAGCGGCGCGTCGAAGTCCAGGTGCCGCTGGCGCCCACCCGCCGCGACTGGCCCAGGCTGCTGGTCGAGCTCGCCGACCAGCTGAACGACGGGCGGGTCTACGACCGGGACCTGCCCGCCCTGGCGCGGGCACTTCAGCCGGTACTGGAGGCATACCGGAGACGCGCCCACCTCACCGGCGTCCTCGACGTCCGCTGAGCTTGAGGCTCCAGAAGTTCTTCAGTTGGCACGAGGCCGCGCTCAAGTCTCCAGTCGCGCACGGCAACGGCCGCATCCTCGGCTGGAGACGGACTGGGGACGTTCGGCAGGCAGCTCCACCACCGTCGTACTGCAACCTCCATAGGCAGTAATTGATCCAGGAGATCTCGACATGGGTGATCCGCAGCCGCTCCGCGACGTCATGGCCGCCGGTCGGCTTCTCCTCACGCCCGAGGAGGCGGCGGAGGTCCTCCGCATCGGTCGCACGACGGTGTACGCGCTCATGAAGTGCGGGGATCTGCGGCCCGTGCACATCGGCCGCAGCTGCCGGATCTCCCAGGCAGAACTCGACCGCTACGTCCGCCGGCTCGAGGCTTCCCCGTCCCGTCCACATCCTTCGCCGGACGCCGCGTGAGTCCACAGCGCGCCTGCCCGTTACGTGGCTGCTCCGCGAGACTGTCCCTTCGGATGAGCGCCGAGGGGTAGCCGATGGCGGGACGGGCGTCGAACGGCGAGTCGACGATCTACAAGGGCGCCGACGGGCGCTGGCACGGCTATGTCTCCGTCGGGTTCACGCTCGACGGCAGGCTCGACCGCCGGCACGTCAGCAGCAAGAGCCGCGGAGTCGTGGTCGCGAAGGTCCGGGAGCTCGAGCGCAAGCGCGACTCCGGGACGGTCGGCGAGACGTCGACCCCGACCGTCGCCGAGTGGCTGGAGCACTGGCTGACGACCATTGCCCCGCGCCGCGTGCGTCAGCGCACCCTCGAGAGCTACGAGTCCGCGATCCGGAGGCACCTGATCCCCGGCATCGGGCGCCACCGCATCGACCGGCTGCGGCCCGAGCACCTCGACCAGCTGTACACGGCCCTGCTCGACGCCGGCTACTCCCCCGCCTCCGTCCTGCGCTACCACCGCATCCTCTCGCGGGCACTCACCGTCGCCGTTCAACGCGGGCACGTCCCGCGCAACGTCGCTGCGCTCGTCGACCCACCCGCCCAGCGCCCGAGCGACCTCGCCACCGCGCTGAACATCGACGAGGCCCGCGCCGTCCTCGAAGCCGCAGCCCGCGTCCGGAACTCCGCCCGCTGGACCGTCGCCCTCGCCCTCGGCCTGCGCCAGTCTGAGGCCCTGGCGCTGCAGTGGAAGGACGTCGACCTGCTCGCCAACACCCTCACGGTGCGGCGCAGCATCCACCGCGTCCGCGGCGGCGGGCTCATCTACGAGCAGCCCAAGAGCAAGCGCAGCCACCGGACCCTCGCCCTGCCCCTCCCCCTGGTCGCCGAGCTACACCGGCACAAGGCCGCCCAGCTCGGCGAGCGGTTGCTGGCCGGCTCCGAGTGGCACGACGAGGACCTGGTCTTCGCCCAGCCCAACGGCCGGCCGATCGACAAGAAGACCGACTACGACGACTGGACGCGTCTGCTGCACCAGGCCGGCGTCCGCCACGTCCGGCTGCACGACGGGCGGCACACCGCCGCCACCCTGCTGCTGAGCGAGAACGTGCACCCCCGGGTCGTCATGGAGCTGCTCGGCCACAGCCAGATGCGCACCACGATGGACATCTACAGCCACGTCATGCCAGCCCTTGCCCGCAAGGCCGCCGACCGCATGGGCTCCGTCCCGCTCATGAGGCCGGCGTCAACTGCAACCACGACTGCAACCAGAGACGACTCAGGCCGTCCTCCCGAGGGAGAACGGCCTGGTCGGAGGGGTGGAGCTGAGGGGACTCGAACCCCTGACCCCCACACTGCCAGTGTGGTGCGCTACCAGCTGCGCCACAGCCCCGCACGGCCCGGTCCGGTACGTTCCGGGCCGTCGACAACTGTACAGGGCGGCGTCGGCCGGCCGGCGCAGGGGTGGCGAGCGGGTGTCAGCCCTTCATCTGCGCGATGCGGATGTGGTTGCCGAACGGGTCGCGCAGGCCGAAGTCGATGCCGTAGGGCTGCTCGACCGGCTCCTCGGCGACGTCCACGCCCTTCTCCTTGAGGTCGGCGTAGGTCTTGTGCGCGTCGTCGCAGCGGAAGAAGAGGTGGCCGCCGGTGCTGCCCTTGCTGAGGAGGTCGCGCACCTGCGCCGCGGTCTCCTGGCTCATCGAGGGCGGGCCGGGGATCTCGAGCAGGATGCCGCGGTCGTCGCCGGGCACCTGGACGGTGAGCCAGCGCATGAAGCCCAGGTCGACGTCCTCCCGGACCTCCAAGCCGAGCTTGCCGACGTAAAAGTCCAGCGCCTTGTCCTGGTCGGTGACGTAGATCTGCGAGGTGCCGAGGGAGTTCAACATGCGCAGAACGCTAGGACCGGCGGCTGACCTCAGGCTTCTCCAAAACTGCTCGGTCTGGTCCACGCCATCGCGAAGCAGGACGGCACCGGCGGCAGCGGCCCGCGCGCCCGGTACGCGCTCGGCGGCTCCCCCACGACGTCGCGGAACACCCGGCTGAACGTGCCGAGGCTGGAGAAGCCGACGTCCATGCAGATGTCGGTGACGCTCCTGTCGGTGGCGCGCAGCAGCCACATGGCCCGCTCCACCCTCCGGCGCTGCAGGTAGCGGTTCGGCGTCTCGCCGAACGTGGCCCGGAACGTACGGATGAAGTGCGCCTCGGAGACGCACGCGATGCGCGCCAGCGTGGGGACGTCGAGCGGCTCGGCGTACGCCCGGTCCATGGCGTCGCGGGCGCGCAGCAGCCGGCGGTTCTGCTCCTCGGCCGCCCTGCTCACGGGCGGTATTCGATCAGACGTGGACGCCGCGCTCGGCCAGCCAGTCGATCGGGTCGATCCGCTCGCCCTCGATGCCGCCCTGGTGCACCTCGAAGTGCAGGTGCGGGCCGGTGGACTGGCCGCGGTTGCCCAGCTTGGCGATCTCCTGGCCGGCCTCCACGTAGTCACCGACCGAGACCGAGATCGAGTCCATGTGGCCGTAGACGGTGACGTCGCCGTTCTCGTGGAGGATGTAGACGGCGAGCCCGAACCCGCTGGCCGAGCCGGCCCGCAGCACGACGCCGTCCATCGCCGCGTACTCGGGGGTGCGCATGGGCGCGGCCAGGTCGATGCCGTAGTGGAAGGTCCCCCACCGGGAGCCGAACCCGCTGGTGAGACGGGCGCCGTCGACCGGCAGCACCGCCTTGGGCCGGGCGGCCTCGATCGCGGCGGCCTCGGCCTCGGCGCGCGCGGCGCGCGAGGCGGCGACCTCCTGCAGCCGCGCTTGCGCCTCGGCCTCGGTGATCGAGGCCATCGGCATGACCTCGAGGTCCTCCTCGCCGGTCGCCAGCAGCGCCTGCTGGGCATCCACCACCGAGGTCGCGTCGGCGGAGGCCGGCGTGAAGCCCTGGAAGGTGACGACGCCCGCGCCCACGCCGCCGGCGATCAGCGCGGCGAGCAGCAGCACCGGGCGGCGCGGCAGGCGCCCTCCCGGGCGGCGGTGAGGGGCGGCGGGCACGCGGTGGGACGAGGTCCGGGCCGGCCTCTCGAGGAGGTCGGCGTCGAAGGTCCGAGTGCCCATGCCTGCCCGTGCACCTGCCCCGTCTCGGAGGAAGCGGCCCGTGACGGGCCCGATTCGGTCGGTGCACATACAAACACCGTGTGACCAATCCGTAACCCCCCGTGCGGCGTGTCGAGCCGAACACGCCGTGTGAACGGTCTCACGAATCCCACCGATGGCATTTCTCGGCGAGCCCCTGCCGTTCACCTGCCGTTTCCCCTGCCCCTAGGGTGGGCACAGAGGCCGTCCGGCGTGAAGTCGTCCGCGCCGCCTGCCGGTCCACCTATGCAGGACCACCGTGTCGGGCCTGATCGCGGATGGCCGTCGGCCGGGCGTGCCTCCCCGGCACGACCGGTCGCAGCTGCCGCCTCCCCAGGGCCGACCCGAGCTCGAGGAGGTTGCCGTGACGCATGCCGGACGCATGCTCGATCCCACCCCAGCCTCCGCCGATGTCACGACCTCCCCTGACGTCGCCCCCCGGAACGTCGTCTCCACGGCGCTACCGCTGACCGAGGAGGGTCTCGGGCGGTTCGACGGCCGTCTGCAGGTGCCGACCTACGACCGCTCCTCCCTCGTGCCCTCCGTCGTGCACATCAGCGTCGGAGGGTTCCACCGCGCCCACCAGCTGCTGTACTTCGACGAGCTCGCCGAGCAGCGCATCAGCACCGGGTGGGGGGTCACCGGCGTCGGGCTGCACCACCGCCGCATGCACGACGCGCTCGCCCCCCAGGACTTCCTCTACACCGTCGTGGAGCGCAGCCCCGACGGCGAGCGCGCCCGGGTGGTCGGCGTCATGACCGACTACCTGTTCGCCCCCGACGACCCCGAGCGCGTGCTGCGCCGGCTGACCGATCCGCGCACGCGCATGGTGAGCATGACCATCACCGGCGCCGGCTACCGGCTCGACCCCTCGACCGGTGCCTTCGACGTCGACGACGCCGACGTCCTCGGCGACCTGCGCACGCCGGGGAGCCCGCGCACGGTCGTGGGCTTCCTCGTCGAGGCCCTCGACCGCCGGCGCCGTGCCGGCACCGAGCCGTTCACCGTCGTCTCCTGCGACAACGTGCACCGCAACGGCGAGGCCGCCCGGGCCATGATCACCGGCTTCGCCCGGATGCGCGACGAGGTGCTCGCCCGCTGGATCGGCGACCGCGTCGCCTTCCCGAGCAGCATGGTGGACCGGATCACGCCGCACACGTCGCCGGAGGAGCGGGCCGCGGTCGCGCAGCGGTACGGCGTCGACGACCGCTGGCCGGTGATCACCGAGCCGTTCTCCCAGTGGGTCATCGAGGACACCTTCTGCAACGGCCGGCCCCCGCTGGACGAGGTCGGCGTCCGCTTCGTCGCGGACGTGTCGAGCTACGAGCTGATGAAGACGCGGCTGCTCAACGCCGGGCACTGCGCGCTCGGCTATCTCGGCACCCTGGCCGGCCACACCCGGCTGGACGAGCTGATGGCCGAGCGGCTCTTCCGCCGTTACCTGGAGCGGCTGCTCGACCGGGAGATCACCCCGCTGCTGCCGCAGCCGGACGGCATCGACCTGACCGACTACAAGCGCGCCCTGCGCCGCCGCTTCGCCAACCCGGCGATCGCCGACGGGCTCCCCCGGCTCTGCCGCCGGGGATCGACGAAGATGCCGCACCACCTGCTGCCCTCGCTGCGCGAGGCGCTGGACCAGGAGCGGCCGACCGAGCTGCTCACGCTGGCGGTCGCCGCCTGGTTCCGCTACCTGCAGGGGCGGGACGACGACGGGCGCCCGGTGGTCGTCGACGACGCGATGGCCGAGCGGCTGCAGCACCTGGCCCGCGCGGGCGGCGCCGATCCCCGGCCGCTGTTGTCCGAGCGGGGCGTCTTCGGCGACCTCGGCGACCGGCCCGCCTTCGTGCGGGACCTCGCCGGTGCGCTGACCCGTTTGCAGCGGGACGGCGCCCGCGCGACGCTCGCCGCCCTGCTGCCCACCGATCGAGGGGAGACCACCCTGTGACCACCCGCCCGCCCGGCCTCGACCCCGTCGAGGTGGTGCTCTGCGACGCCGACGGCAACCTGTTCCCCTCCGAGGAACCGGCGTTCGACGCCTCGGCCGAGGTGACCAACCGGCTGCTCGCCGACCTCGGCGACCCCCGGCGCTTCACCGGGGAGGAGCTGCGGCGGGCGTTCACGGGCATGACGTTCCGGGCCACGGCGGCCCGGCTGGTCGCCGAGGTGGGCGCGGACGTCGACCTGTCCCCGTGGGTCGCCGAGGAGAAGCGCGCGGTCACCGACCACCTCGCGCGGACGTTGCGCCCGCACGCCGCCACCACCGCGGCGCTGCAGGCGCTGGCCGGCCGGCTGCGGCTGGCCGTCGTCAGCTCCAGCGCGCTGTCCCGCCTCGACGCCTGCTTCACCGCCACCGGGCTGGACGACCTCCTGCCGCCGTCGGTGCGATTCAGCGCCGAGGACTCGCTGCCCACCCCGACCAGCAAGCCCGACCCGGCCGTCTACGTGCACGCCTGCCAGGCCCTCGGCATCGCCCCCGAGGCCGGCCTGGCCGTCGAGGACTCGGTGGCCGGCGTGCGGTCCGCGGTCGCCGCCGGCTGCCCCGTCGTCGGCAACCTGCTGTTCGTGCCGGCCGACGAGCGGGCCGCGCGCGCCGCCGCCCTGCGCGACGCCGGCGCGCTCGCCGTCGTCGGCTCGTGGGCGGAGGTCGTGGCCCTGGTGCTGCCGGCCGCCGCCGACGAGCCCGAGCTGCTGGGAGCCGCCCGGTGAACATCGTCCACGTCGCCTTCCGCGGCCACTTCTCCGACAGCCCCCGGGCGATCTACGAGGCGCTCCTCGAGCGGGGCACCGATGCCACGCACACCTGGCTGTCCGCGCCGCACACGCGGAGCACCTTCCCCGACGGCGTCCGCACCGTGGAGTTCGGCAGCCCCGAGTGCATCGCCGCGCTGGAGGCCGCCGACCTCGTGGTCTCCAACGACCACATCCCGCTGGACTGGGAGAAGCGGCCCGGGGCGACCTACCTGCAGACCTGGCACGGCACCCCGCTCAAGCGGATCCACAACGACGTGTTCTGGGCGCCGGAGGGCCGGCTGGCCTACCTCGACCAGGACATCGCCCGCTGGGACCACCTGCTCTCGCCCAACCCGGCCAGCACCCCCCGGCTGCGCGGCGCCTTCGGCTACCGCGGCCCGGTGCACGAGACCGGCTACCCCCGCAACGACCTGCTCAGCAGCCCGCGGCGGGACGAGGTCCGGGCGAAGGTGCGGGCCGACCTCGGCATCGCCGACGGGCAGACGGCGGTGCTCTACACCCCCACCTGGCGGGACGACCTGGTGTTCGAGAAGGCCGGCGACCGGGACTTCGAGTTCCCGATCGACATCGACGCCTTCACCGAACGCCTCGGCCGCGACCACGTGCTGCTGCTGCGGCTGCACAACATGGTGATGGACCGGCTGGAGGTCGTGGAGGGCTCCGCCGTCCGCGACGCGTGCAGCCACCCCGACATCGCCGACCTGTACCTGGCCGCCGACGTCATGGTCACCGACTACTCGTCGACCATGTTCGACTTCGCCATCACCGGCAAGCCGATGCTGTTCTTCACCTACGACCTGGACCGCTACCGCGACCAGCTGCGCGGCTTCTACTTCGACCTCGAGGAGGTCGCGCCCGGTCCCCTGGTGCACACCAGCGCGGAGCTGGTCGACGCCCTCGCCGACCTGGACGCCGTCCGCGCGGCCTCGGCCGAGCGCTACGCCCGGTTCCGGGAGACCTTCTCCCTGCTCGAGGACGGCCACGCCACCGACCGCGTCCTCGACCTGCTCGCCCCCGCCCTCGACCCCTCGCGCGCACACGCCGCGCCCGCACAGGACAGGAGATGACCATGCGGACCTCCGACCGCCGCCTCACCCCGCTCCCCCGGGCGGCCGAGCCGACGCCGGCGAACACCACCGTGCCGCAGGTCCAGGTCGTCATCCTGGCCGCCGGCATGGGCACCCGCCTCGGGCGCTCGACGCCCAAGCCGCTCACCCCGCTGCACGACGGGCGGACGATCCTGCAGCGCCAGGTGGACAACCTGCGCGCGGTGCTCGGCCGGGACGCCGACATCACCGTCGTCGTCGGCTACGAGTGCGCCACCGTCATGGCCGCCGCGCCCGACCTCCGGTTCGCCTACAACCCCGACTTCGAGCAGACCAACACCTCCAAGAGCCTGCTCACCGGCCTCGCCCGCACCCGCGAGGGCGGGGTGCTCTGGCTGAACGGGGACGTGGTGTTCGAGCCCGCCGTCCTCGAGCAGGCGATGGACCACCTGCGGGCCGACCAGAGCTTCGTCTGCGTCGACACCGCCGTCGTCGGGGACGAGGAGGTCAAGTACACCCTCGACGAGGACGGCGCGATCGCCGAGCTGTCGAAGACCGTCGTCGGCGGCCTCGGCGAGGCCGTGGGCATCAACTACGTGTCGGCCGACGACAAGCCCGTCCTGCTCGAGCACCTCGACGCCTGCGCCGCGAACGACTACTTCGAGCGGGGCATCGAGACGGCGATCGCCGAGCGCGGCCTGCGGTTCCGGCCGCTGGACATCTCGGCCACCCCCGCGGTGGAGGTCGACTTCGAGACCGACCTCGAGCGGGCCAACGCCCTCGTCGTCTCCCGCGCGCTGGCCGGCGACGGCGCGGCCGTCGCCGGCTGACCGACGCCGCCGCTGCCGGTCAGCCGACCGGCAGCGGACCCGCGCCGTCGGGCAGCGGGTCGGTGCGGGCCGGGTCGCGGTAGCGCCGGGCCGCGACCACACCGCCCACCACGAGGCCGGCGCCGAGCGCGACGAGGACGGCCACGGCGGACCGGGCGAGCCACTGCGGCCCGTTCGACAGAACGTTGGCCGTCCAGAGGACATCCACGTCCGGCAGGCCCTGGATGAGCAGCAGCCAGCCCATGAGCACGGCCATGAGCCCGGTCATGACGCCGTGGCCGCGCAGCGCCGCCCGCGCACCGAGCACGGCGACCGCCAGCACGAAGACCACCGGCAGCAGCGCGGAGACGACCGCCCCGGTGTGCGTCCCCAGCGACGCCGGCGGCGCGGGGGTCGCCGCCGCGTGCCACAGCGCGGCGGCCGCCCCGACGACGAGCAGCCCGCCCAGCGGCCGCGGGGAACGGCCCAGGGCCCCGGCGAGCACCCCGGCCAGCGCGAGCAGCGCGTAGACCGGCCAGATCACCGCCGGCGAGGGCGGCGGGCTCCAGGTGAGCTCCCCGGCGACGGTGACCTCGTCGCCGCCGTGGACCATCGGGATCTCCCACTGGAACACCCTGTGCGTGCGCGTGGGGTCGGCCGCGACCGCCGGCGGCAGCTGCCCCTCGCTCATCCAGTGGGTGCGGTGGTCGTGCCAGACGTACTCCGGCTGCGTCGACACCTGCTCCCAGTCCGGCTCGGCCGACGGGTCGGCGTTCCGCGGCAGCGTCACGCGCCCGAAGCGGTCCAGGTTGATGTAGGTCGCCGGGCTGTTGGCGTTGCGCCAGACCCCCTCGGGTCCGATGCGCAGGTACGGCTCCTCGGAGTACCCGGGCACCAGCACGTCGGTGTTCGTGCCGTTGACCAGCTCGAACTCGTCACCGAAGGAGAGCACCCGGACGTCGACCCCGGGCATCTCCGGCGTGACGGCGAGCACCCGGCCGTCGTAGTCGCTGCCGGCGGCCCCGCCGCCGACGTGCGCCCGCACCGGGCCCGCCACGAGCAGCGCGGCCAGCGCCCCGAGGAGGACGACGAGCAGCCGCCTCACGAGCCCGCCACGGTGGCGAGGTCCTCGGCGATGTCGCGCGGGGTGTTGCCCGCGTCGAAGGCCACGCGCGCCACGTCGTCGTCGCCGTAGAGGAGCAGCAGCGACGAGTGCACCCGGCCCTGCTCCTCGGCCAGCGGCACCCCGGCCGACAGCTGCGCCTGGTCGATCGCCTCCTGCTCGCCGGTCAGCCCGATGAACTGGGTGGGCAGGTCGGCGTCGAAGCGGTCCAGGTACTCCCCCAGCACCGCCGGGGTGTCGGTCGCCGGGTCGGTGGTGACGAACACGACCTGCACCTGCTCGGCCAGCGCCGGGTCGACGTCGCGCAGGGCGACGGCGATGTCGGCCATCGTCGTCGGGCAGACGTCGGGGCAGTTCGTGTAGCCGAAGAACAGCAGCGTCGGCCGGCCCGCGGTGGCGGCGGTGAAGTCGTAGGCGGCCCCGCTCGCGTCGGTGAGCGTGAACGTGGGCTTCTGGTAGGGCGGGTCGAGGTCGACGCCGGCGTAGTCGCCGCGCGGCCCGGAGGCCTCGGCCGGGGCGCCGCCGTGCTCGTGCGCCGCCCCCGCCTGGGACACCTCGGTGCCGCCGGACTCCCCCGACCCGCCGCAGCCGGCCAGCAGGAGCCCTGCCGCGAGCAGGACGGCGAGCCGGCCGCGGACGGAGGAGGTCACGAGGACACGGTACGTCGGCGGTTCAGCACCGCCAGGACGACGCCCGCGACGGCGACCACCAGCGCCAGGATGGAGAGGAACAGCGCCAGCCCGGCCGGCTCGTTCGCCGTCTCGTGCTCCGAGGACGACGAGGCGGTGTCGGTCGCGGTCTGGCCGCTGTCGTGCGAGGCGGAGCCGTCGGCGGCGGCCAGCGTCAGCACCGGCGCCGGGCTCTCCAGCTCGGCCTGCCCCTCGACGGTCGGCTCGATCCACGCCGACTCCGAGCCGTCGCTGTAGGTCTGCACGGTGGCGAAGGTCAGCGAGTCGGCCTCGGGGAAGCGGCCGAGGGACAGCGCGAACTCCTGGAACTCACCGGGCCCGATCCCCTCCCCCGGCTCGGCCGCGAACTCGACCACCGACACGGCCTCGCTGATCTGCCCGCCGTGCCCGTCGTCGATCGGCGGGTCGAGCTGGGTGCGGGTCAGCGTCGCCGTCCAGCCCGGCACCGGCTGGGTGCTGACGAACGCGAACGGGGTGTCGGTGGGCAGCTGGATGCGCAGCCGGACCGTGCTGGCCGTGTCGCTCTCGTTGGGCACGCGGAAGACGACCTTGCCGAACCCGCCGGCGGCGGCGTCCGGGGAGGACACGGTGACGTGCGCGGAGGCCACGCCGGTGCCCAGGAGGAGCAGCCCGAGGAGGGCCGCCAGGACGGTGCCGAGCCGGCGGACCGCGGAGGACGTGGACACAGGTCTCCTGTTCATCGAGGGATCGGGGGTCAGCGGACCGGGAAGTCCGTGCTGGCGGTGTAGGCGGTGAACTCGTCCGTGCGGACGGTCACGGTGAGGGTCCAGGTGCCGTCGGAGGGGATCTGCATGCCGTCGCCGACGTAGTGGCCGGGCCCGGCCGGCTCGAGCACCACGTCGAGCGGCCCGATCTGCTGCGCGGACTCGGTGAGCGCCACCGTGATCGACGCCGGCTGGACCAGCTGACCGGCGTCGTCGAAGAGGTAGACGTGCAGCGTGTTCGCGCCCGGCCGGGCCGGGTCGACCGAGACCTGAACGGTCCCGGCCTCCCCGGTCGCCCCCTGCAGCGGCAGGGTGACGTCGACCGGCTGGGCGACGGCCTGGGCGGCCGGCGGCGTGCCGACCAGCACGGAGGTCACCCCGAGGACGGCGACGGCGAGCACGAGCTCGACCAGCACCGAGCGCCGGAACGACGGCAGGTCCTCGGCGGCCGAGTCGGCCCGCGCGCGCGTGCGCTCGGCGACGGCGGGGTCGTCGTCCAGGGCCTCGGCGGCGAAGGCGTGCGCGGTCACCCGGCGCCGCGGCCCTTCGACCCCGAGGTGCTGCTGCACCCACACGCGGGACACCCCGGCGACGGCCAGGATCACGGCGACCAGCAGCAGCTTGGCCACGAGCAGCCAGCCGTACGTCGTCTCGACCAGCGCGGCCGGGGAACCGACCTCGCGCACCGACTGCACGATGCCGGTGACGACGAGCGCGACCACCGAGCCGAAAGCCAGCCGGGAGAACCGGGGCAGCGCGGCGGCGAGCTCCTCGGCGGGCAGGTCCGGCCGGACCACGCCGGCCAGCAGGCCGGTCAGCCCGCCGAGCCACACCGCCATCGCGGCGACGTGCACGGCGGTGACCGGCAGCGCGAGACCGGGCCACGCGCCGGCGACGGGGTGCCCGACGGCGGCGGTGGTGACCACCAGCCCCACCGCGGCGACGGCCGGCGCGGCGAGCGCCCACCCGGCCGGCGGCGTGCCGCGCCGCCAGTTCCGGGCCAGCGCGGCGAGCAGGTACAGCGCCAGCAGCGCCCGGACCACGAGGACGACGCCGTAGCCGCTGCCCGCCGTGGTGCCCAGGAGCGCCGGGTCGAGGGTCGAGCCGAGGCCGGCGCCGGCGGCGTACGGGCCCTGCAGCGCGAAGCCCGCCAGCGCGCCGACGGCGACCGCCACGGCGCCGCCCTCGGCCAGCCGGCGCAGCCGCACCGACGACCAGCCCGCCGGCCAGCAGACGAGGACGAGCACCGGGACGCCGACGGCTAGGGCGATGCCGGCGAAGCCCAGCCACCGGGCCACCGGCAGCGCGGCCGCCACGCCGGGATCGGTCGTGTCGCCGGTCTCGCCGGGCGTCGCCGCGATGAGCTCGCCCTCCCCGACGACGAAGGAGAACGCCCCGGAGATGGGGTGCGAGTCGGCCGAGATGACCCGGTAGGTGACCAGGTAGCCGCCGTCGGGCAGGTCGCCGCGCAGAGGCACCGTGACGACGTCGCCGGAGACCGTGGGCTCCCCGGTGTCGACGCGGGCGTTGTCGGCGTCGAGCACCCGCGCGTACCCGGCCCCCACCGAGACGCCCTCGGTGAAGGTCAGCGTGACCTCCTCGGGAGCGGCGTCCAGCTCGGCGCCCGACTCCGGGGTGGTCGACACCAGCTCGGCGTGCGCCGCGGCCGGCCCGGCGAGGACGACGCCGGCGACCAGCCAGCCGCCGACCAGGGCCAGCAGCAGCGCGACCGCGCGCCTCACGCGACCACCCGGCCGCGCACCGGCGCGCCGGCCGCCCGGCGCCGGCGGCCCCGCCAGGCCATGCCGCTGACCAGCAGCACCCCGGCCAGCAGCAGCAGGTGCGCGACCGCCCGGTCGGCGTGCACGTGGCCGGCGCCGAGGTCGCGCACCGTGACGACGGTGAGCAGCGCGCCGAAGGTGCCGAGGAACGGCAGCGCCCCCGCCGCCAGCCGCGGCGAGGCGGCCACGGCGAGGAAGGCGGCGGCCACCCCCAGGTTCCACGCCCCGGTCTCGTGCGCCATGTGCACCGGCGCGCTCATCGCCCCGCTGCCCCCGGAGAGGGACGGCCAGGCGAGGCCGGCCTGCGCGACCCCGACCGCCAGCAGCGCCAGCCGCAGGGCGGTCGCGACCAGCCGCGACCGGGCGGCCACCCGCGCGTCCGGCAGCTCGCGGGGCAGCGCGGCCAGGACGCGCGCGGTGAGATCGGGCACATCGGGGGCCGGGGCGAGCCGCACCCGCCGGGTCACGGCCGCGGCGTCGTCGGCCCAGGCGGCGCACCCCGGGCACCCGGCGAGGTGCTCGTCGAGCGCCTGACCCGGCAGTTCGAGGGGCTCGCCGTCGAGCCGGGCGGAGACCGCCTCGCGGTAGGCAGGGCACTGCATGCACCAGTAGTCGTCCCGGCACGGCGTGGGGTTCCCGTCCGCCGCGGATCCGGGGAACGAAGATGGGGACGTGGACGAGCTGGAGCGGATCGCGGCCGACGCCGCCGACGGCGATCCGGTCGCCGCGGCCGCGCTCGTGCGCGCCACCCAGTCCGACGTCTGGCGGCTGTGCGCGGCACTGGGCGATCCGCAGGCCGCCGACGACCTGACGCAGGAGACCTTCCTGCGCGCGTTCGGCTCGCTGCACCGCTTCGAGGGCCGCTCCTCGCTGCGCACCTGGCTGCTGGCGATCGCCCGGCGGGTGTGCGCCGACGCCGTCCGCTCCCGGCGCCGGCGCCGGCTGACCCTCGTGCGGGAGGACGCCGAGCTGGAGGCGCTGCTCCCCGGGGACGGCGCCGACCGGGTCGGCGAGGGCGCCGTCGTCACCGACCTGCTCTCCCGGCTCGACGCCGACCGCCGCGAGGCCTTCGCGCTCACCCAGCTGCTCGGGCTGTCCTACGCCGAGGCGGCCGAGGTCGCGGGCTGCCCGCTCGGCACGATCCGCTCCCGCGTGGCCCGCGCCCGCGCCGACCTGGTGGACGGGCTGGTCGAGCAGGATGCCGAGGGGGACGACGCCGCGCGCGGGTGATTCCGGCGGGCAGGTGAACGACGGGTGAACGGTGGGCACCTATGCTCCCCGAGGCCGCGAACCGCCAGGCCGGCGGTCGGTGGCCCACCCCGACCGCCATCCCCGGAGCCCCGCGTGCCCTTCAGCCTGTCGCCCAAGGACTCGAGCTTCTACCCGCTCTTCACCGCCTCGGCGGAGAACCTCGTCGCGGCGACGAACGTCCTGTCCGAGTTCGTCCACGACCACGCCCGCCGGACCGAGCTCGCCGAGCAGCTGCGCGAGCTCGAGCACACCGGCGACCAGTCGACCCACGCGATCTTCCGGCAGCTGAACACCAGCTTCGTGACGCCGTTCGACCGCGAGGACATCTACAACCTCGCCAGCGACCTCGACGACGTCATGGACTTCGTCGAGGCCGCCGCCGACCTGGTGATCCTCACCGGCCTCGGCACGCTGCCGCCGGAGATGAGCCAGCAGACCGCGCTGCTGCAGCGCGCGGCGCAGACCACCGCGGAGGCGATGCCGCGGCTGCGCACCATGAAGGACCTCTCCGACTACTGGATCGAGGTCAACCGCATCGAGAACGAGGCGGACAAGCTCTACCGCCGGCTGATCTCCCGGCTCTACAGCGGCGAGTTCGACGCCTTGGAGATCCTCAAGCTCAAGGAGGTCGCCGACCAGCTCGAGGAGGCCGCCGACGCCTTCGAGCACGTCGCCAACGTGGTCGAGACGATCGCCGTCAAGGAGTCCTGACCGCCGTGGACGCGGCCTTCGTCGCGCTCGTCGTCATCATCGTGGTGGCGCTGGCCTTCGACTACACCAACGGCTTCCACGACGCGGCCAACGCGATCGCCGTCGCCGTCTCCACCAAGGCGCTCACCCCGCGGGTCGCCCTGGCCCTCGCCGCGGTGATGAACCTGGTCGGCGCGCTGCTCTCGACCGAGGTCGCCAAGACCGTCGGGGCGGGGATCATCGACGCGCCGCAGGGCACCGAGGGGCTGGAGATCGTCTTCGCGGCCCTCATCGGGGCCATCACCTGGAACCTGATCACCTGGTGGTTCGGGCTGCCGTCGTCCTCGTCGCACGCGCTGATCGGCGGCCTGGTCGGCGCCGCGATCGCCGCCGCGCACACGGTGCAGTGGGTCGGGGTCTTCGACAAGGTCGTCATCCCGATGATCGTCTCGCCGATGGTCGGCTTCGGGCTGGGCTACCTGTTCATGCTGCTGATCCTGTGGCTGTTCAGGAACGCCAACGTCACGAGGGCCAACCGGGGCTTCAAGACCGCGCAGATCTTCAGCTCGGCGACCATGGCGCTCGGCCACGGCATGCAGGACGCCCAGAAGACGATGGGCATCATGACGCTGGCGCTGTACACCGCCGGCGAGATCGACGACTTCACCGTGCCGTTCTGGGTGGTGCTCGCGGCGGCGGCGGCGATCAGCGCCGGCACCTACGCGGGCGGCTTCCGGATCATGCGCACGATGGGCCGGCGGATCATCCAGCTCACCCCGGCCGGCGGGTTCGCGGCGCAGACCGTCGCCTCCAGCGTCATGGTGACGACGGCGACGGTCTTCGCCGTCCCGGTGTCGACGACGCACATCACGACCACCTCGATCATGGGCGTCGGCGCGACCCGCCGGCTCTCCGCGGTCCGGTGGGGCGTGGCCGGCAACATCGTCGTCGCCTGGATCGTCACGCTGCCGGCGGCGGGGCTGGTGGCGGCGCTGGCGTACTGGGTCACCAACCTCTTCGTCGGCTGAGCCCGGCTGGCACGATCGGCCGGTGGCCGCCGCCGCCCGGAGCAGCCGGTCGCCCTCGGCACCGCCCGCGGTCGGTGGCTCATCGCGGTCACCGTGCTCGCCTCGGGCACGGCGTTCCTCGACGGCACCGGCGTCCAGGTGGCCCTGCCGCAGATCGGCCGGGAGCTCGGCGGCTCGCTCGGTGACCGGTAGGGACGGCGCAGGGCGTTCCTGCTGGGCGTCGGCTGGGTTCGCCGCCGCCTCGCTGCTGTGCGGGATCGCGCAGGCACCGGGACCGCTGGTCGCCGCCCGGGCGCTGCAGGGCGTGGGCCGCGCGCTGCTGGTCTGCGCCGCCCTGTTCGCGCTCGGCGGGGCGCTCTCGTGGCTCACCCTCCGTGCCGACGTCCTCGAGCCCGACCGCGGGTGATCCCACTCTCCGGGACCCCCGCTGGCCTTTGTCGATCGATCTGGTAGACATACGCCTCGTGACGGCGACGGCGGTGCTCCTCGTGGGGCGGATCCACGTCGACCTGTTGCGTGTCTGCACCGCGACCTGTCCGGGCTGCTGACTCCCCGCGCCTGACCGGCGCCTCCCATCCCCCGTCCCGCCGCGGAGCACGGCCGTGCCCGCGCGACCCCCGGAGTCCGCCCCGTGAAGTCCCTCGTCCTGCTCGCCCTGGTCGGCCTCGGCGCCCAGCTCGTCGACGGCAGCCTCGGCATGGCCTACGGCGTCACCTCGACGACGCTGCTGCTGGCCATCGGCACCAACCCCGCCGCCGCCTCGGCCACCGTGCACCTCGCCGAGATCGGCACCACGCTCGCCTCGGGCCTGTCCCACTGGAAGTTCGGCAACGTCGACTGGAAGGTCGTCCTCAAGGTCGGCGTCCCCGGCGCGATCGGCGCCTTCGCCGGCGCCACCGTGCTCTCCAACCTCTCCACCGAGGTCGCCGCCCCGGTGATGTCGCTGATCCTGCTGGCGCTCGGCGTCTACCTGCTGGTCCGCTTCACCCTGCGCGGCCTGGACCGGCGCAACCTGGGCAGGCCGCTGCGCAAGCGCTACCTGACCCCGCTCGGCCTGGTCGCCGGCTTCGTCGACTCCACCGGCGGTGGCGGCTGGGGCCCGGTCGGCACCCCGGCGCTGCTGGCCAGCGGCCGCATGGAGCCGCGCAAGGTGATCGGCTCGATCGACACCTCGGAGTTCCTGGTGGCGCTCGCCGCCAGCCTCGGCTTCCTGTTCGCGCTCGGCGACGAGGGCATCAACTTCACCTGGGTGGCCGGCCTGCTGCTCGGTGGGCTGATCGCCGCGCCGATCGCCGCCTGGCTGGTGCGGCACATCCCGCCGCGCCTGCTCGGCTCGCTGGTCGGCGGGATCATCGTGATCACCAACACCCGCACCCTGCTCAAGAGCGAGTGGATCGACGCCTCCGACCCGGTGCGCAACGTCGTCTACGCCGTCCTCTACGTCATCTGGGCCGCGGCGGTCGTGCACTCCTTCCGCGAGTACCGCAAGGACCGCGCGCTGGAGTCCGCCGACGCGGTGGCCGCGGAGGCCGAGCGCAACGTCGCCCGCGAGCAGGTGGCCGAGAACGCCCCCGAGGAGACGCTCCGCGCGGGCCGGCCCAGCGCCCCGCAGGGCTGAGGGTCACGCCAGGAGCCGCTCCTCGAGCTCCTGGGGCAGACCGGGCAGCGCCCGGCCGGACGGTGGTTCCGGCCGGGCGCTGCGCTGCATCCAGGCCCAGGTGTCGGCGACGGAGTCCCGCAGCGGACGGCTGGGCAGGCCGAGCTCGCGGGCGCGGGTGGTGTCGACGTCCCAGGCGGTCGCGGCGGTCGCCGGCTCGAGCCACAACGGCAGGTGGTGCCACTGCTCGACCCCGGCCGCGAGCAGGTCGGCGTCGGGCACCGGCACCCACTCGGCGGCGGAGCCGGTCACCTCGCGGCAGAGGTCCAGCAGCCCGCCGAGCGTGGTCATCCCGGCCGGCCCGGTGGCGTTGACCGCCCCGCCGACGCCCTTCTCCGCCATCTCGACCAGCCAGCCGGCCAGGTCGCGGGCATCCACCACCGCGATCGGCTGGTCGAGGGACGCGGGGACGACGACGCGGCCGCCGCGGGCGATCCGGTCCAGCCACCAGCCCAGACGGTAGAGCGGGTCGTGCGGGCCGATGATCAGGCCGGCGCGAGCGGTGAGGAACCGCTCGCCGAGGGCCGTGCCGAGGATGCGCTCGGCGGCGGCCTTGTTCGGGCCGTACTCGTCGTCGTCGGTGTCCCAGGTCGGCTCGCCGTCCTCGCGGCCGATCGGGCCGGGCGGCCAGGTCGCGTACGCGTTGAGGCTGCTGACGAAGGCGTAGCCGGCGACGTCGGGCAACGCCGCGGCGGCGTTCCGGGCCGCTGCCCGGCTCTGGCACGAGGTGTCGACGACGAGTTCCGGCTCCCGGCCGGCGAGGGCGCGGGGCAGGGCGTCGGGGTCGTCGCGGTCGCCGTGCAGCGCGCGGACCCTCTCGGGCGGCTCGCCGGAGACGCCGCGGGTGAAGGTGGCGACCTCGTGGCCGCGCTCGAGCGCCGCCGTCACGACGTGCCGGCCGAGGAAGTGGGTGCCACCGAGGACGAGGAGCCGCATGCCCCTCACCCCAGCCGACCCGTCGCGCCGCCGTCCAGCCGGTTCGCGGACGGCGGAACGGCGCTACAGCAGGACGACGCTCTCCTGCTCGTTCGGGTCGGTGCGGGCGATGAGCGCGCGCACCGGGCGGTCGGTGGGGTTGAACGGCTGGTGCGGCACCCCGGCGGGGATGTACACGAAGTCGCCGGCCGCGAAGGTGTCGACCCGCTCCAGGCCGGGGCCGTGGCGCATGGCCCCGGAGCCCTCGAGCACGTAGATGGCCGACTCGTGGCCCTCGTGCAGGTGCGCCCTGGCCTCGCCACCGGCCGGCAGCTCGAGCAGGTGCATGCACAGCCCACGAGCACCGCAGCTCTCCGCCGAGATGCCGGCGAAGTACTGCATGCCCTGCTTGCCGGTGTAGCCGCCGCCGTCGTCGGCGCGGATGATGCTGGCCTCCGTCATCGGCCGAGCGTCCCGTCGGCGGTGGGGCCGGGCAAGGGTCACGAGGCGGGGGTCAGCTCGGGCACCTGCGGGATGGGCGTGGCGCGCGCGGCGGCGAGCACCATCTGCGGGGAGCGCGGCAGGCCGCGGCGGGTGCACAGCCGCAGCGCCCGGGCGCCGGTGACGACGTCGGTCTCCGGCGGGACGACGAGCAGATCGGCCCGCTTCGCCCCGCCGTCCCAGCTGATGCAGACCACCTGCGCGTCCATGCTGCGGAAGCCGCCGGTGCGGATCACCCGGCCCAGCACGGCGATCTTGCGCGGGATCTGCTCCCACGCCTCCAGCGAGTAGGTGAACCGCTCGACCCGCACGCCGCGGCGGCCCAGCTCGGCGATCAGCTCGGGCAGCTCGACGGTGAGGTCGTTGCCCCGCGGCCACCACGCGCCGTCGAACGCCGAGTCGCTCGCGGTCCCGGCGTCGTGCCGCAGACTCACGCGGACGTCGATCCCGCCCCGGAAACCGTTCCTGCCCAGGGCCGTCCGTGTGATCGTCATCTGGCGCTCGCGCCGCCTTCCCGTTGTCGCACCCGACCCGCCGGTCAGACGGGTCCGATCTGAACGTAGGTCGGCGTGTCCGCAGGTCAGCGGCAGGGAGCGGGCGGCGTGGCGGACCGGTCCGGCCCGTCGCCACGACCCGTGACCGGACCACCACGTCCGCCCCGCCGAGGGCGCCGCGCGCCTCCGCCGGCCGAGAAGGCGATCCGTGCACGGGACACGCGCGGACACGCCGCCCGGCCGTGCACGAACTGCCTTCTCGGCCCGGCGGACGAGCCCGACGGGTTCAGAGCTTGGGCTTGCGGTTCTTGGCCTTGCCGCGCTCGTTCTGGTCGAGGATCACCTTGCGGATGCGGATGGCGCCCGGCGTCACCTCGACGCACTCGTCCTCGGCGCAGAACTCCAGGGCCTGCTCCAGGTTGAGGATCCGCGGCGGCACCAGGCGCTCGAGCTCCTCAGCGGTCGAGGACCGCATGTTGGTGAGCTTCTTCTCCTTGGTGATGTTGACGTCCATGTCGTCGGGGCGGGAGTTCTCGCCGACGATCATGCCCTCGTACACCTCGGTGCCCGGGGCGACCATGAGCGAGCCGCGCTCCTGCAGCGAGAACATCGCGTACGACGTCGCCACGCCCTGCCGGTCGGCGACCAGCGAGCCGGTCGGCCGGGCGCGCATGTCGCCCTGCCACGGCTCGTAGCCCTCGAGGTTGTGGTTGAGGACGCCGGTGCCGCGGGTCTCGGTGAGGAACTCGGTGCGGAAGCCGATCAGGCCGCGCGAGGGGACGACGTACTCCAGCCGCGCCCAGCCGGTGTCGTGGTGCACCAGGTTCTCCATGCGGCCCTTGCGGGCGGCCAGCGCCTGGGTCAGCGTGCCGACGTACTCGCCGGGGCTGTCGATGGTGACCCGCTCCATCGGCTCGTGCAGCTTCCCGTCGATCTCCTTGGTGACCACCTGCGGGCGGCCGACGGTGAGCTCGAACTCCTCGCGGCGCAGCTGCTCGACCAGGATCGCCAGGGCCAGCTCGCCGCGGCCCTGCATCTCCCAGGTGTCGGGGCGGTCGGTCTGCAGCATGCGCACCGACACGTTGCCGACCAGCTCCTGGTCGAGGCGGTTCTTGATCAGCCGGGCGGTGAGCTTCTTGCCCGAGCGGCCGGAGATCGGCGAGGTGTTGATGCCGATGGTGATCGAGATCGACGGCTCGTCGACGGTCAGCGGGGGCAGCGGGCGCGGGTCCTCGGGGTCGGCGAGGGTGTCGCCGATCATGATGTCCTCGATGCCGGCGATGGCGACGAGGTCACCGGGGCCGGCGCTCTCGGCCGGGGTGCGGGTCAGGCCCTCGGTCATCAGCAGCTCGGTGATCTTGACCCGCGAGATGCTGCCGTCGGTCTTGCACCAGGCGACCTGCTGGCCGTTCTTGAGCGTGCCGGAGTGGATGCGCAGCAGCGCCAGCCGGCCGAGGTAGGGCGAGGCGTCGAGGTTGGTGACCTGCGCGCGCAGCGGCTCCTCGGCGTCGTAGGTGGGCGCCGGGATGGTCTCCAGCAGCGTCTTCACCAGCGGCGCGAGGTCGGGGCTGTCCGGCGACGTGCCGTCGGCCGGGCGGGTGAGCGAGGCCTGCCCGGTCTTGCCGTTGCTGTAGACGATCGGGAACTCCAGCGCCTCCTCGCCCAGGCCGTTGTCCTCGAGCAGCTCCATGAACAGCTCGTAGGTCTCGTCCACGACCTCGGCGATGCGCGCGTCGGAACGGTCGGTCTTGTTCACGACGAGGATCACCGGCTTGCGCTGGCCGAGCGCCTTGCGCAGCACGAAGCGGGTCTGCGGCAGCGGGCCCTCGGAGGCGTCGACGAGCAGGACGACGCCGTCGACCATCGACAGGCCGCGCTCGACCTCGCCGCCGAAGTCGGCGTGGCCGGGGGTGTCGACGATGTTCACCGTCACCGGGTTGCCGTCCTCGTCGGCCAGCCGGATCGCGGTGTTCTTGGCGAGGATGGTGATGCCGCGCTCGCGCTCGAGGTCCATCGAGTCCATGACGCGGTCCTGCGTGGTGTCCGCGTCCGTGCCCTCGCCCTTGGCGCGGCCGAGCGCGCCGGCCTGGCGGAGGAGGGCGTCGACCAGGGTGGTCTTGCCGTGGTCGACGTGGGCGATGATCGCCACGTTGCGCAGGTCGTCGCGGGTGGGCATGCGGAGAGGCACCTCAGGGGATTCGGGGACGCCGCGGCGAGCGCGCACGCGGCATCTCTGGTAACGGCCGCCGGCCCGGCGACCTTCCCAGGTTACGCGGTCAGGCGCGGACGGCGTCCCGATCGGCCACCAGGTACGTCACCCCCGCGGAGGCGATCGTGACCAATCCCACCGCCAGCCAGGAGTTCAGGCCCACGCCGAGGGCGAGCACATGGGCCAGCACGAACGCCCCCAGGTAGAGCAGCCCGAGCCCCACGGCGACCGGCCAGCCGCGGCGGCGGACCCACAGCGCCGCCGCGCCCACCCCGCACACCGCCAGCAGCGCACCGCCCAGGGCGCGCACCCCGGTGCCCTGCGCGACGCCGAAGCCCGCGGCCAGCCCGACGGCCACGAGCACCGAGGACGGGAAGCGGGTGCGGGTCGGCGAGGAGACGGCCATGCCGCCAGTGTCCCCGGGATCAGGTCCACGGCGGCGCCCAGGGCGCGATGCCCCAGGTGCCGCCGTCGGCGAGGTCGAAGGGCGCCGGGCCCGGGCCGCCGACCACCGCGGCGTCGACGGCCGGCGCACCGGGCGCGAGGGCGACGGTGACCGACTGCGGCGTCTCCGCGTCGGCCCACCCGGCGTAGGTGCGCCAGTCCAGCAGCGCGTGGGCGTGCCCGCCCGGCGCGATGCCGACCCGCTGGACGACCGGCGGCGGAGCCGGCCAGCAGCATGACGAGGAAGCCGACGGCGAGCAGCACGTACGGCGTCGACCGCCACCGCCCGCGGCGTGCCACCGACTCCCCCGTCCGCCCGGAACCCGCCCGGACGGATCCTGCCCCCTCAGCCCCGGGCGGCGGCGGAGATCGCGCTGCTCAGCGCGTCGGCGGTGAGGTCGGAGAGCTGCTGCCCGTCGACCAGGACCGTCGGCGTGCCGGTGACGCCGTCCTGCGACGCCTGGTCGGTGACCCGCTGCACCCAGTCCCCGTACGTGAGGTCGCGGACGGCCTGCTCGACCTGCTCGCCGCTCGCGCCGGCCTGGACGGCGTAGTCGACCAGCTGGTCGTCGGTCAGGCCCGACCCGCCCTCGGCCGGCTGGTTGGCGTAGAGCAGGTCGTGGAACGCCTCGAAGGCGTCGGAACCGGCGGTGTCGAGGACGGCGGCGGCGGCGTTGAGCGCGCGCGTGGAGTAGTCGTCGTTGGCGCTCGTGTCGAGGAACGCCATGCCGTGGTAGCGCACCTGGACCGTGCCGTCGGCGACGGAGGAGGCCAGCGCCGGCCCGGCGGCGTCCTCGAAGCTCTTGCAGACCGGGCACTGGAAGTCCTCGTAGAGGTCGACCGTCACCGGCGCGTCGGCCGAGCCGACGACGACCGTCGTCCCGTCGTCGGTGGTGTGCGCGGGGGTTACGGAGTCGGCGGCGGTCGCGGTGCGGTGCCCCTGGACGACGATCGTGACGACGACGGCGACGGCCACCAGCGCCGCCGCGACCAGCCCGCCGAGCTGACGGCGGCGGCGCTGCGCGCGGGCGCGGGCGGCGGCCTCCGCGGCGCGCTGCTCGGCGATGCGGCGGCGGGCGGCGGCGCGCTTGGCGTCACCGGACACGGGCGAGCTCCTCCAAGGGCAGGGGTCGGCCGCCCAGGGCCAGCCGCGAGCGGGGCCACCGGGCGAGGGCGAGGGCGACCAGCAGCAGCGCGGTGTCGCGCAGCGCCTCGGCGGGGTAGGCGGTGTCGACCGCGGCCACCTCTCCCCCGCCGCCGAAGCAGCCGCAGTCGATCCGCAGGCCGCGGGCCCAGGCGGAGGCCACGGCCGCGGTGAAGACGGCGAGCAGCACGGCGGCCGACAGCGCCGCCGTCCGCACGAAGACCCCGGCGAGCAGGGCGAGCCCGACCGCGATCTCGAGGACGGGCAGGCCGAAGGCGACCGGCCCGACCAGCGCCTCGGGGAGCAGCCGGTACGCGCGCACCGCGCGCACGGCGGCCGCCGGGTCGGGCAGCTTCAGGACGCCGGCGACCAGGAGCAGGCCGCCGAGCACCAGGCGCGCCGCGGTGGCGAGCCAGGGGGCGGCGGTCCTCACCCGCCCACCGTCGTCCGTGCGGTTGGGAGGCGGCTGCCCTTGACCTGTGAAGACGCCGAGAGGCCCCCGGCAGGACGCCGGGGGCCTCGTCAGCGTGATGGAACGGCCCCCTGCAGGGCCCCGCCGCGAGCTCGCGAGCGGTGGGGGGCAGGGGGTCCTTCGTCAGGCCGCGCGGAGGACGGCCTCGATCTCGAGCTCGACGGAGACCTTGTCGCCCACGACGACGCCGCCGCCGTCCATGGGCATCTTGATGTCGACGCCGAAGTCGTTGCGGTTGATCTCGGTCTTGCCCGAGAAGCCGGCGCGGTAGCCGCCGTAGGCGTCCGGCCCGAAGCCGTTGAGCTCGAGAGCCAGGGTGACCGGCTTGGTGTTGCCCTTGAGGGTCAGCTCGCCGTCGATGAACCAGTCGGCGCCGTCGGTGCGCACCGCGGTGGACCGGAAGGTCATGTGCGGGTGGTTGTCGACGTCGAAGAAGTCGGCGGAGCGGATGTGCGCGTCGCGCTGGTCCTGCCGGGTGTCGATCGAGCCCAGGTCGATCGAGGCGGTCACGGAGGACTGCGCCGGGTCCTCGGCGGTGACGATCTCGCCGGTGAACTCGCGGAAGTAGCCGCGGACCTTGCTGACCATCATGTGGCGGACGGAGAAGCCGACGGTCGAGTGCGACGCGTCGATGTCCCAGGTGCCGACGACGTAGCCGGGGATCTGGGTGGTCTGGGTGCTGGTCACGGGTGGTGCTCCTCAGAGATCGTTGAGCGTTGTACCTTCTGCCCGTCGCTAGCGTAGTTGAGAGCTTAACTATTCCGCTAGTACGCTGGAGGCATGACCACGCAGGTGTCGCCTTCCTCACAGCCCGCCGCCGCGGCGCGGGCTCCGCGCTGGCTCGACGCCGAGGAGCAGAAGGCCTGGCGCGCCTGGCTGTTCAGCTCGATGCTGCTGCAGGACCGGCTCGACCGCGAGCTGACCCACGCCACCGGCATCTCCCACGCCTACTACGAGATCCTGGTCAGCCTCTCCGAGGCGCCCGACCGCCGGCTGCGGATGAGCCAGCTGGCCGACCGCTGCCTGTCGTCGCGCAGCCGCCTGTCGCACGCCGTGTCCCGGCTGGAGGAGCGCGGCTGGGTGCGCCGCGAGGTCTGCCCCGACGACGGCCGCGGGCTGCTCGCCGTCCTCACCGACGAGGGGTTCGCCGCGCTCGAGGCCGCCGCGCCGGTCCACGTCGAGAGCGTGCGGACCCACCTGTTCGACCAGCTCTCCCCCGAGCAGGTCGCCGCGATGCGCGACCTCGGCGAGACGCTGCTGCGCCACCTCGAGCCCCCGGCCGGCGCCTTCACCTTCTGATCTCCCGCTTTCAGCGCCGAAAGAGGGACCGCTTTCGGCGCCGAAAGCGTGGCAGCATGCCGCCGTGGTCGCGCCCCCCGACATCGAGACCGGCATCGGGACCGGCACCGAGTGCCGGGTGCTCGGGCCGCTCGAGGTGCACGCCGGGGGCGGCCCGCTCCCCCTCGGCGGGCGCAAGCAGCGGCTGCTGCTGGCCGCGCTGCTGCTGGCCGCCGGCCGCACCGTCTCGGCCGACCGGCTGGTCGACCTGCTGTGGGGCGAGGAGGCGAACGACAAGGTCCGCAACACCCTGCAGGTGCACGTCTCGACGCTGCGCAAGCTGCTCACGGCCGGCGGCAGCGGGCTGACCGTCGTCCGCCGCGAGCCCGGGTACGCCCTGGAAGTCCCCGCGGACCAGCTGGACCTGCTGCGGTTCCGGGCCGCGGTGGAGAGCGGCCGAGCGGCGCTGCGCCGGGGACGGGCCGCCGAGGCGGTCGCCGACCTGGACGAGGCGCTCGGCCTGTGGCGCGGCGCGGCGCTGGCCGACCTCGCCGACGAGCCGGGTCTGCAGGCCGAGCTCGCCGCGCTGGCCGAGGAGCGGCTGGCCGCCGTCGGCACCCGGATGGAGGCGCACCTGGCGCTGGGCCGGCACGCCGAGGTGGTGCCCGAGCTCGCCGACACGGTCGGCGCGGCGCCGCTGGACGAGCACCTGCGGGCGCTGCTGGTGCTGGCGCTCTACCGCAGCGGGCGGGCGGCCGACGCGCTGGCGGTGTTGCGGGAGGGACGACGGGTCCTCAGCGAGGAGCTCGGCGCCGACCCGGGGCCGGAGCTGCGGGACCTCGAGCGCGCGGTGCTGGCCACCGAGGACCTGCGCGGGGTCGAGCGGGAGAGCCGGCCGTTCCTGCTGTTCCGGGACGCGGCGGGCGAGCAGCGGGTCGTCGTCCTGGACGTGGCGCGGTCACCGGTGACGATCGGCCGGGCGCCGGGCAACGCGGTCACCCTCGGCTGGGACCCCGAGGTGTCGCGGACCCACGCCCGCCTCGAGTGGTGCCGGCTGGGCTGGGTGCTGGTCGACTCCTCGCGGAACGGCTCGCTCGTGGACGGGACCGTGGTGCGCGGCCGCCGGCTGCTGCGCGACGGGGCGGTGGTGCGGGTGGGCGAGACGGCGCTGCTGTTCCGCTCCTCCAGCCGGGCGCGGCGGGCGGCGGAGGAGTCGACGGTGGTCACCCTCGACGCGCCGGTGGCGCTGCTCGGCGGGCTGCCGCCGCAGGAGGCCGCGGTGCTCGGCGCCGTGCTGGCCGCGCCGGCGGAGGCGTTCCGCGGGGCGCGGGCGGAGGACCTGCTGGCCGAGGCGCTGGCGGTGCCGGCCGAGGAGGTCGACGCCGTCCTGGGCCAGCTGTGCCGCCGGCTCGGGGTGACCGACAGCGGCGCCCGGGTCCCGGCTCTGGCGAACCGGGCCCGGGCGCTGGGCATCGCGTCGGTCTGAGCGCCCGTCTGAGCGGCGGGCGCACCCGGCGGCTCAGAGCGGCAGCAGCGCGGACAGCGCGTCCTCCACGACCGCGGAGCCGTCGGGCGTCGTGGAGGCGACGGCCTGCGGCTCGCCCGCGGCCAGCCGGTCGACGGCGCCGTCCTCGTCGCGGTCGGTGAGGCCGTAGCCGTACTGGTAGCTCACCTCCCAGTAGGTGTAGCCGTAGGCCTCGACGAAGACGTAGCTGACCGACGCGTACGCGTAGGAGGTGGCGTAGGCCGACTCGTAGTAGTCGGCGTAGCCGTCGTCGTTCGTGTCGTAGTACAGCCAGTCGGCGTAGCCGTCGACGTCCTCGTCCACGCCCCACACGTCGGGCTGGCCGTTGTAGGTCGTGTCGATGCCGACCTCCTCGACGTAGCCGTCCTCGTTCGAGTCGAACGACCAGGTGTCGGCGTAGCCGTCGAGGTCGGTGTCCTCGGCGATCTGCTCGGCGTAGCCGTTCTCGTTCCAGTCGATCGCCCAGGTGTCCTCCCAGCCGTCGTAGCTGGCGTCGAAGCCGTAGGCGTCGACGTAGCCGTTGCCGTCGGTGTCGTAGGCGTTGTACGCGACGTCGGCGGCCGAGGCCGGGGCCGCGACGGCGACGCCGAACGCGAGCGCGGCGACGGGGACGGTGGCGCGGACCAGGTTGCGGGAGAAGCGGTTCACGGTGGGTGCCTTCCTCGGGAGGGAGCCGGGCGGCTCCGGATGCGAGGACGGTCGACCCGGGCGCTGAAGAAGCGCTGAAGAGGCGCTGACCTCGGAAGCTGACGGCGGAGGTTCCCTCGCACGTCAGCGTCCGGTGGCGTCCGGCAGCAAGGTGGCTGCTGGGTGGAAAGCACCCCCAGGGCCGCGACCTCCGGGCAGGTCCGATGCCGTCCCGCGCTCGCCGTGCCCGCTCATCTCCGGCTGTGCACGCGCTGCAGCCCGGTCGATGCGGGTGAAACGCGTGCACAGCGGTTCTCCGCCCCCGCCCGCCGCCCCGGAAGCGGCGATCACCCGGCAGGCGAGGGAGGTGACTTCCCCACCTGGAAGTCACTCTGCTGCCGAACTCAGCCTCCGGTGACGTCGTCGGGGACCTCGGGCCAGGGCGGGACGGGGACGTCGTCGAGCGGGGCGGTGAACCGCGCCGGGCGCTTCTCCAGGAACGAGGTGACCCCCTCGGCGGCGTCCGGGCCGGCGCCGAGGGCCATGAGCGCCTGCGACTCCAGGCGGTGGGAGTCCCACGGGGTCGGCGAGCCGAGCATCGACCACAGCAGCCGGCGGGCGGCGGCCACGGCGACCCCCGAGGTGTTCTCGACGATCTCGGCGGCCAGCGCCCGCGCGGTGGGGAGCAGCTCGTCGTCGGGGACGACGCGGGAGACCAGCCCGCCGGCCAGCGCCTCGGCGGCGTCGAACACCCGCCCGGTGGCCACCCACTCCACCGCCCGGCTGATGCCCACGACCCGCGGCAGGAACCAGCCCGACGCCGCCTCGGGCAGGATGCCGCGGCGCACGAACGGGAACCCGAAGCGCGCCGACTCCGCGGCGATGCGCACGTCCATGGGCAGGGTCATCGTGGCGCCGACGCCGACCGCGGTGCCGTTGACCGCGGCGACCACCGGCTTGCGCAGCGCGGCGAACGCCAGCGACACCACCCCGCCGCGGTCGCGCGGCACCCCGCCGACCGTCTCGCTCATCGGCCCGCTGGGGCGGTTCGCCACGCGGTCGACGTCGAAGGTGTCGCGGCCGCCGCTGAGGTCGGCGCCCACGCAGAAGTGCCGCCCCGCCCCGGTGACCAGCACGACCCGCACCGCGTCGTCGGCGTCGGCGGCCCCGGCGGCCCGCACCAGCTCGTCGGCCATCGTGGCGGTGAAGGCGTTGCGCTGCTCCGGCCGGTGCAGCGTGATCGTGGCGACGCCGTCGGCGACCTCGTAGCGGATCTGCTCGAAGGTCACGCCCCCAGCGCCCCGGCGACGGCGAGCCGCGCGACGGCGTCGAGGTGCTCGGCCTCGTCGCCGAGCAGCAGCCGGTCGACCTTGGCCCGCCGCCAGAACAGGTGCGCGTCGTGCTCCCAGGTGAAGCCGATGCCGCCGTGCACCTGGATGAGCGTCTCGGCGGCCCGCTCGAGCGCGCCCGCGGCCTGCGCCTTGGCGGCGGAGGCGGCCAGCGGCAGCTCGCCGGGCGCGGCGTCGGCCGCCCACGCGGCCCACCACACCAGCGAGCGCAGCGTCTCCACGCCCACCCAGGCGTCGACCAGCATGTGCTTGACCGACTGGTAGGAGCCGATCGGCCGCCCGAACGCCTCCCGTTCCTTGGCGTAGGCCACCCCGAGGGCGACCGCGCGGTCGGCCGCGCCGAGGTCCTCGGCCGCCAGCACCACGGCTCCGGCGTGCCGGGCCCGCGTCCACAGCTCGCCGGCACCGGGGCGCAGCACCCGCCGCGAGGTGAGCCGCACCGTGGCCAGGCCGCGGGTGGCGTCGATCGGCCGGCCGGCGGTGGCCTCGCCCTCGCCGAGCACGAGGTCGTCGCCGTCGAGGGCCAGGAACGCCGTCGCCCCCACCGCGTCGATCGCGGGGGCGGACCCGTCGACGACCGCGAAGGCGGTCGACCCGTCGGCCAGCCGCGCGGCCAGCTCCGGCTCGTCGGCGAGCAGCACGCCGGCGCGGGCGGCGGTCACCAGCGACGGGCCGGCGAGCACGGCGCCCGCCTGCTCGGCCACGACGGCGAGGTCGAGCAGCCCGCGCCCGGCGCCGCCCGCCGCCTCGGGCACGGTGATGCCGAGGAAGCCGATCTCGGCCAGGGCCTTGTGCCCCGGCCGGACCGCGCCGCCCTCCAGCGCGTCCCGCGCGGCACCCGGCGAGGCCTGTTCGGTGAAGAACTCCCGCGCCGCGGCCGCCGCGTCGCGCTGGTCGGTGTCGAGGTCGAAGTTCACCGCGTGCCCCCGGAGAACGGCTGGTTCTTGTCGGAGCGGGGTTCCGGCGGCAGGCCGAGCACGCGCTCGCCCAGGATGTTGCGCAGCACCTGGTCGGTGCCCCCGGCGATCGCCAGCCCGGGCAGGTACGCCTGGGTGCGCTGCCAGGTGTCGTCGCCGTCCGCGGTGGCCCAGTAGACGGCCTCGTCGCCGAGCAGCCGCACGCCGGCGTCGGCCACCAGCTTCGCCGCCGCGGTGCCGGCCAGCTTGCCGGCGCTGGCCTCCGGGCCCGGGATGCCGCCCTGGCTGAGCACGGTGAACCGGCGGTAGCCGGTGTACCGGGTGGCCAGCGAGGCGACCACCGCCCGGCCGACCGCCTGCCGGGCGACTACCTGCCGCTCCGGGTCGAGCGCGGGCAGCCGGTCGCGGGCGTGCGCGACGAGCGACTCCACCGGCTGGCCGAGGTCGGTGCCGGCCCCGCCGATCGCCACCCGCTCGTTCATCAGCGTGGTGAGCGCCACCCGCCACCCCTCCCCCGGCTCGCCGAGCCGCTCGGTGTCGGGGATGCGCACGTCGTCGAAGAACACCTCGTTGAACCCGGCGCCACCGGCCATCTGGCGCAGCGGCCGCACCGTCACCCCGGGGGCGTGCATGTCGACGACGAACATCGTCAGCCCGGCGTGCTTCGGGCGGGTGGGGTCGGTGCGGGTCAAAAGGATCCCGAAGTCGGAGACGTGGGCCAGCGTCGTCCAGACCTTCTGCCCGTTGACCACCCAGTCGTCGCCGTCGCGGACGGCGGTGGTGCGCAGCGCCGCCAGGTCGGAGCCCGACGCCGGCTCGCTGAACAGCTGGCACCAGACGTCGTCGGCGCGCAGCAGCCGGGCCAGGTAACGCCGCTTCTGGTCCTCGCTGCCGTGCGCGATGACGGTCGGTCCGCACATGCCCAGGCCGATGTGGTTGATCAGCGGGGGCACCCGGGCGCGGGCCAGCTCCTGCGCCACGATCGCCTGCTGCACCAGCGTGCCGCCCTGCCCGCCGTGCTCGCGCGGCCAGGTCACGCCCACCAGGCCGGCCTCCGCGAGCACCCGCTGGGTGCGGCGGAACTCGGCCTCGTGCCGGCCGGCGTCGGGCGACTCCTCGCCCGGCGCGGTGTGCAGCAGCTCGCCGGCGTGCTCGTCGAGGACCGCGCGCACGTGCGCCCGGTAGGCCGCCTCGTCGGGGGTGTCGTCGAAGTCCACGCGCGGCTGCCTTCCGTCGAGGGGGTGACCCGGCTCACCCTCGCACCGCTCCTCCGGAACGGTCAACGGTGACTGCCAGGGCCGCCGGGCCCTACGCTCGCGCGGTGACCGCGCTGCCCACCGGCCCGCCCGCGCCCGGCAGCGCGCGGGCCCGGCGCACCGCCGACAGCCGCGCGCTGATCCTCGAGGCGGCGGTCACCTGCCTGGTCGAGGACGGCTACGCCGGCGCCTCGACGCTCGCGGTGCAGGCCCGCGCCGGGGTCTCCCGCGGCCGCCTGCTGCACCACTTCCCCTCCCGCGGCGAGCTGCTGGTCGCCGCGGCCGAGCACCTGGTCACCACCCGGCTGACCGAGCTGCGCGACCGGGCGGCCGCGCTCATGGCCGACCAGCCCACCGGGCCCGAGCGGGTCGACCGGGCGCTGGACCTGATGTGGGCCACCTTCCAGGAGCCACCGTTCTGGGCGGCGATGGAGCTGTGGGTGGCCGCCCGGACCGACGCCGAGCTGCGGGTGGGGCTGCGGGCGCAGGAGCGGCGGCTGCGCGCGGCGATCGGCGCCGTCGCCGACGAGATCTGGGGGCCGGAGATCGCCGCGGCGGCGCTCTACGCCGAGCTGTGCGAGCTGCTGTTCACCAGCATGCGGGGCGTCGCCATCGTCTACGCCTTCGAGGAACGGCCACCCGCCACCGACCCCCACGTCGCGCTCTGGAAGCGGCTCGCCCGCCGGTACCTGTACGGCGCGCCCGAGGGGTGACGCCGGGGACCCGGCCGGGCCAGCATGGCGGGATGGACGAGGTGCGCGTCCACGAGTACGTCCTCGGCTCGGCCGATCCGGAGATGGCCCGGCTGGCGGCGGTCTCGCGGCTGTACGGCCCGGCCACCGACGCGTGGCTGGACGCCGCGGGTCTGCGGCCGGGGATGGCGGTGGCCGACCTCGGCTGCGGCCCGGGCGACGTGACCCTGGCCGTCGCCGCGCGCGTCGGGCCCATGGGGTCGGTCGTCGGGGTGGACGGCGCCGAGCGCCCCCTGGAGCTGGCCCGCCGCCGCGCCGCGGAGGCGGGGCTGACCAACGTGCGCTTCGAGCAGGCCGACGTCACCACCTGGCGCCCGCTGGAGACGCTCGACGCGGTGGTCGGCCGGCTGATCCTCGTCCACCTCGACGACCCGGTGGCCCAGGTCGCACTGGCCGCCGACCTGGTCCGGCCGGGCGGGGTGGTCGCGTTCCTGGACGTCGCGCTGGCCACCCGCGCCGCGCACCCGGAGCTGCCGCTGCTGACCGCGTTCAACGGCTGGGTGCTCGAGACCTTCCGCCGGCTGGGCCGCCCGGTGGACATGGCGCTGCGCCTGGCGGCGGTGTTCACCGCGGCCGGCCTGGCGCGCACCACCCTCACCGCCGCCACGCCGGTCGAGCAGGGCGGCGGCGCGGTGGGCCTGTCGATCGTCGGCGGCGACGTCACCAGCCTGCTGCCGGCGTTCGAGATGACCGGCGTGACCACCGCGGCCGAGGTCGGGCCCGAGACCTTCGAGCGGCGGCTGCGGGCGGAGGCCGCGGAGTTCGACGCGGTGCTGCTCAACCCGCTCGTGGTGGGCGCCTCGGCGCGGACGCCGGCCCGGCGCGCACCCGTCCCGCCGCCCCGACCCGGTCAGGGTTGACCGTCACGTCACATCGCGGCCAGCATGACCGGCGTCACACCCCCGGCGGCCCGAGGAGCAGCGCATGACCGTCCAGATCCCCATCCTGCAGGGCCGCGGCATGACCATGGCCGACCAGCTCGCGCGCTGGGCCCGGACGACGCCGGAGGTGAGCGCCGTCCGCTTCGAGGGGACCGGACGCAGCTACGCCGAGCTCGACGAGCGGGTCACCCGGCTGGCGCGGGCGCTCGCCGACCGCGGCGTGGGCGTCGGTGACCGGGTCGCCGTCCTGGGGCTCAACGGCATCGAGGTGTGGGAGTCCTACCTGGCCGGCGTCCGGCTGGGCGCGATCGTCGTCCCGGTGAACTTCCGGCTGGTCGCCGACGAGGTGGCCTACGTGCTCGCCGACAGCGGCGCGACGGCGCTGGTCGTGGACGACCCCCTGGCCGGGGTGGCGGCCAAGGCGCTGGAGCAGGCGCCGGACGTGCGCACCGTGCTGGTGATCGGCGAGGCCGCGTGCGGGCCGGGCAGCGAGCCGTACGAGGCGGCGGTCGCCGCCGCTTCGGCCGAGCCGCTGGACGTCGTCGTCGACGAGCAGGAGCCGGCGTTCATCATGTACACGTCGGGCACGACCGGCCGGCCGAAGGGCGCCGTCCTCACCCACCACAACCTGCTGATGCACGTCTTCAGCCAGGTCACCCACCTCGGCTGGAACCCCGAGGACCGGGTGGCCGCGCCGGGGGCGCCGCTGTTCCACATCGCGGGGCTGGCCGGCGGGCTGCCGCCGCTGCTGCTCGGCGGCACGAACGTGATCATCAAGTCCGGGGCGTTCGACCCCGTGGCCACGCTCGACATGATCGAGCGGGAGAAGATCTCCAGCATCTTCATGGTGCCGGCGATGTGGGCCGCGGTGGTCGCCGTCCCCGGCATCGAGCAGCGGGACCTCTCCCACCTGCACCGGATCTCGTGGGGCGCCGCGCCGGCGTCGACCAGCCTGCTGCGCGCGATGATCGACACCTTCCCGCAGGCCGAGGTGATCACCGCGTTCGGGCAGACCGAGTGCAGCCCGGTCACCTGCTTCCTGCGCGGCGAGGACTCGGTGCGCAAGATCGGCTCGGTGGGCACGCCGATGCTCAACGTCGAGGTCCGCGTCGTCGACGAGCTCATGAACGACGTCCCGCAGGGGGAGGTCGGCGAGATCGTCTACCGCAGCCCGATGGTCATGAAGGAGTACTGGAACAAGCCCGAGGCGACGGCGGAGGCCTTCGCCGGCGGCTGGTTCCACTCCGGTGACCTCGTGCGGCAGGACGAGGACGGCTACTACTACGTCGTCGACCGCAAGAAGGACATGATCATCTCCGGCGGGGAGAACATCTACTGCGCCGAGGTCGAGGACGTCCTGGCGGCGCACCCGAAGGTGGCCGAGGTGGCGCTGATCGGCGTCCCGGACACCCGGTACGGCGAGGCGCCGCTGGCCGTCGTCTCCCCCCGCGACCCGGCCGACCCGCCCACGCCGGAGGAGCTCGCCGCGTGGTGCCAGGAGCGGCTGGCCCGCTACAAGAACCCGCGGCAGTACTCGGTCGGCGGGCCGCTGCCGCGCAACCCCAGCGGCAAGATCCTCAAGACCGAGCTGCGCAAGCAGCACAAGGCCGGCTCGCTCGTCTCCGAGCCCGCCGTCTGAGCCGTCGCGGCGTCCCACGGCCGCACGTGCTACTCCCCCGGACGCACCAGGCCGGACTCGTAGGCGGCGACGACGGCCTGCACGCGGTCGCGGACGCCGAGCTTGGCCAGCACCCGGGCGACGTGCGTCTTCACCGTGCCCTCGCCGAGCACCAGCCGGTCGGCGATCTCGGCGTTGGACAGCCCGCGCGCCAGCAGCCGCAGCACCTCCTCCTCGCGCGCGGTGAGCGAGTCGAGCCCGGGCAGCGGGGCGGGACGGCGCCCGGCGCGCGCCACGTGGTCGTCGAGCAGCCGGCGCAGCAGCGCGGGCGCGAGCAGCGCCTCCCCGCCGACCGCCGTGCGCACCGCCGCGGCCAGCTGCTCGCGCGGCATCGACTTGAGCAGGAACCCGGTGGCTCCGGCCCGCAGCGCCTCGACCACGTGCTCGTCTGCGTCGAACGTGGTGAGCACGACGACGGCGGTGCGCAGGTCGGGGTCGCCGCTGATCCGGCGGGCGGCGGCGATGCCGTCGACCCGGGGCATGCGCAGGTCGACCAGGACGACGTCGGGGCGCAGCTGGCGGCACAGCGCCACCGCCTCGGCGCCGTCGCCGGCCTCGCCCACCACCTCCAGGTCGGGCTCGGCCTCCAGGATCATCCGCAGCCCGGCCCGCACCAGCGCCTCGTCGTCGGCGAGCAGCACCCGGACGCTCATGCGGCGACCGCGGCCGGCACGGGCAGGACGGCGGCCACCCGCCACCCCGCGCCGTCGTCCCGCGGGCCCGCGGTCAGCCGGCCGTCGAACAGGGCGACCCGCTCACGCAGCCCGGCCAGCCCGAGGCCGGCCGACGGCCCACCGCCGGCGCCCGACCCGTCGTCGGTCACCTCGATCCCGAGCTCGTCGTCGCCGTAGCGCAGCCGAACAACCAGCCGGCCGGCCGCGGCGTGCTTGAGCACGTTGGTCACCGCCTCCTGCACCACCCGCGAGGCGGTCGCCTCCACCCCGCCCGGCAGCGGGCGCTCCCCGCCCTCGACCACGAGCCGGGCGTCGACCCCGGTCGCGCGCGCCGCGGCGAGCAGGCGGTCGAGGTCGGCGAGGGTGCCGGGTGGCTCGGCGGTCTCCTCGCGCAGCACGCGCAGCAGGCGGTGCAGGTCGTCGAGCGCCGTCCGGCCGGCGGTCAGGACGACGTCGAGGGCCCGGGCGGCCGCGGGCTCGCGGCCCTGCAGCGCGGCCTGGGCGGCGTCGGCGTGCAGCAGCATGAGGGTGACGCCGTGGCCGACGACGTCGTGCATCTCGCGGGCGATCCGCCGGCGCTCGGCGGCCAGCGCGGCCTCGCGGGCGCGCTCCTCCTCGCGGACCCGCTCCCGGGCGGCCTGCGCCGCCCGTTCGGCGAGCACGGCGCGGTCCAGCCGCTCCCGCGCCAGCCGGGCGAAGACCCAGATGATCGCGGGGATCGCCAGGTTGGCGACCTCGTCGCCCGCGCTCACCTCCTCGGCGACGAACGGGTAGACCGCCACCGAGGCGAGCACCGCGACCAGGCCGAGGACGGCGTCGCGCCGGCTGTCGGCGTACTGGGCCACCGAGTAGGTGAGCACCAGCAGCGCGGCGAAGCCGGCGACGACCGGCGCCTCGCCCAGCACCGTCTGGAACGCCAGCCCGGCCGCGCCGGTCACGGTGGCGGCCAGCGGGCGGGACCGGCGCGCCACCAGGCTCAGCGTGATCACCGCGAACGCCACGTGCTGCAGCGGCCGGGGGCCGGCGACCTCGTCGGCGACCAGCAGCTCGACCTGCCCGACGACGGTGACCACCAGCGCCAGCAGGCCGTCGCGCACCTGCAGCGGCAGGGCCCGCCAGCGCCTCGCCATGCCCGACATGGCGGGAGCGTAGGGCGGCCGGCGGCCCCGCGGGATCGTCCGCGCGGGCGACCCGGGTCTGCCGCGCGGCAGAGGCGGGATGCCTCCGGCGGCGGACGACGACGGCGCCCGTCCTGCCGACGCTGGACGGTACCCGGCGCGAGCCCGCGCCCGTCGTCCAGGAGGACCCGATGACCACCACGCCCGTGGCCGCCCCCGCCGTCCGCCGCCCCGGCCGCGTGCCGCTGCCCGCGCTGGCCGGCGTCGGCGCGCTCGCCGCCTTCGCCGGGGCCGCCGTCCTGTTCGCCGACCCGCTGGGCGGCGCCGGCAGCCCGGCCGAGGCGGCCGCCGCGCTGGAGGGCAGCGCGGTCGGTCCCGCCGCGGTGCTGCTCGGCGGCTACGCCGTGCTGGCGAGCGCGGTGGCCGCCGGCCTGGCGGCCCGGCTCGGCCGCGAGCGGGACGGCGCCGCGGTCCGGCTGCTGCCCGTGCTCGGTGCCGCGCACGTGCTGCTGCTGGCCGCCGCCTTCGTGGCGCTCGCTGCGGCGGTGACGGTCGGGACGCAGGTCTTCGACGGTGCTGTGACGCCGGGCGCCACCGAGGCCGCGCTGGTGCTCACGAACGCGGCGCACCCGCTCTCGGCGTGGGTGGGGGTCGGCTTCCTCGCCGCCGTCGCCGTCGCGGCGCACCGGACCTCGCGGGCGCTGGCGGTGGTCAGCGCCGTCCTCGCCGTCGGGCTGGCGCTGCCGCCGGTCGGCTGGGCGGTCACCTACCTGCTGCCCCTGTGGTTCGCCGGCGTCGGCCTCTGGCTCTGGCGCCGTCCCTGAGGGCCGGTGGGGGGGGGGGGGGGGGGGGGGGGGGGGGGGGGGGGGGGGGGGGGGGGGGGGGGGCGGGGGGGGGGGGGGGGGGGGGGGGGGGGGGGGGGGGGGGGGGGGGGGGGGGGGGGGGGGGGGG
>NZ_JBJGYZ010000029.1:0-84695 GCF_054050275.1 Geodermatophilus sp. SYSU D00691
TCGCCGACGAACTCAACGGCCGCCCCCGCCAGACCCTGGGCTGGCGCACCCCGGCCGAGGCGATGGCCGCCCTACTCTCGACCCACGATCACAACAGCGGTGTTGCGACCGCTCCTAGAAACCACCTCAGCTGATCGTGGCCTCAGCCGTCGAGGCGGTGCTTGAGGATCTCCAGCTCGTCCCACATGGTGCTGGGCAGCTTGTCGCCGAACTTCTCGAACCACTCGGTGATCTGCGGGACCTCGGCGCGCCACTCGTCCGTGTCGACGGCGAGGGCCTTGGCCACCTGCTCGGGGGTCAGGTCGAGGCCCGAGACGTCGAGCGAGTCCGGCGTCGGGACGTGCCCGATCGCGGTCTCCTCGGCGGCGGCGGTGCCCTCGAGCCGCTCGACGACCCACTTGAGCACGCGGCTGTTCTCGCCGAAGCCCGGCCACAGGAAGCCGCCGTCGTCGTCCCGGCGGAACCAGTTGACGTAGAAGATGCGCGGCAGCTTGGTGGCGTCGTGCGCCTTGCCGGTCTCCACCCAGTGCCGGAAGTAGTCGCCGGCGTTGTAGCCGATGAACGGCAGCATCGCGAACGGGTCGCGGCGGACGACGCCGACGGCGCCGGTGGCGGCCGCGGTGGTCTCCGACGACAGCGTCGCGCCCATGAAGACGCCGTGGTTCCAGTCCCGCGCCTCGGTCACCAGCGGGACCGTGGTCTTGCGCCGGCCGCCGAAGAGGATCGCCGAGATCGGCACGCCCTTCGGGTCGTCGTACTCCGGCGCGAGGATCGGGCACTGCGTGATGGGGGTGCAGAACCGGCTGTTCGGGTGGCTCGACGGCTCCTCCGACCCCGGCGTCCAGTCCCGGCCCTTCCAGTCGGTGAGGTGCGCGGGCGGTTCGTCGGTCATCCCCTCCCACCAGATGTCGCCGTCGTCGGTGAGGGCGACGTTGGTGAAGACGGAGTTGCCCTTGTCGATCGTGCGCATGGCGTTGGGGTTGGTGTCCCAGCCGGTGCCGGGGGCCACGCCGAACAGGCCGTACTCGGGGTTGAGCGCGTAGAGCCGGCCGTCCTCGCCGAAGCGCATCCAGGCGATGTCGTCGCCGAGCGTCTCGACCTCCCAGCCGGGGATGGTCGGCTCGAGCATCGCCAGGTTGGTCTTTCCGCAGGCCGAGGGGAAGGCGGCGGCGATGTAGTACGTCTTCTGCTGCGGGCTGGTCAGCTTGAGGATGAGCATGTGCTCGGCGAGCCAGCCCTCGTCGCGGGCCATGACCGAGGCGATCCGCAGCGAGTAGCACTTCTTGCCCAGCAGCGCGTTGCCGCCGTACCCGGAGCCGTAGGACCAGATGGCCCGCTCCTCCGGGAAGTGGGTGATGTACTTCGTCGAGCTGCACGGCCACGGCACGTCCTGCTGGCCCGGCTCGAGCGGGGCACCGAGCGAGTGCATGGCCGGGACGAACGCCGCGTCGTCGCCCATCGCCTCGAGGATCCGGCTGCCGATGCGGGCCATGACCCGCATGGAGACCACGACGTACTCGGAGTCGGTGAGCTCCACGCCGAACATGGGGCTCTCGGCCTCGACCGGGCCCATGCAGAAGGGGATGACGTACATGGTCCGGCCGCGCATGCACCCGCGGTACAGGCCGGTCATGATCGACTTCATCTCGTCGGGGGCCATCCAGTTGTTGGTGGGCCCCGCGTCGGCCTCGTCCACCGAGCAGATGAAGGTGCGGTCCTCGACGCGCGCCACGTCGCTGGGGTCGGAGGCACACCAGAACGAGTTGGGCTTCTTCTCCAGGCGGGTGAAGGTGCCCGCGTCGACCAGCTTCCGGGTGAGCCGCTCCCACTCCTCGTCGGTGCCGTCGACCCACACGACCCGGTCAGGGGTCGTGAGCTCGGCCATCTCCCGGACCCACGCCAGCAACCGGGCGTGCGTCGTGGGGGCGTTGTCCAAGCCGGGGGTGGCCACTGAGGTCACGGCATCTCCATCCATGTGGCTGAGCGGGTCGGCGCCGGGCCGTCCGGGGGACGGTTCGCCGGGATCCGGATCGAGTCAGGCTACAAGGCGTACACGGCCGTGTAACCGTGAGAGATGTTACGTATAGGACGTCTTGTCAGCGGACGGAAGACCCTGGTGGGGAGCGGCTTTCACCGCATCCGGCGACCCGGCCGGGCCAGCAGCGGGATCCGACGCCGATCCTCCGCCCCTATGCTGCGACCGTGGCCGGACGCCGCCTGCTCGTCGCGCTGTCCACCGCCCAGCTGGCGGTGCAGCTCCTCGGCGCCGGGGTCGCCGTGCGGCGCGCGGTGACCTACGACATCCCGTTCCTGCACGGCCGCCCGGACCGGGTTCGGCGCGACGCCCTGTGGCTCGGCAGCGCGTTCAGCGCGCCGACACCGATGATCGCGGCGCAGGCCTGGGCGACCGCGCGCCTCCTCGTCGGCCCGGACGATGCCGCCCCACGCGTGCTCGTCCTGCTCGGCGTGGCCATGCTGCCCGGCATCCTGCTGGAGCGGCGCGACCGGGAGCGGCTGACCCCGGCGGGCTTCGACCCGGTCGAGACGCCTCTCGTCGCCGGGGCCCTCGGACTCACCGCGGCGATGGTGCTGGCCGGGCGTCAGGTGCGGTAGGCGGGCCCGACCTCGGCGAAGAAGGCGTCCCAGTCGGTCGGCTGGGGCTCGCCGTGCAGCTCGGCGGCGAGCTTGTCGAGGTACCAGTGCCAGCCGGCCGCGACGTCGGCGACGCCCTCCTCGGTCGGCAGCACCTGGGTGAAGACCAGCACGGTGCGGCCGTCCTCGGTGCTCAGGTCGAGCTCGACCCGCCAGGGTTCCGGCTGCGCCCACTCCAGGACGAGCCGCCGCGGCGGGTCGCACTCGACGATGGTCGTCGGCGAGGCGGCCGGCTCGTCCCCCTCGTGCAGCATCGTGAACGTGCCGGCGCCGCCGGCGCCGCGCTCGCCCTCGTAGGTGCCGATCCAGCGGGCCGAGCGCTCGTTGTCGGTGAGCGCCGACCACACGTCCTCGATCGGGTCCGGCCAGCTCCGGCGGAACACCAGCCGCCGGCCGCCGTCGGGCTCGCGGGTGACGACGCCGCGCCGGTCGTCGGGGCTGTCGGTCATGGCTGGTCTCCGGTCCGTCGGGCCCGCCGGCCGCGGGCGATCTCGGTGTCGAGCGCGTCCAGGCGCTGGGCCCACAGGTCGCGGTAGGGCTCCAGCCAGTCGTCGAGCTCCCGCAGCGGTCGCGGGTCGAGCGCGTAGCGGCGGTGGCGGCCGTCCACCCGGTCGCGCACCAGCCCGGCCTCGCGCAGCACGCGCAGGTGCCGGCTGATCGCCGGGCGGCTCACCGGGAAGCGCGCGGCGAGCTCACCGGCGGCCAGCTCGCGGCGCGCCAGCAGGGCCACGATCTCCCGCCGGGTGGGGTCGGCGAGCGCCCCGAGCGCCTCCACGGGTAATGCGTAACACATCTGTTACGGGTTGGCCAGCGGCCGGTCGGGGCATGCGAGCGGCATGACCGTCACCGATCCCGACGTCCCCGACCCGCTCAACGACCCGCGCACCACGCAGGCCGACCCCGGCGCCGTCGCCGAGGGGGCCGACCTGGCCTCGACCGAGGACGACCCGGTGGCGACCGGCGAGGAGGAGCTGCAGGCCGGGCGGACGGAGGCCGACGACGCGGGGGGCGGCGACGTCACCGGCGGCGCGTTCTCCGAGGCGCCGCGCGGCTGAGCCGTTTCCGGTCGCGCCCGGGGGGAACCCCTCCCGCGTTCCCCTACCGCTCCGATCGGAGGAGGTCGCGATGGCCACGGGTGAGACCGGCTTCGAGGACGTCACCTACGACCTGATCTCGGTGCAGTACCACTCGCTGAAGGCCGGGCACGACTACGGCCAGTACGTCCGGGACGCCGAGAACGCCGGGCTCGACGACGTCGCGGCGTTCTTCCGCGAGGTCATGGACCAGGACTCGCAGCGGGCCAAGCGCTGCCACGAGTTCCTCAAGCAGCTGTCCGGGACCGAGCAGGGCGGCCCCGCCGTCCAGTAGCTGCTCAGACGGCGCACTCGTCGCCGACGCAGCCGTCGGCGTCCGGCACGGTCACGAGCGGGTGGGCGTCGGCCCACGCCCGCTCGAGCAGCTGCAGCAGCAGGTCGGCCGGCTGGGCGCCGGCGGCGCCGTACTTCCGGTCGACCACGAAGAACGGGACACCGGTCGCGCCCAGCGCCTGCGCGGTGGCGGCGTCGCGGCGGACGGCGTCCCGGTACCGGCGGTCGGCCAGGACCTCGCGCACCTCGGCCTCGTCCAGGCCCACCTCGACGGCCAGCGGCAGCAGGTCGTCGACGGAGAACAGCGGCCGGCCCTGCTCGAAGTGGGCGTGCAGCAGCCGCTCCTTCGTCTCCCCGCCCACGCCGCGCTCGGCGGCCAGGTGCAGCAGCTCGTGGGCGAGCGAGGTGTTGCCGCTGGTGCCGTTCGCCAGGTCGTAGCGCAGGCCCTCGCCGGCGGCCATCTCCTCGACCCGCGCCTGCATGGCGCGCATCTCCTCCACGGGCCGGCCGTACTTCTCGGCCAGCGCGGGCAGGGTCGGGAAGGTCTCGCCCTCGGGGATCGACGGGTCCAGCTGGAACGAGCGCCAGACGACCTCCACCTGGTCGCGGTGCGGGAACCGCTCCAGCGCCGCCTCCAGCCGCCGCTTGCCGATGTAGCACCACGGGCACACGACGTCGGACCACACCTCGATCTGCATGATCAGGTGAACGTTCAACGACCTCGGGTCATTCCGGGCCGTGGGCCTCCGCGCGCACGTCGCCGTCGGCGTCGGTCGGGTCGAGGAACACGTACCGCACGCCGGGATGGCGGGCGACCAGGCGGCGCTCCGCGTCGTCCGACGTCCGCTCGATCTCCTCGGCGGTGGCCTCGTCGGCGAAGTCCACCTCGGCCGCCACGACCAGCTGCCCGGGCCCGATCACCGAGGTGATCAGCAGCGGGACCTGCTCCACGTGCGGCAGCGCGGCGATCTCCGCCCGCAGCTCCTCCTCGATCCGCGACGACGCCGCCTGGCCGATGAGCAGCGAGACGTTGGCCCGCGCCAGCGCGTAGGCCACCGCCAGGAGGAGGACGCCGATCGTGATGGCCGCGATGCCGTCCCACACCGGTTCGCCGGTGACGTGCTCGAGGAAGAGCCCGGTCGCGGCGAGGACCAGCCCGACCAGGGCCGCGCTGTCCTCGAAGGTGACCGCCTTGACCGTGGTGTCGGTGGTGGTGGAGAGGTACCGCCCCGGCGTCACCTTCCACTTCCGGGCCGCTCCCCGGACCTGGCGGACGGCCTTGAGCCACGAGGCGCCCTCCAGCACGAACGACACCGCCAGGACGACGTAGGCGATCGTCGGCGAGCCCTGCTCCTCGCCGTGCAGGATCGTGCTGATCCCCTGCCACACCGAGAAGCCCGCGCCGAGCACGAACGTGCACAGCGAGGCCATGAACGCCCAGAAGTACGTCTCGCGGCCGTAGCCGAAGGGCTGCCGGTCGTCGGCCGGCTTGTTCCCGCGCTTGAGCGCGATGAACAGCAGCACCTCGGTGATGGTGTCGGCCAGCGAGTGCGCCGCCTCGGAGAGCATGGCCGAGGAGTGGCTGATCAGCCCGCCGACCAGCTTGGCGATCGCGATGCCCAGGTTGGCCAGCCCGGCGAGGACGACGGTGCCGGTGCTCTCGCTGCCGGAGTCGTGCTCCGGCCCGCCCGTGCCGCCGGGCACCGGCGGCGCCGGCGGTCCGGTGGTGACGACGGACTGCTCGGGGGCCGTTTCGCTCACGCCCCCGGCGATGCCCAGCGGTTGCACTCAGCAACCGCCGCGCAGGTCAGCGCACGCCGACGAGGTCCACCACGAAGACGAGGGTGGCGCCCGGCTTGATGACGCCGCCGGCGCCGCGGTCGCCGTAGGCCTTGTGCGGGGGGATGGTGAGCCGGCGGCGGCCGCCGACCTTCATGCCGGTGATGCCCTCGTCCCAGCCCTGGATGACCATGCCCACGCCCAGGCGGAACTCCAGCGGGTCGCCGCGGTCCCAGGAGGCGTCGAACTGCTCGCCGCCGTCGTGGGTGACGCCGACGTAGTGCGCGCTCACCAGGCTGCCGGGGGTGGCCTCGGGGCCGTCACCGACGACGAGGTCCTCGACCACGAGGTCGGCCGGGGCGGGGCCGGTCGGCGGGTCGACGTCCGGTCGGGTCAGCTCGGCCACGGTGCTCCCTCCTGCTCCCGGGGCGGTCCCGGCGCTGACCCCATCCAAGCAGCGGCGCCGGACCGCTGCTGGTCCGCGCCCCGGCGCGGGGCTCCCCACCGATCACGGAGAGGGCCGGGTCGTTAGCCTGCGCGGCGTGATCGACCACCTGTCGCTGCAGGTCGCGGACCTCGACGCCGCGGCGTCCTTCTACACGCGCGTGTTCGCCCCGCTCGGGGTGCGCGAGGCGATGCGGCACGGGGAGGCCGTGGGCCTCTGCGGCCCCGACGGCTTCCCGACGCTGTGGCTCGGCACGCAGGTGGACGACGGCGTGCGGCCGGTCCACCTGGCCCTGCGGGCGCCGTCGCGCGAGGCGGTCGACGAGGTCTTCGGCCTGGCGCGGGAGGCGGGCGCGGAGGTGCTGCACGAGCCGCGGATCTGGCCGGAGTACCACCCCGGCTACTACGCCGTCTTCTTCCGCGACCCCGACGGCAACAACGTCGAGGCGGTCCACCACACCCCGCCGTCGTCCTGATGCGGAGTGGATCCGTGCGCGTCACGCGCACGGATCCACTCCTCGCGCTCAGGTGAGCAGCAGGTCGAGGGCCGCGGCCGCCGTCCAGGACTGGCAGGCGCTGCCCAGCGGCTCCCCGGTGAACGGCTCGTAGTACTCCGCGAGCGAGCCCTCGGCGAGCTGGTCCAGCGACGCCCGGCGCAGCGGCGCCGCCACGTCGGTCAGCCCCCGCTGCTCCAGCATCCAGACGAACAGCCAGTTGACCACCGGCCAGCTCGGTCCGCGCCAGTAGGCCCGCTGCCGGAAGTCCGGCGACGTGGGGCTGGTGGTCGGCAGGACGGCGTGCCGCAGGCCGGGGTGGCCGGTCCAGTCCGCCGAGCGCAGCAGGTCCACCATCGCGTGCTCGGCCGGCTCGTCGAGGCCGCCGCACAGCAGCGGGGCGAAGCCGGCCACGGTCTGCACGCGCAGCGGCTCACCGGTGCGCAGGTCGGTGTCCAGCGCCAGCCCCAGCTCGGGGTCGACGCTGGCCGCGACGCCGGCCCGGAAGCGCGCCGCGTGCTCCTCGAGCTCGGCGACCTCGGGCGCGCCCAGCGACCGGGCGATCCGGGCGAGCGCGGCGCTCGCCGCGGCCATGATCGCGGACATGAAGACGTCGGTGGTGAGGTAGCTGGCCGTCGCCCGGATGCGGGCGTCGTCGTAGCCGGCCCGCTTGAGCTCCTCGACGCTGGTCAGGTACCGGTCGTACTCCAGCTGCGTCGGTCGCTGGCTGGTGTCGGTGACGATCCGGGTGTCCCGGCGCTGGTACGGCGGCAGGTCGGCGGCGACCTCGACCCGCGAGTACGGCCCGTCCCAGCGGGGCGAGTTGTCCATCCCGCCCTCCCAGCCGTGGTACGCGGTGAGCAGGCCGGTGCCCTCGGGGTCGCGCGCGGACGCCAGGTACCGGTGCCCGGCCAGGAGCTTGCGGTAGGCGCCGGGCAGCCAGGCGCGCACGTGCTCGGCGGCGGCCGGCCCGTGGCTCTCGTCGATGGCGACGATGCGCTCCACGGCCAGCGCGTGCACCGGCGGCTGGCAGATGCCGCTGGTGCGCGGGGCCGTCGGCGCCGCGTCGCTCACCTGGCAGCCCCACCGGTCGGGGCCGGGGAAGTAGTCGTGCTCGTCGGGGTCGAAGACGATGTGCGGCACCATGCCGGTCGTCCACTGCCCGCTGAACAGGTGGTCGAGCTCGGCGCACGCGCGGCCCGGGTCGAGGTGCGCGATGCCGACCGAGACGAACGCGGCGTCCCAGCTCCACTGGTGCGGGTAGAGGTGCGGCGCGGCCTTGGTCATCGCACCGGCGCTGTTCGCCCGCAGGGCGTAGGCGGCCCGGGCGGCCAGCTCGGCGCCCCGGACACCGGTCTCCTCGAGGACGGCGTCGGGGGCCCAGTCGAGGGCGACGTCGTGGGTGGCGGTCACGCGAGGCTCCTCAGCAGCGCGGTGGCCCGGGGCAGCGCCGCGGCGGCGTCGCCGGAGAGCCGGCACTCGAAGGCCAGGTAGCCGTCGTAGCCGACGGCGTCCAGGACGCGCAGGTGCGCGGCCCAGTCGACGTGCCCGGCGCCGGGCTCGAGGCGGTTGCTGTCGGAGAGCTGCACGTGGCCGAGGCGGCCGGCGACGGCGCGCAGGGCGCCCGGCGGGTCGGCCTCCTCGATGTTCATGTGGTAGGTGTCGGCACCCACCTGCACGCTCTTCAGTCCCGTGGCCTCCGCCAGCTCGGCGGCTTGGGCCAGGGTGTTCACCATGTGGTCCTCGTAGCGGTTCAGGGGTTCGAGCAGGATGCGGGTCCCCTCCCGCTCGGCGACCTCGCCGAGCCGGGCCAGCGCGTCGAGCAGGACCTCGCGGTCCTCCTCCTCCGAGCGGGGCGGGGTGAACGGGGGCAGCCGGCGGGAGAACATCCCCCACGAGGCCGGGGTCATGGCGCCGACGCCGCCGAGCGCGCCGATGACCTCGACCTGGCTGGTCATGTTGGCCAGCGCGTCGGCGCGGCGGTCGGCGTCGAAGTCGCCGATGAAGTGGTCCATCTCGACGCAGACGGTCGGCAGGACGACGCCGTCGCGCTGGGCGGCGCGCAGCTGCGGCAGCCGCTCGCGCAGCGCGTGGTCGCCCTGCCCGCGCAGCTCGATGGCGTCGAAGCCCCAGGCCAGCGCGGTGTCCCACTTCTCCTGCAGGGTCGCGCCGGGGAGCACCTGCTCCTGGACGGCGAGCTTCACGAGGCGCGCTCCAGCTCGGCCCGGGCCGGGCCGGCCGCGCGGAAGTCGAGCACCGTCTGCAGGGTCTCGGCCGGGCGCTCGTCGAGCAGCCGGTAGGCCTGCTCGACGTCCTGGCAGGGCACGACGTGGGAGACCAGCGAGGCGACGTCGACCCGGCCCTCGACCACCAGGCCCATGAAGACGCGGTGCAGCCGCTCCGGCGTCCACCGCTCCCCCAGGCCGGACGGCACGCCGCCGATCTGCGAGGACACGATCTGGATCCGGTTGTGGTGGAACTCCTCGCCGAGGTGCAGGCCGAGGCCCTCGCCCTGGTAGAAGCCGGACGCCACCACGCGGCCGCCGGCCGCGGTGGAGCGCACCGCCTCGTGCAGCGCCCGGTAGGAGCCGGAGAGCTCGATGGTGACGTCGGCGCCGTCGCGCGCGTAGCTCTTGACGCACTCGGCGACGGAGATGGCCTCGTCGGTGGGGTCGAGGGTCAGCGAGGCACCCAGCCGGGTGGCCAGCTCGAGGCGGGGGGCGATGCCGTCGACGGCGATGACGTGGGCCCCGGACAGCGCGGCCAGGCGGGTGGCGAGCAGGCCGATCACTCCCTGGCCGAAGACGGCGACGGTCTCGCCGAGGTGCAGGCCGGCGGCGAGGACGGCGTTGAGCGCGATGGCGCCCACCCGCGCGAAGACGCCGACCACCGGGTCGACGCCGGGCGGCAGCTGCCGGCCGGCCAGCTTCCCGGCGGGCAGCACGGCCTCGCTGCGGTGGCCCCAGATGCCGTACACGACGTCGCCCGGGCGCGGGTCGGCGACGTCGTCGGCGACCTCCACCACCTCGCCGACCTCGCTGTAGCCCCAGCCGGTCACCGGGTACTCGAAGCTGCGGCCACCCTCGGTGAACAGCCGCTGCTCGGGGTCCCACTGCTTGGTGAGGTAGACGTTGGAGCCGCGGTAGGCGGTCATCTCCGTGCCCGCCGAGATGCCGGAGTAGAGGGTGCGCACCCGCACCGTCCCGGGCCGGAGGACGGCCGCGTCCTCCTCGACGAGGGCGACGCTGCGGGGTCCTGTGAAGCTCACCACCAGCGGTCGCCCGAGGACCGCGGTGCCGCCGCGGGGCGGCCGTCCCGTCGCGACGGGGCGGACGGCCGCCTTCGTCGATGCGCTCACGATCGAGCTCGCCTCCCGGTCCTTCTGCCTCATGGCACCCATATCGGCATGTCTGGCGACCACTTTACAACGGATCCTTGACGTATTACGCGTAACTGCACTACATAACAGCCGAGTCTCGTTTGTGATGTACGGGACACCGGCGACCGCTACTGTCCGTAGCACCGGCCGCTCCGAGCAGGAGGAGAACGGAATGAGCGCAGCGAAGCGTCGACTCCGCGGAACCCTCGCCGTGGCCAGCGCGGCCGCCCTGATCGCCGGCTGCGGCTCCGACGACGGCGGAGGTGGCGGTGGCGACGGCGGCGGTGACGGCTCGCTGACGGTCTGGACCCTGGAGAACCTGCCCGACCGGCTGGAGGTCCAGGAGGAGATCGCCGCGGCGTTCACCGAGGAGACCGGCATCGAGGTCGAGCTGGTCGGCGTCGCCGAGGACCAGTACAACCAGCTGCTCACCTCGTCCGCGGCCGCCGACGAGCTCCCCGACGTCATCGGGGCGTTGTCGCTGGCCGGTGTCCAGGCGCTGGCGGCCAACGAGCTGCACAACCCCGACGCGGCGGCCGCCGTCGTCGAGGAGCTCGGCGAGGACACCTTCTCGGAGCAGTCGCTGGAACTGACGCGCGACGGCGACAGCCAGCTGGCCGTGCCCAGCGACGGCTGGGCGCAGCTGCTCGTCTACCGCAAGGACCTCTTCGACGCCGCCGGCCTCGCGGCGCCGGAGAGCTACGAGGACATCCTCGCCGCGGCTCAGGCGCTCGACACCCCGGAGGTGGCCGGCTTCACCGGCGCGAACGTGCCCGGCGACCCGTTCACCCAGCAGACCTTCGAGCACCTCGCCCTGGGCAACGGCTGCCAGATGGTCGACGACGAGGGCGAGATCCAGATGGCCAGCGACCAGTGCGTCGCCGCCTTCGAGTTCTACAACGACCTGATCACCCAGTACTCGGTCGCGGGCGCGCAGGACGTCGACACCACCCGGGCCGCCTACTTCGCCGGACAGGCCGCGATGGTGGTGTGGTCGTCGTTCATCCTCGACGAGATGGCCGGCCTGCGGAACGACGCCCTGCCGAGCTGCGCCGAGTGCACGGCCGACCCCGCGTTCCTGGCGCGCAACAGCGGCGTGGTCACCACGATCACCGGCCCGGACGGCGACGAGGGGGCGCAGTTCGGCGAGGTCGTCTCGTGGGCGGTCACCGTCGACGCCGACGCCGACCCAGCCCAGCAGTTCGTGGCCTACATGATGGAGGAGGGCTACGAGCAGTGGATCGGCTTCGCCCCGGAGGGCAAGGTGCCGACCCGCCAGGGCACCGCCGACGAGCCGACCCGCTACATCGACGCCTGGGCCACCCTCCCCGCGGGCGTCGACACCAAGGCCCCGCTCTCGGACTTCTACTCGCAGGACGTGCTGACCGCCCTGCAGGAGGCCCCGGACACGATCGCGCCGTGGGGCATCTCCCAGGGCCAGGGGGCACTGATCGGCGCATCCCTGGGTGAGCTGCCCGTGCCGGAGGCCATCGCCGCCATGACCGGCGGGCAGGTCAGTCCCGAGGAGGCGGCGCAACAGGCCGCCGACGCGCTCCAGGAGATCGCCGACGGTCTGGACTGATCGGCGATGACCGGCAGTGACAGCGGGCTGACCGGAGGACCGGTCGTCCCCGTGGGCGAGCCGTCCGGCGGCCGCCCGCGGGGCGCCCGGATCCGCGGTCACCAGTGGCGCGAGTCGCGCTTCGGCCTGGCGCTGATCTCGCCGACCGTCGTCGTGGTCGTCGTCCTGGTCGTGCTGCCGATCCTCTGGACGGTCGTGCTGGCCTTCCAGGACCTGCGGCTGATCCGGCTGAGAAGCGCGGGGCTGTTCGGCGACTACACGCTCGACAACTTCGTCGACGTGTTCACCTCGCCCGGCTTCTGGAGCTCGCTGGTCACCACGCTCGTCTACGCCACCGGCGGCACGGTGGCGGCGATCGGGCTGGGCCTGGTCGCGGCGCTGGCCCTGCGCGCCCCCTTCCGCGGCCGCACGTTCGTCCGGGCGTCGCTGCTGCTGCCCTACGTGGCGCCGGTCGTGGCCGCGACGTTCGTGTGGGGCGTGATGCTCAACCCGCAGTTCGGCATCGTGAACGAGGTCGGCACCGGGCTGCTCGGCTGGGACGAGCCGATCGCCTTCCTCTCCGAGCGCCCGTGGGCCCTGCTCACGGTCATCGTCTTCGAGATGTGGCGCTCGTTCCCGTTCGCCTTCCTCTTCCTGACCGCCCGGCTGCAGGCCGCCCCCGCGACGCTGGAGGAGGCGGCCCGCGTCGACGGGGCCACGCCGACGCAGGTCTTCCGGCACGTGGTGTGGCCGCAGCTGCTGCCGACCATCGCCGTCCTGGCGCTGCTGCGCTTCATCTGGACGTTCAACAACTTCGACGACATCTACCTGCTCACCGGCGGCGGCGCCGGCACCGAGGTGATCAGCGTGCGGGTCTTCGACTACCTGGTCAGCCGCGGGGACATCGGCGCCGCCTCGGCCCAGGCGCTGGTCCTGGCCGCGGTGCTCACGGTGCTGGTCACGGTCTACTACCGGTTCGCGGCGAAGGACGAGGTGGCCTGATGGGCGGCGTCTCCACCGTCCCGGCCGACGTGCCGACCGCGCCCGGCGGGCCGCCGCCCCGCGCGCCGCGCCCGCAGGGGTGGTCGCGCTACTCGGTCGAGACGCGGGTGTTCGGGGTCCTGCGCTGGGTCGTGATCGTCTTCCTGATGCTGTTCACCCTGTTCCCCTTCTACTACATGGTGCTGCTGTCGTTCCGGGACCTGAGCTCGCTGGTCCAGGACCCCAGCCGGCTGTGGCCGACGCTCTCGGAGCTCACGGCCAGCACCTACCGGGAGGTGCTCGCCTCCACCGAGGACGGCGGGCAGGGGTTCCTCGGGTTCATCCGCAACAGCGGGCTGATCGCGCTCGGCACCGTCCTGGTGACGCTGCTGTTCGCGATCCTCGGCTCGTACGCGATCGCCCGGCTGCAGTTCCCCGGCCGGCGGCAGGTCAGCGTCCTGTTCCTGTCGGTCTACCTGTTCCCGGCCATCCTGCTGGCCGTCCCGCTGTTCGTGTTCTTCACCCGGATCGGGCTGCGGGGCTCGCTGGCCGCGCTGGTGCTGGTCTACGTCTCGCAGACGGTCGCGGTGTCGATCTACACGCTGCGCAACTACTTCCAGACCGTGCCGGCCAGCATCGAGGAGGCGGCGGCGGTCGACGGCGCCAGCCGGCTCACCATCCTGCGCAAGATCACCCTGCCGCTGGCGATGCCGGCCATCCTGTCCAACGCGCTGTTCATCTTCATGATCGCGTGGAACGAGTTCCTGTTCGCGCTGCTCTTCCTCGTCGAGGACCGCGAACGGTGGACCGTCTCGCTGGGCCTGTCCCAGCTCGCCGGCAGCATCGAGATCCCCACGACGGTCCTCATGGCGGGTTCGGTCGTGCTGACCCTCCCCATCGTCATACTGTTCTTCGCCAGCGAGCGGCTGCTGACCGGCGGCCTGACCGCCGGGGCCGAGAAGGGGTGAGGAACTGGTCGAGCGCGCCGAGCGTGCGGGGCACCTGCTCGATCTGATCCGCCGCGGCAAGGCACGCACCCGGGGTGACCTGATCGAGCTCACCGGCCTGTCCCGCTCGACCGTGGCCGCCCGCGTCGACCAGCTGGTCGACGCCGGCTACCTGCGCGAGTCGGGCCGCGAGTCCGGCGTCCGCGGCCGCCCCTCGCAGGTGCTGAGCCTCGACGGCTCCGGCGGCGTCGTGCTCGCCGCCGATCTCGGCGCCGCGCACGCGACGCTGGCCGTCTGCGACCTGGCCGGCCTCCCGCTCGCCGAGGAGGTGCACGACCTCGTCCTCGCCGACGGCCCGGAGAAGGTGCTCGCCTGGGTGGAGGACCGCTGGCGGACCATGCTCGACGGCGCCGGCGTGGCGTCCCGCCGGGTGCTCGGCCTCGGGGTCGGCGTCCCGGGCCCGGTCGACGTGGGCACCGGGACCGTCGTGCAGCACACCTCGGTCATGCCGGGCTGGCACGACCACCCGGTCCGCGACTCCCTGGCCGAGCGCTTCGGCGTCCCCTGCGTCGTCGACAACGACGCCAACGCCATGGCCTTCGGCGAGTTCCACAGCGAGCACCCCGACGCCTCCCCGCTGCTGTTCGTCAAGGTCGCGACCGGCATCGGCGCCGGCATGGTGGTCGACGGCGCGGTGCTGCGCGGCGCGGACGCCGCGGAGGGCGACATCGGCCACGTCCGGATCACCAGTCCGGAGGAGGGCCCGTTGTGCGTGTGCGGAGCGCGCGGCTGCCTCGCGGCGTCGGCGAGCGGGCGGGCGCTGGCCCGCACGCTGCGCGAGCTGGGCGTCGACGCCCCGGACACCCGGTCGGTCGTGGACCTGGCGCTGGGCGGCCACCCCGAGGCGACCCGCCTGGTCCGCGAGGCCGGGTTGATGATCGGGGACGTCCTGGCGACCGCGGTGAGCCTGCTCAACCCGCGGATCCTCGCCCTCGGCGGCGACCTCGGGCTGGCGCAGGACCACTTCGTCGGCGCCGTCCGGGAACGGCTCTACCAGCGCACCCAGCCGCAGGCCGCCCGCGGGCTGCGGGTGGTGGCCAGCGGCCTGGGCGCCCGCGCCGGGGTGGTGGGCGCCGCCCGATCGGCGCTGGAGGAGGTGCTGTCGGCCGAGGCGGTCGACCGTGCCCTCGCGGCGCGGCAGCGCGACTAGCTAGGCGACGAGGACGCGGACGCCGGTCCGCGCGGACTCGAGCGCGGCCAGCGCGACCGCGAGCGAGGCGACGCCGTCCTGGCCGGTGGCCGTGGGCGCGCCCTCGCCGCGGACGGCCGCCTCGAACGCCGCGACGGTGGCGACGCCGACCGCCGGGGCCTCGGGCAGCGCGACCTCCTCTTCGCCGGAGGGCGTGCGCACCACCAGGGACGACGGCCGGCCCGGTTCCCGCTCGGCGCGCAGCGCGGCGTCCTCGCCGAACACCTCGACTGCGCTCGCGCCGTGGGGGGTGGCGAAGGAGCACAGGAACGAGGCGAGCAGGCCGCGGGCGGTGGTCAGCACCCCGGCGACGACGTCGTCGGCGGGGTCCTCGCCCGTGCCGTGCGCCGCCGCGGCGGCCTGCACCGCGGCGACGTCGTCGTCGAGGACGAAGCGGAGCGTGTCGGCGTCGTGGACCAGCAGGTCGAGCGCCACCCCGCCGCCGGCGCCGCCCCGCAGCCGCCAGCCCTGCAGCCGCTCGGGCAGCAGGACGGCGGTGGTCGTGCGGGCCGCCCGGGGGATGCCGAGGGCGCCGGCCCGGACGAGGTCGCGGGCGGCCCGCAGCGCGGGGTCGTTGCGGCGGCCGTGGTTGGTGGCCAGCACCACCCCGGCGGCGGCCGCGGTGTCGACCATCGCGCGGGCGTCGGCGAGGGTGAGCGCGAGGGGCTTCTCGCACAGCACGTGCCGGCCGGTGCGCGCGGCGGCGATCGCCTCGGCGGCGTGCCGGTCGTTGGTGGTGCTGACGTAGACGGCGTCGACCTCGGGGTCGGCGAGCAGCGCGTCGAGGGTGTCGTGGCTGCGCTCGATGCCGTGCCGCCGCGCGTAGCCGGCGCCCCGCTCGGCCGACCGGCTGTGCACGGCGACGACGCGGCCGCCGGGCTGGGCGCGGATACCGGGGATGATCGAGCCCGCGGCGATGTCGCTCGCCCCGACCAGCCCCCACCGCACGGGCCCGACGCTAGTGGAGTGGATCCGTGCAGGTGACCCGCACGGATCCACTCCATCTCAGGCGAGCGGGCTGCGGGGGAGCAGGCGGTCGCTGACGATCCGCTTCTGGATCTCGCTGGTGCCCTCGAAGATCGTGGTGAGCCGGGCGTCGCGCCAGTGCCGCTCCACCTGCCGCTCGGTGGTGTAGCCGTTGCCGCCGTGCAGCTGCATCGCCTGGTTGGTCACCCGCACGGCCATCTCGGTGGCCTCGAGCTTCACCATCGAGGCCTCCTTCTCGCAGCGGATGCCCAGGTCGATGAGGTGGGCGACCTGCCGGTAGAAGGTCCGCGCCTGCTCGACCTGCGCGGCCATCTCGGCGACGGCGAAGCGCAGCGCCTGGAAGTCGCCGATCGGGTGGCCGAACTGCTCGCGCTCCTGCAGGTAGAGGATCGAGTCCTCGAGCGCGGCGCGGGCCAGGCCGACGGCCCGGGCGGCGGTGTGCACGCGGGCGGTGTTGAGGAACTTCTGCGCCTCGGCGAACCCGGCCTGCCTGGCCGCCTCGCCCTCCGCGTCGCTGTCCTCCCGCGCGGCCCGCGCCTCGTCGATGACGTTGTCCCTCGGGACCCGGACGCCGTCGAAGGTCAGGTCCCAGGTGAGGAAGCCGTGGTAGCCGACCTTGTCGATCGGGTAGCCGGTGAGGCCCTCCGGGAACTCGCCGCGCTCCTTCTCCAGCAGCAGGTTGACCAGGCCCTTCGAGCGGGACTCCCCCGGCCCGGGGTCGCGCTCGCGGACCAGCACCTGGATGAAGTCGGCCGCCTTCGCGTTGCCGCACCAGCGCTTGCGGCCGGTCACCACCCACTCGTCGCCGTCGAGGACGGCGCGGGTGGAGACGCCGGCGAGGTCGGACCCCGCGTCGGGTTCGGACAGCGCGATGGCGCCGATCCAGTCGCCACGGGCGCTGCGGCCCAGCAGCTCGGCGCGGCGGTCGGGGTCGGCCACCGCCGTCCCCAGGCCCTGCGAGCGGGCCAGGATGCTGGCGGTGCTCATCCAGGCGCGGGCCAGCTCCTCGGAGACCATGCAGTACTCGAAGACGCCCAGCCCCAGGCCGCCGTGCTCCTCCGGCACGGTGATGCCGAAGTAGCCGAGCTCGGCCAGCCGCCCGAGCAGGGACGCCGGGATCTCGCCCTTCCGCGGGTCCAGCTCATTCGCGACGGGCAGCACCTCCTCCACCGCGAACTGGCGGGCCTGCTCCTGCAGCTTCTCCCGCTGGGGCGTGTGCCACGGCGGCAGCAGCACCGGCGGCTGCGGCTCCCAGGTCTCGTCCGTCGAGGTCATGGCCTCGTCCTCCTCGCTGAAGACGTGATCGGCACGGGTCGTTCCCCGCGCCGGATCCGGTCACCCGTGATCGTGATCGACGCCATGCGATGACAAGTTCTTCACAGATCTATCAACAGCATGTGAGAATCGGGATCATGGCGGTGCCCGAGCGACTCGACGTGACGCTGCGGCTGGTCCGCAACGCCGGCACGGCGACGCTCGGCGACCTCGCGGCCCGGCTGGGCGTCAGCGAGATGACCGTCCGCCGCGACCTCGACCAGCTGCAGCAGCGCGGGCTGGTCCGACGTGTGCGCGGCGGCGCGGTCGCGGTCGACGCGCCGGAGAACGGCTTCGCCGCGCGGGCCGGCTGGCAGGCCGGCCTCAAGGACCGGATCGGCCGGGCCGCGGCGGAGCTGGTCGAGCCGGGCTCGACCGTGCTGCTCGACGCCGGGACGACGACGGTGCACGTCGCCCGCGCACTGGTGGACCGGGCGCCGCTGACCGTCGCCGCGCTCAGCCTGCCGGTGGCCGAGGTGCTGGCCGACCAGCCGGGCATCCGGCTGCTGGTGGTGGGCGGCGAGGTGCGCCCCGGCGAGCGCAGCATCGCCGGCCCGGCGGCGACCGCGGTGCTGGCGACGCTCTCCTTCGACGTGTTCGTGATGTCGATCGGCGGCATCACCGCCGCCGGCTGGTCGGAGTTCACGCTCGAGGACGCGGCGGTGAAGCAGGCCGGGCTGCGCGCGTCGGCGCGCACCCTCGTCGTCGCCGACGCGTCGAAGCTCGGCGTCCGCGCGTTCGCCCGCGTGGCCGACCTGGGGGCGGCCGAGCGCCTGGTGACCGACGCCAGCGCCCGCGACCCCCGCCTCACCCCCGCGGCGCAGGAGACCCTCGCCGCGCTCGACGACGCGGACGTGGAGGTCACCTGCGCATGAGCCTGATGATCCTGGTCGCCGGCCCCTACCGGAGCGGCACGGGCGACGACCCCGGGAAGATCGCGGCCAACCACCGCCGGATCCGGCAGGCGACCCTCGACCTGTTCCGGGCCGGCCACCTCGCGGTCAACGGCGAGGACCTGGCGCTGCCGCTGGCCGAGCTGGCCGGCTCCACCCGGGTGGGCGACGCCGCCTTCGACGAGGTGTTCCACCCGGTGGGCCGCCGGCTGGGGGCGCGCGTCGACGGCGTGCTGCGGCTGCCCGGGGCGTCGGTCGGCTCCGACGAGATGGTCGAGCTGGCCCGCGCCCGCGGGATCCCGGTGTGGACCGATCCCGCCGACGTGCCGGGGGCGTCGTGAGCACCCCCGGCGTCGACGTCCCCGACGCCCGCGGCCGCACGGGGCTCGACCGGGTGGGCCGCGACCTGGCCGGCAACCCCGACGTCGTGGTCCGCGACGTCGAGCTGCTGGCCAGCGGCTGGCACGTGCTGCGCCGGACGACGTTCGACCAGCGGCACCGCGACGGCCGGTGGACCACCGAGCGGCGCGAGACCTACGACCGCGGCAACGGTGCGACGGTCCTGCTCCACGACGTCGCGCGCGGGACCGTGCTGCTCACCCGCCAGTTCCGCTTCCCGGTCTACGTCAACGGCCACCCCGACGGGATGTTCGTCGAGACCGCCGCCGGGCTGCTGGACGACGACGACCCCGAGACCGCGATCCGCCGGGAGGCCGCCGAGGAGCTGGGCGTCCAGGTGGGTCCGCTGACGCTGATCTTCGCGCCGTGGACCAGCCCGGGCTCGGTGACCGAGCGGCTGTACTGCTACGCGGGGCCGTACACGCCGGCCGACCGCACCGGCGCCGGCGGCGGTCTGGCCGACGAGGGCGAGGACATCGAGGTGGTCGAGCTGCCGTTCACGACGGCGCTGGCGATGGTCGGCACCGGCGAGATCGCCGACGCCAAGACCATGCTGCTGCTCCAGTGGGCCGCCCTCTCCGGCCCCTTCTCCGCGGTCCCGGCGCCGGGAGCGGTCAGCCGCGGCGACGCCGGGCGAGCTCGACGTAGTGGTCGACCAGCGCGGCGTCGTCGACGGCGCCGGGGTTGACCGCCTTCGCCGGGTCGACGCCCTGGAACAGCCGCTTGAGCGGCACCTCCAGCCGCTTGCCGGTGCGGGTGTGTGGCACCCCGGGGACGGCGATCACCTCGTCGGGCACGTGCCGCGGGCTGGCCGTCGTCCGGATCGCCGACCTGATCTCGGCGACCAGGTCGTCGGTGAGCTCCTCCCCCGGCGCCAGCTGCACGAACAGCGGCATCCAGTAGCCGCCGTCGGGCTGCTCCACGCCGAGCACCACGCAGTCCAGGACGGCGGGGATCGACTCGACGGCGGCGTAGATGTCCGCCGTCCCCATGCGCACCCCACCGCGGTTGAGCGTGGAGTCCGACCGGCCGGTGATCACGCAGGTGCCGCGCTCGGTGAACTCCAGCCAGTCGCCGTGCCGCCAGACGCCGGGCCAGGGCTCGAAGTACGCCTCCCGGTAGCGGCTGCCGTCGGGGTCGTTCCAGAAGTACAGCGGCATCGACGGCATCGGCTCGGTGACCACCAGCTCGCCGAGCTCGCCGACCACCGGACGGCCGGCCTCGTCCCACGAGGCGACGGCGACGCCGAGGTTCGGCCGCTGCAGCTCGCCGGCGACCACCGGCAGCAGGGGTGAGCTGCCGATGAACCCGGTGGCGACGTCGGTGCCGCCCGACAGCGAGCCCAGCACGACGTCGGGCTTCACCGCCTCGTAGACCCAGCGGAACGCCGCGGCCGGCAGCGGCGACCCGGTGGACCCGATGCTGCGCAGCGCGGACAGGTCGTGGGTCTCCCCCGGCCGGATCCCCGCCTTCTCGCACGCGGTCAGGTAACCGGCGCTGGTGCCGAGGTAGGTCATGCCGGTGCGCGCGGCCAGGGCGAACTGGGCGTCGACGGCGGGGTACGCGGGGGCGCCGTCGTGCACGATCACCGTCGCGCCCGACAGCAGCGCCGACGTGGAGATGTTCCACATGATCCAGGCGGTCGAGCTGTACCAGAAGAACCGGTCGCCCGGCCCGACGTCCATCTGCAGCTGGGCCGCCTTGATCTGCTCGAGCACGACGCCGCCGTGCCCGTGGACGATCCCCTTGGGCAGCCCGGTGGTGCCCGAGGAGTAGACGATCCACAGCGGGTGGTCGAAGGGCAGCGGCGCGAACTCCGGCTCCTGCACCTCGGTCACCGCCTCGGCCCACGGCAGGGCGCCGTCGGGCACCTCGCCGGGGTGCAGCCGCGGGACGGCGATCGTCGTCCGCACGGTGGGCAGGCCCTCGCGCAGCTGCGCGACGACGTCGCGCCGGTCGTAGTCCTTGCCGTTGAAGCGGTAGCCGTCGGTGGCGACGAGGACGACGGGCTCGATCTGGGCGAAGCGGTCGAGGACGGCGCGGGTGCCGAAGTCCGGCGCGCAGGAGGACCACACCGCGCCGATCGACGCCGCCCCGAGGAACGCGACCACGGCCTCCGGCACGTTCGGCAGGTAGCCGGCGACCCGGTCGCCCGGGCGCACGCCGAGGCGGCGCAGCGTCGCGGCGAACGCGCCGACCTGCCCGCGCAGGTCGGCCCAGGTCACCTCGGCCGGCCCGGCGTCCTCGCTGGTCACGATCAGCGCCGTGCCCTCGTGGCGCAGCGCCTGCTCGGCGTAGTTGAGCGTGCGGCCGGGGAACCAGACGGCGCCGGGCATCCGGCGGTCGGCGAGCACCTCGTCGTCCCGGACGCCGGGCAGCACGCCGCTCCAGTCGGCCACCTCGGCCCAGAACGCGTCGAGGTGCTCGACCGACCAGCGCCACAGCGCGTCGTAGTCGGGCGGATCGCCGAAGTCGAGTCCGCGCCGCTCCGCGACGCGGGCGGCGAAGCGGGCGATGCGGCTGGCACGGGCCAACTCCGGGGTCGGCCGCCACAGCACCTCGGGCGCGTCGGTCACGCCCGCACGATGCCATCATGTGTCGCCCGTCGACATCCCGATGGCGGCCCCGCGCGAGGAGCGCCCGTGACCGAGCAGCGCAACGTCCTCGGCGACCCCCTGCAGCCGTGCGGCACCGACCCGGTCACCGGCTTCTACCGCGACGGGCTGTGCTCCAGCGGGCTCGAGGACCTGGGCAGCCACACCGTCTGCGTCGTCGTCTCGGCCGAGTTCCTCGCCATGCAGCGCGAGCTGGGCAACGACCTGACCACGCCGCGGCCGGAGTTCGCCTTCCCCGGGCTGCGGCCGGGCGACCGGTGGTGCGTGGTGGCGGCGCGGTGGCTGCAGGCCTACCAGGCGGGCACGGCCGCCGGCGTCGTCCTGGCCGCCACCAACGAGCGCGCGCTCGAGGTCGTGCCGCTCGAGGCGCTGCGGCAGCACGCCGTCGACGTGCCCGACGACGCCAGCAGCCTGGAATAGCCGTGCCGGTCGAGGTGCTGCGCCGGGCATGAGCGACCTCCTCGACGTGCCCGTGACCACGCTGCAGGGCGAGCAGACGACGTTCGGCGAGCTGACGGGCGGCCGCCCGGCGCTGGTCGTGAACGTGGCCAGCCGGTGCGGCCTGACCCCGCAGTACACGCAGCTCGAGGCACTGCAGGAGGAGTACGGGCCGCGCGGGTTCACCGTCGTCGGCTTCCCGTGCAACCAGTTCCTGGGTCAGGAGCCCGGCAGCGCCGAGGAGATCGCCGCCTTCTGCTCCGCGACCTACGGCGTCACCTTCCCGCTGACCGAGAAGATCGAGGTCAACGGCGACGGCGCGCACCCGGTCTACCAGCGGCTGACCGGCAGCACCGACGCGTCCGGCGAGGCCGGCGACGTCCAGTGGAACTTCGAGAAGTTCCTCGTCGACGCCCGGGGCGAGGTCGTCGCGCGGTTCCGCCCGAAGACGCAGCCCGACGCCCCCGAGGTCCGCACCGCGATCGAGTCGCTGCTCGCCTGACGCCGCCGCACGCGGTTCGCTGGGGCGGCCCGTGGGCAGGCCTCCCGGCGTGACCGACGCCGATCTGCACTTCTACTTCGACCCCGTCTGCCCGTTCGCCTGGATGACGTCGAAGTGGGTGCGGCTGGTGGCGGCACGCCGCGACCACGAGGTGGACTGGCGGTTCGTCTCCCTGCGGCTGCTCAACGCCCACGTCGACTACGACGCCCACTTCCCACCCGAGTACGAGGCCGGCCACACCGCCGGCCTGCGGCTGCTGCGGGTCGCGGCCCGCACGCGGGCCGAGCACGGGCGCGACGCCGTGGGCCGCCTGTACGAGGTCCTGGGCCGGCACGTCTTCGAGGTGGACCGCGGCGAGTGGCGGGCGGGGGAGCAGCGGGACACCCCCGGGTTCGTCGCGCCGGCGCTCGCCGAGGCCGGCCTGCCGGCGGAGCTGGCCGGCGCGCTGCTCGACGAGGCGTGGGACGCGGAGATCCGCGCCGAGACCGACGAGGCGCTGGGCCTCACCGGCAAGGACGTCGGGACACCGATCCTGCACTTCCGCCCCCCGGACGGCGTGGCGTTCTTCGGCCCGGTCATCAGCCGGCTGCCGGACGAGGACGACGCCGTCGAGCTGTGGGACCACGTGGTCGCGCTCGCCGGCTTCCCCGGGTTCGCGGAGCTGAAGCGCAGCCTGCGGGAGCGGCCGCAGCTGCCGGCGTTCGGCGTCCGACCCGGCGAGGTCGGGCGCGAGGAGGACTGGCACGGCGGTAGCCGCCGCCGCAAGCGCTGAGCGGCGCTCCCTGGGCTCTGCGCCCGCCGTTCAGCGCGCGGGCACGGGGTCGGGGATCTCCACGACCGCCTCCGGCGACCGCTCGCCCAGCCGGACCAGCACGATGCCGGCGAGCACCACCGCGCCCCCGGCCAGCTGCAGCGGGCCGGGCCGCTGCCCCAGCGCCAGCCAGGCGAACAGCACGGCGAACAGCACCTCGGTCAGCCCGACGAAGGAGGCCAGGCGCGCCCCGAGGCGCTGGACGGCGGCCACGCCGAGCACGTAGGCGAGGGCCGCGGCGACGAGCCCCAGGCCGAGGACGGGCACCAGCCACGACGTCCGCTGCCCCGCCAGCTCCACCGGCGCGCCGGTCACCGCCCACGGGACGACCCCGACCAGCCCGGCCAGGCCGAGGACGACCGCGCCGACCGCCATCCCGGCCCACGAGGTGACCAGCGGCGGGAGCGCGTCGTCGGTGCGGGCGGACACGACGAAGTAGACGGCCAGCCCGACGGCGGCGACCAGGCCCCACACGACGCCGACGGGGTCGACGCGCACGTCACCGAGCACGTCGAGGACCAGCGCCAGGCCGGCCACCGCGACCGCGACCCCGACCAGCGTCGTCGTCGACGGCCGGCGGCCGGAGCGCAGCCACGTCCACAGGACGACGAGGACGACGCCGGAGTACTCCAGCAGCAGCGCGACGCCCACCGACAGGCGGGACACCGCCAGGAAGTACGCCAGCTGGCAGCCGGCCACCGCGACGAGGCCGAACGCCAGCACCGCCGGGACGTTGCGCAGCAGCAGCGGCCACCGGCCCCGCAGCAGCAGGACCGCCGGGACGGTCAGCGCCAGGGCCGCGACGGCGACGCGCACGGTGACCGCCGAGGCCGCCGACCACCCGCTGTCGAGCAGCGACCGGGCCAGCACCCCCGACGTCCCGAAGGCCGCGCCGGAGCCGACCGCCATGGCCAGTCCCGACCAGCCGCGCACCCGGGCCATGCCGCGCTCCTCATGTCAGGGGCTAACCGACGTACGATCCTGACACGTCGCACGCTAGCAGATGTCAGGAGCAACCGTGCCGTTCGCCCATGACACCGAGGTCGGCCTCGCCGCGGCCGCCGCGCTGGTCAACACGGCCGGCTCCGCCGGCGAGCAGCTGCCCGACCCGGCCGCCCTGGCCCGGTTCCTCGACCGGTGGGAGTGGACCGGCGCGATCCGCGGCGACGAGGCCGAGGTGGCCGAGATCCGGCGGCTGCGGCCGCAGCTGCGCCGGCTGTGGTCCGGCGACGTCGACGAGGTCGTCGCCGTCGTCAACCGGCTGCTCCGCGACGCGCGGGCGCTGCCCCAGCTGGTCCGGCACGGCGGCTGGCCCTACCACCTGCACGCGACCGACCCGGACGCGCCGCTGGCCGACCGGATGGCCGTCGAGGCCGCCCTCGCCGTGGCCGACCTCGTCCGGGCGGGCGAGCTGGACCGGCTGCGCACCTGCGCCCGCGACGGCTGCGGCGACGTGCTCGTGGACCTGACGCGCAACCGGTCCCGCCGCTTCTGCGACGGGGCGTGCGCCAACCGGGAGCACGTGGCCGCCTACCGTGCCCGTCGCGCGGCGGGCAACGACCTCGTCAGCTGAGACGCCCGATCGCTACGATCCGAGTGCTGCACGGCCCTCCGGACGACGGGATCCGCACATGACCACCACCGAGCAGGACGTCACGACCGGCGGTTCGCCCGTCGGCCCGGGCGCCGCCGACAACCTGTGGCTGCACTTCTCGCGGATGGGCGCCTACGCCGACGCCCCGCCGCCGGTGATCGTCCGCGGCGAGGGCGCACGGATCTTCGACGACCGCGGCCGCAGCTACCTCGACGGGCTGGCCGGGCTGTTCGTCGTCCAGGCGGGCCACGGCCGCAGGGTGCTCGCCGAGGCCGCGGCGAAGCAGGCCGCGCAGCTGGCCTTCTTCCCCCTCTGGTCCTACGCCCACCCGGCCGCGATCGAGCTGTCGCAGCGGCTCGCGGCCGCGGCGCCCGGCGACCTGAACCGGGTCTTCTTCACCACCGGCGGCGGCGAGGCCGTCGAGACCGCCTGGAAGGCCGCCAAGCAGTACTTCAAGCTCGTCGGCAAGCCGCTCAAGACCAAGGTCATCAGCCGCGCGGTGGCCTACCACGGCACCACCCAGGGCGCGCTGTCGATCACCGGGCTGCCGGCGCTCAAGGCCGACTTCGAGCCGCTGGTGCCGGGCACGTTCCGGGTGCCGAACACGAACATCTACCGGGCGCCGGTGTTCGGCGACGACCCCAAGGCCTTCGGCCGCTGGGCCGCCGACCAGATCGAGCAGGCGATCCTCTTCGAGGGCCCCGAGACGGTCGCCGCCGTCTTCCTCGAGCCGGTGCAGAACGCCGGCGGCTGCTTCCCTCCCCCACCCGGTTACTTCGAGCGGGTCCGCGAGATCTGCGACCGGCACGACGTCCTGCTCGTCAGCGACGAGGTGATCTGCGCCTTCGGCCGGCTCGGCACGACGTTCGCCTGCGACAAGTTCGGCTACGTGCCCGACATGATCACCTGCGCCAAGGGCATGACGTCGGGCTACTCGCCGATCGGCGCGATGATCGCCTCCGACCGGGTCATGGAGCCGTTCCTGCAGGGAGCGACCAGCTTCCCGCACGGCTACACGTTCGGCGGCCACCCCGTCTCGGCCGCCGTCGCGCTGGCCAACCTCGACATCTTCGACGACGAGCAGCTCAACCGGCACGTGCTCGAGACCGAGGGCGCCTTCCGCACCACGCTGGAGAAGCTCCTCGACCTGCCGATCGTCGGCGACGTCCGCGGCGACGGGTTCTTCTACGGCATCGAGCTGGTCAAGGACCAGACGACCAAGGAGACCTTCGACGACGCCGAGTCCGAGCGGCTGCTGCGCGGGTTCCTGTCCGGGGCGCTGTTCGACGCCGGCCTCTACTGCCGCGCCGACGACCGCGGCGACCCCGTCATCCAGCTCGCCCCGCCGCTGATCTGCGGCCAGGCCGAGTTCGACGAGATGGAGCAGGTCCTGCGCTCGGTCCTGACGGAGGCCTGGACCCGCCTGTAGCCGGCGACATCGGCGCTCTCGCACGCTTTCACGGGTGGAAGCGTGCGAGAGCGCCGATCTCGCTAGTCGCGCTCGGGCGGGACGGCGAGCACCGGGCGGTCGGACAGGTGCAGCAGCTTGTGCGACACCGAGCCGAGGAACGCCCCGCGCAGGGGCGTCTCGCCGTGGGTGCCCACCACGATGACCCGCGCGTCGTGCCGGTCGGCGGCGTCGAGCAGGGCCTCCACCGGCTTGACCGGCAGCACCTCGACCACCGTGCTCACCCCGGCTGCCTCCGCCGTCCGCACGGCCTGGCCGGCGGCGGCCTGACCGATCTCGGCCAGCGCCTTGTAGTGCTCGCCGGCCTCCTCGCCGACCATGCCGGGCGGCGCGGCGCCGAACACGAGCACCAGCGGCTCGCCCAGCCGGGCGGCCAGGTCGATCGACAGGTCCAGCGCCCGCCGCGCCCCGGGGGACTCGTCGTAGCCCAGGACGATGCTCATGGGGTTCCTCTCTGCTGGGAGTTGGGGCTCACGGGGCCGGGTCCTCGACGGCGGCGCCGGAGCGGCCGGCCGCGATGTCGGCGTGCATGCGGTCCGACGTCGTCGGCCGCTCCCGCCAGAACCGGCCGTCGCGCACCCGCCAGAAGAGCATGAAGGCCACGCCGATGACGAAGATCGCGACGCCGATGACCAGCGGCGGGCCGACGCCCAGCCAGGCCGCGCCGGTGTAGGAGTTCGCCGGGTCGGCGAGGTCGCCGATCGATTCGACCAGCAGCCAGATCAGCAGCGCCGAGCCGATGACCGGGCCGACGCCGATCAGCAGGAAGTCCTTGACGCTGCGGGTCAGCTCGCGGCGGTAGAAGACGGCGCAGGCGATGCCGGTCAGCGAGTAGTAGAAGGCGATCAGCAGCGACAGCGCGGTCAGCGAGTCGAACAGCGCGTTCTCGCTGATCCAGCTGACCAGCAGGTACCAGCCGATCGCGATGCCGGCGACCCACCAGGTGGAGACGTCGGGGGTGCGGAAGCGCGGGTGGATGCGCGCCAGGCCGTGCGGCAGGGCGTGCCGCCGGGCCATCGACAGGCCGGTGCGCGAGGCAGGCAGGATCGTCGTCTGCGTGGAGGCGACCGCCGAGGTCGCGACCGCGAGCAGCAGCACCCAGTCCCAGCCGCCGAGCACGTCACCTGCCAGCAGCGCGAAGATGAAGTCCTCCTCGGCGGCGTTGGCCTCGAGGTAGCCCGGTCCCGCGAAGATCAGGACGGCGTAGGCGACCCCCAGGTACGTGACCAGCAGGACGACGGTCGAGACGATCGCCGCGCGCCCGGGGGTGGACGACGAGTCCTTGGTCTCCTCCGTGAGGTTGACCGCCGACTCCCAGCCCCAGTAGATGAACACGCCGAGCAGCAGGCCGCCGGTGAGCGCCGCCCCGCCGGCGCCGAACGGGTTGAGCCAGCTCCACTCCGGCGACAGGCCCCCGCCCTCGACGGCGTCGCCGGACAGGCCCTTCACGATGGCGACCACGGCGAACACCAGCAGGCTGAGGATCTGCAGGATGATCAGCACGTTCTGCAGCCGGGCGCTGATCTCGGTGCCGAGCACGCAGACCGCCGTCATCACGAGGATCAGCAGCACGGAGAGCGCGCGCAGGACGAACGTGTTCTCCGCCAGGCCGTCCAGCTGCAGGGCCAGGAGGCCGTAGCGGACGCCGACCTCGGCCAGCGAGCCGATGACCAGCACGCCGGTCAGGGCGATCGCCCAGCCGCCGAGCCAGCCGACCCAGGGCCCCATCGCCCGGGTGACCCAGGAGAACGTCGTCCCGCAGTCCTGGTCGGCCCGGTTGAGGTAGTAGAAGGCCGACGCGATGAGCAGCATCGGCACGAACGACGCCAGGAAGACGCCGGGCGCGTTGACCCCGACCAGCGCCACCACGGCGCCGATCACCGCGGCCAGGGAGTAGGCCGGCGAGGTCGACGCGAGGCCGATGACCAGGGCGTCGACGAAGCCGATCGCGTTGTGCCGGAGCTCGGCGGGGGCCTCCGCCTGCGTGTGCTGCTGGCTCATCCGACGGTTATCGCAGCCAAACGCTCCGTACGCAAGCATTCCGCGTGCTACGACTGTGCATCACCACGGAAAGCAACGGAGGAGAACGATGCGCATCCTGCTGGTCGGCGCCGGCGGCGTCGGCGGCGCGGTCACCGCGATCGCGGCCCGCCGCGACTTCTTCGAGGCGATGGTGGTGGCCGACTACGACCCGGCCCGGGCGGAGAAGGCGGTCGCCGCGGTGGCCGACCCCCGGTTCACCGCGGCCCGGGTCGACGCCTCCGACGAGGCCGCCGTCCGCGCGCTGCTGGCCGAGCACCGCTGCGACGTCCTGCTCAACGCGACCGACCCCCGGTTCGTGATGCCGCTGTTCCGGGCCGCGCTGGAGGCGGGGGCGACGTACCTGGACATGGCGATGTCGCTGTCCCGGCCGCACCCCGAGCGGCCGTACGAGCTGACCGGGGTCAAGCTCGGCGACGAGCAGTTCGCGCTGGCCGGCGAGTGGGAGGCGCGCGGGCAGCTGGCGCTCGTCGGCATCGGCGTGGAGCCCGGGCTCTCCGACGTCTTCGCCCGCTACGCGGCCGACCACCTGTTCTCGTCCATCGACGAGCTGGGCGTGCGGGACGGGGCGGACCTGTCCGTCCGCGGGTACGACTTCGCGCCGTCCTTCAGCATCTGGACGACGATCGAGGAGTGCCTGAACCCGCCGGTGGTGTGGGAGAAGGACAAGGGCTGGTTCACCACCGCGCCGTTCAGCGAGCCGGAGGTCTTCGACTTCCCCGAGGGCATCGGGCCGGTCGAGTGCGTCAACGTGGAGCACGAGGAGGTGCTCCTCATGCCGCGTTGGGTCGACGCCCGGCGGGTGACCTTCAAGTACGGCCTCGGCGAGGAGTTCATCGACGTCCTCAAGACCCTGCACAAGCTCGGGCTGGACTCCACGACGCCGGTGCGGGTCGGGGGCGTGGAGGTCTCACCGCGCGACGTCGTCGCCGCCTGCCTGCCCGATCCGGCGGGCCTGGGCGAGCTGATGGAGGGCAAGACCTGCGCAGGGCTGTGGGTGCGCGGCACCGGGACCGACGGCCGGCCGCGCGAGGTCTACCTCTACCACGTGGTCGACAACGCCTGGTCGATGGGCGAGTACGGCGCCCAGGCGGTGGTCTGGCAGACCGCGGTCAACCCGGTCGTGGCGATGGAGCTGCTGGCCACCGGCGCCTGGCAGGGCAGCGGCGTGCTCGGCCCGGAGGCGCTCGACGCGGTGCCGTTCCTCGACCTGCTCACCGCCTACGGCTCACCGTGGGGGATGCGCGAGGGCGGCTGACCCCGCGGCAGTGAGCACGCGCGGGCCGTCGTCGGTGACGGCGACGGTGTGCTCGACGTGCGCGGCGCGGCTGCCGTCGGAGGTCCGCACGCCCCAGCCGTCGTCATCGATCCACGAGGTGTCGTCGCCGCCGGCCATGAACCACGGCTCGATGGCGATGACCAGGCCGGCGCGCAGCCGCAGGCCCCGGCCGGCGCGGCCCTCGTTGGGGACGTGCGGCTCCTCGTGCATGCGGCGGCCGACGCCGTGCCCGCCGTGGGAGGGGTCGATGCCGACGCCGGCGGCGCGGCCCTCGGCGGCGATCGCGGCCGAGACGTCCCCGAGGCGGCCACCGGGCACCGCCGCGGCGATGCCGGCCGCGAGCGCCCGCTCGGCGGTGTCGATCAGGGCGAGGTCCGCCGGGGCGCCCGTCCCGACGGTCAGCGAGATCGCCGAGTCGCCGACCCAGCCGTCGAGGACGGCGCCGGCGTCGATGCTGAGCAGGTCGCCCTCGGCCAGCCGCCGGGCCGACGGGATGCCGTGCAGCGCGACGTCGTTCACCGAGGTGCAGATGACGCCGGGGTACGGCGGCATCGAGCGGTGCGGCTGGTAGCCCAGGAACGGCGACGTCGCGCCCGCGTCGGCGAGGACGCTGCGGGCGAGGTCGTCGAGCTCGCGCAGCCGCACCCCCGGGACGACGGCGGCGCGCGCCGCGGCCAGCACCCGGGCGACCACCTCCCCCGCCGCGCGCATCGCGTCGATCTCGCCGGGTGTCCGCAGCTCGACCATGACCGTCCCTCCGGGGTGGTATTCCTATCCCGGTATTAGTATCACGGCATGGTCCGACCGCCGCTCACGGCCGCCGAACGCGAACGCGGCCGCCGGCTGGGCGCCCTGCTGCGCGCGGCCCGTGGCGGACGCAGCCCGGCCGAGATCTCGGCGGCGTCCGGCGTGAGCCTCGAGGCGCTGCGCAAGATCGAGACCGGCCGCGTGCCCACGCCGGCCTTCTTCACCGTCGCGGCGCTGGCCCGCGCCCTGGACCTCCCGCTGGAGCACCTCGCCACGCTCGACGAGCCGGCCGGGGGGTCCCTGGCCTCCTGACCCAGGAGGATGACGTTCCCGCGGCGAGGGCCTCGTCGAGCACGTCGAGGCGCCAGCGAGGGCGTGTCAGGGCGTGGGCGGGGATATCGACCGACGCAAGAGCCGGAACTCCTCCTGGAGCTTGTCGATAGCGCCCATGACCTTCTGCCTCCAGGCGGCGAACTCCTCCGGGGACACGTCGTGCGGCTGAGTCGCACCGCTGGGTGACAGCACCTCGATCGCCTCTTGGATGCGCTCCAGCGGCCCGTTGACCCGGTCCCGGACCTCCGGGTTGTCCGCGCCGTAGCCGGCGATCCGTTCGCGCAGGGCTTTCATGCGCTCTGCTGCGTCGCGCGCCCTGGCCGAGCCCCACCGCACGTCCGGCCCCAGCTCGCGGATCTGCTGGCGGAGCTGCCCGACGTTGCGGAACGCCTGCCGCAGCCAGTCCGGGATGCTGCTCGTGGATCCCAGGCTCGACAGGTAGCGGTCGATCTGCCCTTCGTTCAGGACGAGAGGGGCCACATCCTCGGAGCGCAGAAAGGCCGAGAGTTCGGCCGGGAGCACGGCGAGGTGCGGCCAGAGGTTCTCCAGCGCGTGGTCGTCCGATGGCTCGGGGCCATCCCCGCGGTACACCTTCAGCGCCGCCAGGAATACGTCCGGTTCTGCCAGGAGCACGTCACGCACGGTCTCCCAGTCCGGTCGGAACTCTAGGACCTGCAGCGCCAGCAGGGCTTCGGGGTCGAGGTCGTCCTGGACCATGCGCTGGAGTGTGTAGGCGTTGACGAAGCGCTTGACCTGCCGGGGATTGACGCGTCCCTCCGCCGCGACGTGGACGAGGTATCGGCGCACCCGCCCGCCCTCTTCCAGGTCGCGCTTCTGCTCCTCGCTCAGCTGCACGTTGTAGATCACCCAATCCAGCAACTCACCGAGTTGGGCAGGGGCCATCTCGGGGAGACTGCACTGCACCTGGATGATCTTTTTCACGTAGTCACGCTCGAGCTGCTTCGCGTAGTCACGCTCGGGCTTCCTGACGGCGGCGGCCTCATCGCCGCCGTCCGTCGGGAACTCCTCCTGGAACTTGACCCGGACGGCGCGCTCGATCACCCGTGGGTCCATGCCCACCACGAAGACGAATCCCGGCAGGTCGAAGAACAGCTTCATCGACTCGATGACGCTCAGCGCGCTGGCCGGGAGACAGCGGTCGAGGTCGTCGACGAAGACCACGATCCGGGTGAACTGCGATGCCTCGACCAGCTCGAACGCCGCCTGCAGCTCCGAGAACGCCGCGTAGTACACCGACTGCGGTGAGGCCGGCTCGTCGGCCGTCCCGGCCTTCAGCGTCTCCAGCACCCGGTCGGCGTCGACCCCGATCGTCATAGCGCCAGGAACACCCACCTGGACGGACAGCCCCCGCGCGAGCGCACGGACGACCCGGCCGATCCGCCGGGCGATGTTCTCGGCCGGACCGCGCTCCTGGGGATGGGCATCGGCCCAGGCGGTCAGGCAGGCCCGGATCGTGTCCAGCAGAGGCAGGACGATGTGCGGCTCGCGCTCGTACTGCCAGGCGTTGAACGGGACGACGACCGCGCGGTCCCGGTCGATCCGCGCGGCCAGGCTCTCCATCAGCGTGCTCTTGCCGCTGCCCCAGCTACCGAAGATGCCCACGGCAAAGCGGGGCTCGCTGTTCTGGACGATCGCGGCCAGCGCCTCCGCGATCCTGTCGTAGCCGAGCGTCGGGTTCGCCGCGGGGACGTCGAGGAGGATGTGGCCCACGTACGGCGGGGCGATGGTGGCGGCGGTCATGTGCGCCCTCCTCCCGGGGCGGCCCACGGACGCGCGCCGCGGGCCCGGAAGGCCAGTGTCGCCGGGGCGCGTCACCGCGGCGTCACGGTGCGCGGCCCCCGCGATCAGCCGGCCTGGGCGGCGAAGGCCTCCTCGAGGACGTCGAGCGCCTCCGACAGCAGGTCGTGGCCGATCACCAGCGGCGGCAGGAAGCGCAGGACGTTGCCGAACGTGCCCGCGGTCAGGACGAGCACGCCGCGGGCGTGGGAGGCCCTGGCCACGCGGCCGGTGAGCGCGGCGTCCGGCTCCAGCGTCCCGGTCCTCACCAGCTCGACAGCGAGCATCGCCCCGCGGCCGCGCACGTCGCCGATCGCCGGGAACCGCTCCTGCAGCGACCGCAGCCGGGGCAGCATGGTGTCCTCGACCCCGCGCGCGGCACCGCAGAGGTCCTGCTCGCGCATCGTGCGGATCGACGCCAGCGCCGCCGCGCAGGCGACCGGGTTGCCGCCGTAGGTGCCGCCCAGGCCGCCGGTGTGGACGGCGTCCATCAGCTCGGCGCGGCCGGTCAGCCCGGCCAGCGGCAGCCCGCCGGCGATGCCCTTCGCCGTCGTCACCAGGTCGGGGACGACGCCCTCGTGCTCGCTGGCGAACCAGTCGCCGGTGCGGCAGAAGCCGGTCTGCACCTCGTCGGCGATGAACACCGCCCCGGCCTGCCGGCACCACTCCGCCAGCGCCGGCAGGAAGCCCGGCGCCGGGACGACGAAGCCGCCCTCGCCCTGGACCGGCTCGATCAGCACCGCGGCGACGTTGGCCGCACCGATCTGGCTCTCGACCAGGGCCACCGCCCGGGCCGCGGCCTCGGCGCCGGTCATGCTCTCCGGGTCGCGGAACGGGTAGCTCATCGGCACCCGGTACACCTCGGGCGCGAACGGCCCGAAGCCGGACTTGTAGGGCATCGCCTTCGCCGTCAGCGCCATCGTGAGGTTGGTGCGCCCGTGGTAGGCGTGGTCGAACACCACGACCGCCGACCGGCCGGTGGCCACCCGGGCCACCTTGACGGCGTTCTCCACCGCCTCGGCGCCGGAGTTGAACAGCGCCGAGCGCTTCTCGTGGTCGCCGGGGGTCAGCCGGTTGAGCTCCTCGCTGACCGCGACGTAGCCCTCGTAGGGCGTGACCATGAAGCAGGTGTGGGTGAAGGCGGCGACCTGCTGCTGCACCGCCTCCACCACGGCCGGCGCGGCGTTGCCGACGTTGACCACGGCGATGCCGGCCCCGAGGTCGATCAGCGAGTTGCCGTCGACGTCGACCAGGACGCCGCCGCCGGCGCGCTCGACGAAGACCGGCAGCGTGCCGCCCACCGCGGAGGACACCGCGGCCGTCCGCCGTGCCATCAGCTCGCGCGAGCGCGGCCCCGGCACCTCGGTGACCAGCCGCCGCTCCTGCGGCAGGGACGCGGCGGGGGTGAGCACGCCGGTCATCGCGGCCTCCTGGGGACTCCTCGCGACGGTTTCCGCGCGATCTGGGCTTCCGGGCGACTGTATGCGTCGACCGGCCCGCCCGGCGAGGGCGAGCCGGTCGACCCCCTGCTCAGCCGGCGGACGCACCCGCCGGGGTGCGCGCGAACGCCGGCATGACCTCGTCGTGGATCAGCTGCAGCTGCTCCTCGACCGTCGCCACGCCCGGCACATCGCGGCCGGTGAACGCCTTGACGATCGAGGCGTCGTTGATCGCTGCGATGACGTGGTTGACCCCGGCCGGCTCGATCTCGCGGATCTTGGCGACCACCTCGTCCGGCGTGCCGGCGAAGGAGAGCCGATCGGTGATGTCCGGGGTGGTCAGCTCGATGCCGCGGGCGAGGTCACCACCGGCGATCGCGTCGATGATCGGCTGGAGCTGCGCCGGGTCCACCCCGTGCCGCTGGAGTTGCTCGGCCGGCATCGAGGAGGCGTAGATGCCGACCATGCTGCGGGCGGCCTCCTTGGCCGCCGCCGAGTCACGGCCGACCGCGACGACGACCCAGGCCCCGAAGTCGAGCGTCGTCCAGTCCTTGCCGGCCCGCTCGGCCCCCGCCCGGAAGTGCTCGGCCGCGTACTCGTACGCCTCGCGGCTGTAGCTCAGGGCCTGGTGGCAGCCGTCGGAGAACTCGGCCGCCGCCTCGAACGAGCGCGGGCCGCGCATCGCGCCCATCATGACCGGCACCCGCTCCTGCACCGGCCGGGCGAAGGTGAACAGGCCGTCGTACTTGAAGAACTCGCCGTCGAAGGTGATCGCACCCTCGTCGAGCAGGGTCCGGACGACCTTGACGCCCTCGATCGTGCGCGAGAGCGGCTTCATCTGCTTCCAGTCCATCTTGTACTGAGCGAGCAGCCCGAAGTTGCCGCTGGACAGGACCACCTCGGCCCGCCCCCCGGTGAGCTCGTCGAGCGTGGCGGTGGCCTGGGCGATGAGCGACGGTTCGCGCAGGGTGACCGACGACACGCTGGGCCCCATCCGCACCCTCGAGGTCCGCGCCGCCGCTGCGGCGAACAGCAGCCACAGGTCCTTGTGCCACGTCTCGTCGGCCGCGTAGACGGCGTGGAAACCGAGCTGGTCGGCCAGCTCGATGGCTCGCAGCGCCTCCTCCAACGAGTAGTCGGGCAACATCGCGTAGCTGAACTTCATCGGATCTCCTCACTCGCCTGGGTGCGCGCGGCGCCCGGGGGGGCGTCGCGCCGGATCTGACGGAGCTGTGCTGCCACCTCGCGGGCGTCGCCCTCGGGGATGTCTGCGGAGTGCCGGTCGGGCCGGGCCAGGAACAGGTAGAGCAGGCCGCTGCCGGCCACGATGGCCAGGCCGATCGCCACGATCCAGCGGTCGAGGAACGTCACGGTCCCGGGGGCGGGCTTGATCAGCAGGATGATCGCGAAGATCCCGTAGGCCAGCGCCAGCACGTTGACGACCAGCCCGACGCTGCCGAGGTTCCACAGCCCGGCCGGCCGCCAGCCCTTCAGCCGCTGCCGCAGCGCCGCCAGGACGACGGCCTGGAAGGCGATGTAGATGCCGAGCACCGCGAAGGCGGTGACCCGCGGCAGCGCGTCGGGCTGGAAGAAGACGAACAGGCAGATGAGCATCGGGACGACGCAGACGACGAGCAGCGCGTTCGTGGGGACGGCGTGCCGGCTCGAGACGTGCGCGAGCCAGCCGCTGGCCGGCAGCATGCGGTCGCGGGCGAACGCGTAGAGCAGCCGGCTGCCGGCCGCCTGCAGCGAGAGAACGCAGGAGATGAAGGCCGTCACCGTGACGACGAGGAAGACCTTCGACCCGGCGGTGCCCAGGGTGCTCTCGAGGATCGACGGGATGGGGTCGGGGTCCTCCCCGGCGACGATGGCCGGCAGGTCCGGCGCGGCCAGCACGTAGCCGGCGTAGGACAGCAGGCCGGAGACGCCGCCCACGAGGATGGTCAGGATCATCGCCCGCGGGATGCGGCGGGTCGGGTCGGAGACCTCCTCGGCGACGTCGCCGCACGCCTCGAAGCCGTAGAAGAGGAACAGGCCGGACAGCGAGGCGGCCAGGAACGGGCCGAGGTAGCCGCCCTCACCCGTGCCCAGGGTGTCGAAGAAGATCGAGAACGGCTGTTCGCGCTGGAACAGCAGCAGGTAGAGCCCCAGCACGATGACGCCGATCAGCTCGGCCGCGAGACCGATCTTGGCGATGCGGGCCAGGTTGCGGGTGCCGCTGTAGTTGATGGCGAAGGCGAGGGCCAGCAGCCCGACGGCGGTCGCGAGCGCGACGCCCGGGGTGGCCTCGATGCCGAAGAGCGCGGCGACGAAGCCGCCGCCGAACTGCGCGACCGAGGTGACGGTGACGATGATCGCCCAGATGTAGACCCACGAGACGATCCAGGCGTACCGGCGGTTCCACAGCCGCCGCGCCCACGGGTAGATGCCGCCGGCCAGCGGGTACTGCGAGACCACCTCGCCGAAGACCAGCGAGACGAGCAGCTGGCCGGCGCCCACGATGACGATCCACCAGATCGCCGGCGGGCCGCCGATCGAGAGGCTGTAGGCGAACAGCGAGTACACGCCCACCAGCGGGGACAGGTATGTGAAGCCGAGCGCCATGTTCGCCCAGAGCCCCATGCTCCGCTCGAACTGCCCCGAATAGCCGAGCGCGGCGAGCTGGGCGTCGTCGTCGAGCGGTGCGGCGTGCGGTCCGGAGTCGTGCACCGGGCCTCCTCGTCTGCCAGGAAGTCGTCGTGGGCACGGTGTGCCGTGGACCACAGGTTCGCGCGAAAACCTATAGAGGCAGAGTTCTGAGGACAAGAGCCAGCGGGCGATCTCTTCGCCGCGCGGCCGCCGTCAGGCGCTCAGCACGCCCGCGTCGGCGACGGGGACCACCCGCCACGGCACCCCGGGCACCTCGGCCGCGGAGCCCTCGGACGCGCCGGCGGGGAGCAGCTCCCCCACCAGCCGTCGCGGGGAGGTGGAGAGCACCACCCGGTCCTCGTCGTTGACGAGCAGGAAGCGGGTGGGCAGCGCGCCCAGCTCGGTCAGCAGGTGCGTCTCGAACCGGCGGACCGGGACGTCGGCCCCCACCACGCCGGCGAACTCGCCGTCGACGACGACCGGCTCGGTGAGCGTGAGCACGTAGCGGCCGGTGCCGTGGACGTCGACGTGCGGGCCGACGACGTACCGCCGTCCGGTCCGCCGGGGGACGTCGAACCACTCGGCCGCCGTGTAGTCGTAGTAGCCGAGGCTGCTGGGCCGCAGGTCCGGGTCGAGGGGGCGCGGCCGGCCGCCCTCGGGGTCGACCTGCCACCACTCCAGGCGCAGCGGCAGCCCGCGCTGCGGTTGCGGGGCGGCCACCAGCCCGAGCCCCACGGCCAGCTGGCCCGGTCGCAGCAGCAGCCGCGCGACGTCGTCGCCGAGCACCGGCCCGCCGCTGCGCAGCCCGTCCTGCGCCGCCGGCCGCAGGACGGCGGAGTGCACCTCGGCGACCGTGGCGAAGACGTGCTCGACCACCTCGGTGACGGTGCCGAGCACGCGCGGGAGGGCGCCGGGCGTCACGAGACCTCCAGCCGCGCCGCTCCCCCGTCGGCCGAGCCGGCGCGCAGCCGCAGCTCGGTGGACCACAGCGTCCGCGTCTCGATGTGCCCCTCGGTGAGGGCGCGGGCGGTGACGGCGTCGCGGGCGGCGATCGCGTCGACGACGGCCCGGTGGCTGGCGACGATGACCCCGAGCAGCTGGGGGGCGTGCGCCGGCGGCCAGGGCAGCTGCCCGAGCTCGAGGTGGAGGTCCATGAGCTGCATCGTCAGCCGCACCGACTGGGCACAGGCGGCCAGCTCGATGTAGTAGCGGCCCTCCGCCCGCCGCTGGTCGGTCACCGACTCGGCCCGCGCCAGCCGCTCGACGATGTCGCGCAGCCGCGCGATCTCGGTCCGGGAGGCCCGGGTCGCGGCCAGCCGGGCCGCGGCGGCCGCGACCGCCCCGTGGACGTCGCCGAGCTCGCGCAGGTCGGTGGTGCCCAGCTCCGCGAGCCGGGTGTCGGCCAGGGCGCCGAGCACGTCGTCGCGCGCCCGCACGAAGCTGCCGCCGCCGCGGCCGCGCCGGGTCTCGACGAGCCCCAGCCCGCGCAGCTCGGCCAGCGCCTCGCGCAGGGTCATGGTGGAGACGTTGAGCATCGTCGCCAGGTCGGTCTCGGTGGGCAGTTGCTCGCCGTCGCCGAGGAGGCCGAGCGCGATCGCGCTGCCGACCCGCCGCACCACCGCCTCGCTGCGCAGGGCGCGGTCGTCGAGGGGGGCGAACACGGCACGGCGGGCGTCCCCGCTGAGCAGCTGCACGGTCCCCTCCCCTCCGGACGGGCAGAGTGTCGCACCTCGGGGATCGATGCATAAGCGTTGATTCCATAGGTTTTCCTCGTTAGCGTGGCGCTCGCCCCACCCATCCTGTGACGAGGAGCACGACGTGACACAGGTCCAGCCCGAACGGTCGTCGGCCCCCGACGCCCTGTCCGAACCGTTCACCCCGGGCGCCCCGTCGAACCCCCCGGAGCTGGCGCAGTTCCCCGAGACGCTCGCCGGCCCGGTGCCCGCCCCGCGGCAGGACCCGCAGACGGCGGCCTTCGTCGAGCAGTGGCGCAACACCTCGTACAACTGCTTCTCCTCCGGCCACAAGTTCTGCCGCGAGGTCTGCCCGGTCACCCAGGTGGAGCGCAACGAGTCGTGGACGCCTACGGCGTTCCACGCCAACGTGGTCGCGATGGAGCGGGGCGAGCTCGACATCGGTGACATCGCCGCCGACTACGTCAACTGCACGCAGTGCGGGGCCTGCGAGCTGCGGTGCCCCAACACCCTGTTCACCGGCGACTTCTACCGCTTCCGCACCCGCACGGTCGACGTCGTCAAGGCGGTGCGCTCGCTCGCGGTCGAGAAGGGCGTGCACCAGCCGAACTGGAAGATCTGGAACGAGCGCACCGACCTGCGCACCCACGAGCCGGTGCTGGGCGAGACGCCGGTCAGCCAGGAGAAGGTGCGCGACTGGGCCGAGGGGCTCGACATCCCGGTCGGCGGCGAGACCATCCTCTTCGTCGACTGCGAGGCGGCCTTCTACCGCACCTCCGTGCCGCGCGCGGTCGCGCAGATGCTGCAGCTGGCCGGCTACGAGTTCGGGCTGATGGGCGAGCAGTGGTGCTGCGGCGGCCCGGCCGCGGAGATGGGCTACGCCGAGCAGGCCCAGCGGTTCGCCCGGCACAACCTGGACAACTGGCGGGCCACCGGCACCAAGCGGGTGCTGGTGCTCGACCCGCACGACTACATCAGCTTCACCGAGGACTACCCCAAGTACTTCGGCGAGGAGTTCGACGTCGAGGTCGTCCTCGTCCTCGACGTCCTGGCCCAGCTGCTGCGCGAGGGCCGGCTGACGCCCAGCGTGCCGGTCGACCGGGCGATCACGTACCACGACCCCTGCCGGCTCAACAAGCGCAAGGGCATCTGGCAGGAGCCCCGCGAGCTGCTGCGGGCCATCCCCGGCCTGCGGTTCGAGGACGTCGACCGGGTCACCCAGTGGTCCTACTGCTCCGGCGGCGGGGGCGGCCTGCCCATCGAGAAGCCCGAGCTCACCGCGAAGATCAGCGCGGCCCGGCTCGAGCGCGCCGCCGAGCTGGACGTCGACACCCTGGTCAGCGCCTGCCCCTGGTCGGAGCGGCCGCTGTCGGAGGCCGGCGACGCGGAGGACATCGACGTCGTCGACCTGCACGAGCTGTTCGCGCAGTCGCTCGGCATCACCGTCGGCGGCTCGCGCGGCGACGTCGGCGACCGCCGGCTGGCGCAGGAGCGCACCGGCGTCCCCGGCCGCGCCCGGCGGGAACGGGGCAGCAGCCGCGGTGGCTGCGGCGGGGGCGGCTGCGGCGGCGGCTGCGGCAACGGGTCCGGCGGCTGCGGGTGCGGGGGGCACTGACCGTGACGATCACCGAACCGGCGCCCTTCACGCGCGAGCCGCTCGACGACGCCGCCCTCGCCACCCTCGTGACGGCGCTGCGTCCCGTCCTCGGCGACGACCAGATCCTGCTGGCCAAGACCGACCGCTACAACCGCGCCCGGGTGCCCGCGCCCTTCCCGGTGCACCGCTGGTCGGAGCGGGTGCCCGACGTCGTCGTGATGCCCACCTCCACCGAGCAGGTCGCGGCCGTCGTGAAGATCGCCAACGACCTGCGGATCCCCGTGGTCCCCCGCGACGGCGGCACCGGCCTGACCGACGGCGCCGTCCCGATGCGCCGCGGCATCGTCGTCGACGTCAAGAAGATGAACCAGATCCACGAGCTGGACCTGGTCAACCGCACGGTCACCGTGGGCACCGGCATCAACATGCTCAAGCTCAACGAGCGGCTGGCCCAGCACGGGCTGTTCTACCCGGACGACCCGGCGTCCTACCCGTGCTCGCTGGTCGGCGGCCGGATCGGCACCAGCGGCTGGTCGCTGATCGGCGCCCGCTACGGGCACACCCGCGACCTGGTGCTCAGCTTCGACCACGTGCTGCCCACCGGCGAGGTGCTGCACGTCGGCGACGGCATCGGCCAGAAGATCAGCAAGAGCTCCAGCGGGTACCAGCTCAAGCACCTGTTCATGGGGCACCAGGGCACGCTGGGCATCGCGACGAAGGCGACGCTCAAGCTCTTCCCCAAGCCCGAGGCCGAGCTCTCGCCGTTCTGGTCGTTCGACAACTACGACGACGCCTACGCCTGCGTGGGGGCGCTGGCCCGGGCCGGGGTGGCCACGTTCGCCGGCGCGGTGCTCTTCGACGAGCACAAGGTCGCCTACCTGCGCCGCGACGACGAGGCGTACATCCCGCAGCCGGCCGACGTCCGCGCGCTGGTCTGCGCGGTGATGTACGGCTACGAGGACGAGGTGCGGGCCGGGGGCCGGCGGCTGTTCCGGATCGCCAAGGAGCACAACGCGCGCTACCTGGGCGACGAGATCTCCGAGGGCGACTGGGCGGCCCGGCACGACCGGTACGCCACCCCCCTGCACGGCCGGACCAAGGACGGCCAGGTCATCCCGATGTCGTGGCACTGCGAGGACGCCGCGGTCAACTACTCGGCCGTCCCGGCGGTGACCAAGGCCTGGCACGAGATCGTCGCCGACCTGCGGCGCAAGACCGACGTGTTCGACGACTGGGGGATGTTCGCCTACACCTCGGCGAACACCGGGGTCGACTACCTCACCGAGATCGACGTCGGCATCTGGGAGCAGCGCCTGGACGACGCCGCCTGGGCCGCGTGGGTGCAGGCCAAGCGCGACATCGCGGCGGTGGCGATCGCGAACGGCGGGTCGATGAGCGCCTGCCACGGCTCCTGCCGCGAGGGCGAGGTCGACCTGCTGCCGCAGGAGCTGGGCAAGGGGTTCGACGTGATGCTCGAGGTCAAGCGCGCGCTCGACCCGAACAACGTCATGAACCCGGGCAAGTACCTGCTCGACCGCGCCTACGGGAGGGACACGACCGATGAGAACCGATGACCAGCCCGCCGGCCCGGCCGCGACCGCCCCGTACCGCTTCGCCGAGCAGCACACCCCGCCGCAGCCGCTGCGCGTCAGCGAGGTCGCGCAGACGACCTTCGAGCACGTCTACGAGGTCGACCCCCGGCTGATGCAGGTGCACGTGCTGCAGCAGGTGTTCCCGAACTGGGACACGCTGCGGATCATGCGCAGCCGGCACGACCACCTCGACTGGATGCACCGGCACTTCGCGACGAAGGTGGTGACCGGCTCGGAGCTGCTGGCCGAGCTGGACGACGGCGACGGGACGACGATTTCCGCGTGATCCGTACCCTTGCACCACTGGTTCCGTTGACAACCCGGCGATTCACCGGTGGAGTGCAGGGCGCCCACCGAGAGCATGGAGGACGGTCGTGAGCGACAAGCTGGAGCTGCGCAACTTCGTCGGCGGCGAGCACGTCGACGCCGCCGACGGGCGCCGGTCCGACCTGGTCGACCCGGCCACCGGGGAGGTGTTCGCGACCGCGCCGGTCTCCACCGAGGAGGACGTCGACCGCGCCTACCGGGTGGCCGCCGACGCGTTCGAGACCTGGCGCGACGCCACGCCGTCGGAGCGGCAGAAGGCCCTGCTGAAGCTGGCCGACCTGGTCGAGGAGCACGCCGACGAGCTGGTCGAGCTGGAGAGCCGCAACACCGGCAAGCCGATCGCGCTGACGGCCAGCGAGGAGATCCCGCCGATGGTCGACCAGCTCCGGTTCTTCGCCGGGGCCGCGCGGACGCTGGAGGGCAAGGCGGCCGGCGAGTACATGAAGGGCCACACGTCGTGGATCCGGCGGGAGCCGATCGGCGTCGTCGGCCAGGTCACGCCGTGGAACTACCCGATGATGATGGCGGTCTGGAAGATCGGGCCGGCACTGGCCGCGGGCAACACCGTCGTCCTCAAGCCGTCCGACACCACCCCGGCCACCACGCTGCGGCTGGCCGAGCTGGCCGCCGAGGCGTTCCCGGCGGGCGTGCTCAACGTGGTCTGCGGCGACCGCGACACCGGCCGGGCGCTGGTGACGCACAAGGTGCCGCAGCTGGTGGCGATCACCGGCTCGGTACGCGCCGGCATGCAGGTGGCCGAGGCCGCCTCGCACGACCTCAAGCGGGTCCACCTCGAGCTCGGCGGCAAGGCCCCGGTGGTCGTCTTCGACGACGCCGACCTCGAGGCGGCCGCGGAGAACATCGCGATCGCCGGCTACTTCAACGCCGGGCAGGACTGCACCGCCGCGACCCGCGTGCTGGCCGGGCCGGGCATCCACGACGACTTCGTCGCCGCGCTCAGCGAGCAGGCGCGGAACACCGCGACCACGTTCGAGAAGGGTGCCGGCGACGAGGACGCCCTGGTGCCGCCGGTGAACAACGCCAACCAGCTGGCGCACGTCACCGGCTTCCTCGACCGCGCACCCGACCACGCCGAGATCACCGCCGGCGGCCACCGGCAGGGCGACCGCGGCTTCTTCGTGGAGCCGACCGTCGTCGCCGGGCTGCGCCAGGACGACGAGATGGTGCAGCGGGAGATCTTCGGCCCGGTCATCACCGTGCAGCGGTTCACCGACGAGGACGAGGCGGCCCGCTGGGCCAACGGGGTGGAGTACGGGCTGGCCTCGAGCGTCTGGACCAGGGACTTCGGCCGCGCGATGCGGATGAGCAAGCGGCTGGACTTCGGCTGCGTGTGGATCAACACGCACATCCCGCTGGTCGCCGAGATGCCGCACGGCGGGTTCAAGCACTCCGGCTACGGCAAGGACCTGTCGATGTACGGGTTCGAGGACTACACCCGGATCAAGCACGTCATGGCGAACATCGAGAGCTGAGCGCAGGCTGGGCGGGGTGCGCCTCCTCCCCGCCCTGGCCTCGCCGTTCCTCGAGGGCGCCCGGTCCGCCTTCCGGTCCCGCGTCTCCGGCGACCCCTCCGGCACCCCCGCCTGGGTCCGCGACATCGGCCGCGTCGGCGGGGGACCGGGCTGGTTCGAGCCCGACGGCGTGGTCTGGCGAGTGCACGGCGACCTGTCCACGCTGGTCGGCGGCGTGACGGCGCTGCTCGGCCAGGCCGCGCACCCGCTCGCGCTGGCCGGCGTCGAGGGGCACTCGGCCTACCGGGACGACCCGTGGCAGCGGCTGGCCGGTACCGCCCGCTGGCTGGTGGTGACGACGTTCGGCTCCGCCGAGCTGGCCGAGCGCGAGGCGGCGCGGGTGCGGGCGATGCACCGCCGGGTCGCCGGCACCGACGATCGCGGCCGGGCCTACTCCGCCGGCGACGCGGAGCTGCTGCGCTGGGTGCACCTGGCCTTCACCGACGCCTTCCTCGCCGCGCAGCTCGCCGTCGGCCGGGACATGGGCCGCTTCGGCCGGCGCTGGCCCGATGCCTACGTCGCCGACTGGGCGCGCAGCGCCGAGGCGCTCGGCGCCACCGACCTGCCGCGCTCGGCCGCCGAGCTGGCCGAGGCGCTGGCGGCGTGCGTCCCGTCGCTGGAGCCGGTGCCGGCCGACCTGCGCGCCTTCCTCTCCGCCCCGCCCGGTCTCGGTGCCGCCGAGCGGGTGTTCTACGCCGGGCTGTCCGCGGCGGCGGGGGTGCTGGTGTCGCCGTCGGTGGCGCCGTTCGCCGGCGTGCCCGGCCGCGGGGCCCGCGGGCTGGCTGAGCGGGGGCAGCTGGCGGTCACCCGCCTGGAGCTGCGGGCGCTGCAGGTCGCGCTCGGCCCGCGCAGCCCCTCGGAGGACGCCGCCCGACGCCGTCTGGGCCTGGGGGCCGACGGTCAGAGGTCGGCGGCGACCGGGGCGTCGGGACGGCGGGTGCCCCAGGCGTAGGTCTGCTTGCGCAGTCCCAGGTAGACGAACGTCTCGGTCGACTCCACGCCCTCGACGTCGCGGATCCGGCTGACCGTGTCGAGCAGCCGGTCGTCGTCCTCGCAGACGACCTCGACCAGCACGTCGAAGGAGCCGGCGGTGACCACGACGTAGTCGACCTCGTCGAAGGCGGCCAGCGCGTCGGCGACCTTGCGGGTGTCGCCGCGGGTGCGGACGCCGACCATGGCCTGGCGGGCGAAGCCGACCTGCATCGGGTCGGTCACCCCGACGATCTGCACGATGCCGGCGTCGAGGAGGCGCTGGACCCGTTGCCGGACGGCGGCCTCCGACAGCCCCACCGCGGCGGCGATACGGGCGTAGGGACGGCGGCCGTCCTCCTGGAGCTGCTCGATGATCGCCCGCGAGACGTCGTCCAGCACCACGCCGGTCCGGACCGTCACCGTGCACCACCCTCCTGCTGGACCCGTCGTCCGCGACGGGTTCGACGGTCGTGATCGTAGCTGCGGGTGCCCGCGAACGGCCCGATCCGCAGCGGGCTGCCCGGTTCCCGCGGGACGCCGGTGCGAAGTAAGGTAAGGCTTCCTTTTCCCTGCTCTCGTCCACCGGAGCCGCTCGTGACCGCCGAGGCCCCCGCCGGCTCCGCCGGGCGGACCGCCCCGGCCGGGGCCGGCACCGCGCCGCGGGGCGGCACCCCCCGGCGGCTGGGCCTGCTGCTCGTCCTCGCCGCGCTGGTCGTGGTCGCCGCGGCGCTCAGCATCGCCGTGGGGACCCGCGCCATCGGGCTGCCCGAGGTGTGGCGGGCGCTCACCGACCCGTCGTGGACCGGCGAGGAGGCGGTCATCGTCCGCGAGCTGCGCCTGCCGCGCACGCTGCTCGGCCTCCTGGTCGGCGCGGCGCTGGGCGCGGCCGGCGCGCTCATGCAGGGCCACACGCGCAACCCGCTCGGGGACCCCGGCCTGCTCGGCATCACCGCGGGGGCGTCGCTCGCCGTCGTCCTGGCGATCTTCCTGCTCGGCGTCCGGACTCCGGCGGGCTACGTCTGGTTCGCCTTCGCCGGCGCGCTGCTCGGCACGGTGCTGGTCTTCGCCATCGGCTCGGTCGGCCGCGGCGGTCCCACCCCGGTGACCCTGGCGCTGGCGGGGGCGGCGCTGTCGGCGCTGCTGTTCGCGCTGATCCGCGGGATCCTGGTCAGCGACGAGCAGACCCTCGACAGCTACCGGTTCTGGGTGGTCGGCGCGCTCGCCGGCCGGGACGCCTCCGTCGCCTGGCAGGTGGCCCCGTTCCTGCTCGCCGGGCTGGTCCTGGCCGTGGCGAACGCGCCGGCGCTGAACCTGCTCGGCCTCGGCGAGGACGTCGCCCGCGGCCTGGGGCAGCGCATCTGGCTGGCCCGCGCCGTCGGGCTGCTCGCCATCACCCTCCTCGCCGGCGCGGCCACCGCGGCCTGCGGGCCGATCGGCTTCCTCGGGCTGATGACTCCGCACATCGCGCGCGCGTTCACGGGGCCCGACAACCGGTGGCTGGTGCCCTGCTCGGCCCTGCTGGGCGCCGCCCTGATGCTGCTCGCCGACGTGCTCGGGCGGGTCGTCGTCCGCCCGGCTGAGCTGCAGGTCGGGATCGTGCTGGCCGTCGTCGGGGCGCCGTTCTTCATCGCGCTCATCCGCCGCCGCACGCTGGTGTCGGTGTGACCGCCGCCCTCGACCGCCCGGCCGCGCGGGTCCGCCCGCCGGGGGTGGTGCGGCTCGGGCCGCTGTCGGCCGTCGTCCGCTGGCGGGCGGTGCTCGTCCCGCTGGTCACCCTGGCGCTGCTGGTGCTGCTGTCGGCGCTGAGCCTGGGCCGCGGCGACTACCCGATCCCGGTGACCGACGTCCTGCGCGCGCTGCTCGGCCTCGGCGAGCAGGGCCAGCGGTTCGTCGTCGTCGAGCTGCGCGCGCCGCGGATCGTCGTCGGCCTGCTCGTCGGCATGGCGCTGGGCATGGCCGGGGCGCTGTTCCAGACCTTCTCCCGCAACGCGCTGGCCTCCCCCGACGTCCTCGGCATCACCGAGGGCGCCTCGCTCGGCGCGGTGGCCGCGATCGTGATCGGCGGCGGCGCCTCGACCGCCGGCTCGGTGCTCGGCGCGGTGGGCCTCCCGCTGGCCGCGCTGGTCGGCGCCTTCGTCGCGGGCGCCCTGCTGTTCCTGCTGGCGTGGCGGGCCGGCATCAACGGCTACCGGCTGGTGCTGGTGGGCATCGCGCTGTGGGCCGGGTTCCAGGCGCTGATCGACTGGCTGCTCACCGAGGCCGAGATCTGGGACGCCGCGGCCGCCTACGTCTGGCTCACCGGCTCGCTCAACGCCCGCACCTGGGAGCAGGCCGGCGCGCTGAGCGTCAGCCTCGCGGTGCTCGTCCCGCTGGCGCTGCTCACCAGCCGCGCGCTCGGCGTCCTGCAGTTCGGGGACGACACCGCCCGCGGGCTCGGCGTCCGGGTGACGGGGGCGCAGGCCGCCGTCGTCCTGGTCGCCATCGCGCTGACCGCCGCCGCGGTGGCCGCCGCCGGGCCGATCGCGTTCGTCGCCCTGGTCGTGCCGCAGATCGCCGTCCGGCTGACCGGCGGGCCACGGCCGCCGCTGCTGGCCGCGGGCCTGCTCGGCGCCACCCTCGTGGTCGGTGCCGACCTGGTCGCGCGCACCGTCCTGCCGACGGCGCTGCCGGTCGGCATCCTCACCGCCGCGATCGGCGCCCCCTACCTGCTCTGGCTCCTGGTCCGCGGAAGGCGGCGAACCACCCTGTGACCTCGACCCTCCCCTCCTCCGGCGCCGGCACCGCCACGGCCGGGCGGGTCCGGCTCGCCGCCGAGGGCCTGCGGCTGGCCTACGACACCAAGGTGGTCGTCGACGACCTCGACCTCGAGCTGACCGAGGGGTCGTTCACGGCGATCGTCGGCCCGAACGGCTGCGGCAAGTCCACGCTGCTGCGGGCGCTGGGCCGGCTGATGCGCCCCGCGGCCGGGCGCACGCTGCTCGACGGGCGGTCGATCTTCGAGCGGCCGACCCGCGAGGTGGCCAAGGTCCTCGGCCTGCTGCCCCAGACGCCGACCGCCCCGGAGGGGCTCACCGTGGCCGACCTGGTCGGGCGCGGCCGCTACCCGCACCAGAGCTGGCTGCGCCAGTGGTCGCGCGACGACGAGGCCGCGGTGAGCGAGGCGCTGGCCTGGACCGACATGGCCGACCTGGCCGACCGGCCGGTCGACGCGCTCTCCGGCGGCCAGCGGCAGCGGGCGTGGATCTCGATGGCGCTGGCCCAGGGCACCGACCTGCTGCTGCTCGACGAGCCGACGACCTACCTCGACCTGTCGCACCAGATCGACGTGCTGGAGCTGGTCGCGCGGCTGCACGCCGAGCGCGGCCGGACCGTCGTCGTCGTCCTGCACGACCTGAACCTGGCCGCGCGCTACGCCGGCCGGCTGGTCGCCATGAAGGACGGCGTCCTGGTCGGCTCGGGGACGCCGGGGGAGGTGCTCACCGAGCAGCTGCTGGCCGACGTGTTCGACCTCGAGGCGCGGGTGGTGCCCGACCCGGTGACCGGGACGCCGATGGTGGTCCCGGTGCGCCGGCTGCGCTGAGCGCGGCTCAACCCAGGGCCGCGGCGCCCTGCCGCCAGTAGCCCATGAACGCGACCGCGCCGCGCGGCACGCCCAGCTCGCTGACCAACCGCCGGCGCAGCCGCTTGACCACGCCCGCCTCGCCGGCCAGCCACGCGTAGCAGGTCGACACCGCGTCGGCGTCGGGCACCTCCCACAGCGTGGCCTCGTCGACCTCGGGCAGGTCGGCCTCGGCCGCCGCGCGGTGCGCGATGCCGAGCTCGGCGAGCGCGACGTCGACCGCGGGCGCGAGCAGCGTGCCGACGGGGGCGTCGCCGCGGGGCAACCAGCGGACGTCGGCGCCCGACTCCCCCGCCAGGTTCAGCGCGTCACCCGGGGTCGGCACCTCGAGCAGCGCGACCACGCGGCGGCCGGCCGGCAGCCCGGCCAGGATCGCGGCGATCGCCGGGACGGCGGTCTCGTCGCCGGCCAGCACGAGGGTGCGGGCCGACGCCGGGGGCGCCCACTCGGCGGCCCAGGCGCGGCCGCGGCCGGGGCGGTCGGGCCCGAGGACCACCAGCTCGTCGCCGGGGGCGGCCGCGGCGGCCCAGGTGGCCGCGGGGCCGGGGTGCCCGTCGTCCAGCCCGTGCAGGACGACGTCGACCTCCAGCTCGGCCGGCTCGGGGCGGAACGCGCGCACGGTGTAGGTGCGCAGGAACGGGCGGCGCTCGTCGGGCAGCGCGCAGTAGTCGGCGTACCAGCCGGCGCCGGAGCTCATCAGCTCGTCGAACGGCTGCCCGTCGCGGGGCAGCACGAACTTGATCCGCTGGTCGTCGCCGGCCGCGCCGAAGCCGGCCAGCTCGGGGCCGCCGAGGGTCAGCCGCACGAACGAGGGGGAGAGCCGGACCGAGCGCAGCACCGTCGTCCGGAAGAACCGGTAGGCCGGGGCTGCGACCACCTCGGAGACCACCTCGGTGGCCGTGGCCACTGCTGCCTCGCTCACCCGCGCACCCCTGGACTGCTCGCCGACCGGTCTGAAGGGAAGGCTAACCTAACCCGCCGCACGCCGGGAAGACCGTCCCGGCCCGATCGACAGGAGTTTGGCGTTGCGCACTCGAACCCGCCGCCTGGCCGGCGGCCTGCTGGCCGCGGGCCTGGCCCTGACGGCGACCGCCTGCGGCGGCTCGGACGACGACGGCACCACCGCCGAGGACTCCGGCGGCTGGGAGTTCACCGACGACCTCGGCAACACCGTCGAGCTCGACGAGGTGCCGACCCGCATCGCCGGCCTCAACGACGTCGTCGCCTCGCTGTGGAACTACGGCATCGAGCCGGTGGCGTCCTTCGGCCAGACCTCCGCCGAGGAGGACGTCGCGTTCGAGGGCAAGGACCTCGCCGACCTCGCGATCGTGGGCACCAGCTACGGCCAGATCGACCTGGAGGCGCTCGCCGCCGCCGAGCCGGACCTGATCGTCACATCGGTCTACCCGACCGACGCCGAGGGCACCCTCGACCCCGAGCAGCCGTCGTACGGCTTCGAGTCGATCGAGCAGCAGGAGCAGGTGGGCGAGATCGCGCCGGTGGTCTCCATCGCCTGGCGGGGCTCGGCCGCCGACGTCATCGAGCGCACCGTCGAGCTCGCCGAGTCCCTCGGCGTCGACTTCGGCAGCGGCGAGCTGGCCCGGCTGCGCGAGGACTACGAGGCGGCGTCGGCGACCCTCTCCGAGGCGGCGGCGTCGTCGGAGGTCAGCGTGCTGCCGGTCTACGCCACGCCGTCCGACGGCTGGTGGATGGCCATCGCCGCCGACGACCCCTCGCTGCACCTCTACGAGGACCTCGGGGTGGACTTCGTCGACGTCCGCGACGGGGACGACTACTTCTGGCACACGGTCGGCTGGGAGGAGGTCCCGAACTACCCCAGCGACGTGATCCTGTACTCGCTGCGGTTCAGCATGGCGCCCGAGGAGTACGCCCAGCAGCCGACCGCCGCCCTGCTCCCCGCCGTCCAGGCCGGCCAGCTCTACCCGTGGAAGTACCTCGGCATGGACTACCGGGCGCAGGCGGCCTACATGGAGGAGCTCGCCGGCCACCTCACCGAGGCGCAGCCGCTCACCTGACCGCGGACGGCGTCCCGGGCAGCACCGCCCGGGGCGCCGCCCACCGGGTCAGAACAGCGCGAGGTCCTGGGTCGGCCCCGGGCCCGCCGGGCCGTCGCCCTCGGGGAACACCCGGTGCAGGCCGGTCAGCTCGAAGACCCGCCACACCGAGCGCTGGGCGCCGCGCAGCCGCAGCTCGATGCCGCGCTGCTGGCACCACCGGCGCAGCTCCAGCAGCGCCGACAGCCCGGCCGAGGCGATGGCGGTGACGTCGGCGAGATCGAGCTCGAGCACCGTGCAGCCGGCCAGCGAGCGGCCGGCGACGAAGGCCTCCAGGTGCGGCGCCGTGAGCGCGTCGATCTCGCCCGAGACCCGGACCACGACCCGGGCGCCGCCCGACTCGGCGTCCAGCCCGATCGGGGGCGGCTCGGGGACGGGGTGGGAGACCCACCACGGCCGGCGGTTGGCCGGTGCGCGCACCAAGCGCCGCGAGACGTCCCACTCGTGCGACAGGACCATGCCCTGCTCCCCCCGGATCGGCGGTCCCCGTCCGGTCACGATACGTAACCCCGGGTACCGCCTACAAGGTTCCGACACGAATTCGATCATGAATTGAGGGTCTCAACCGACCGGTCTACCGTCGGTGCCGTGCCCGGTCCCGAGGACATGATGAGCGCGGTCACCGACTCGATGGCCGAGCGCACCGGCCGGGGCCTCGACGAGTGGGTGGCCCTCGTGGGCACCTCCGGCATCGACCCGCTGGACCAGAACGCCGTCCGCCGGTGGGTGAAGGACGTGCACGGCGTGGAGCAGAACAGCCAGTGGACGATCGCCGACGCCGCCGCCCGCGCCGCCGGGTGGGAGCGGCCGCCCGTCGAGCAGCACGTCGACGGGCAGTGCACCGGCGCGCGGGCCGGGCTGCGCCCGGTGTTCGACGCCGTCCGGGCGGCCACGGCCACCCGCCTCGACCACGGCCTGCGCTACGTCGACCCGCCGGCGAGCGACCGGCTGCGGCCGGCGGAGGCGCCCGGGCAGGCGACGCACGAGGTCTCGCTCGACAGCCCGGACGACGTCGACGGCGAGGTCCGCGTCCTGCTGCGGGCGGCCTGCGAGCAGAACGGCTGATGAGCTCGCCCCCGTGGGGACCGCCACCGCCCGGCCGGGCACCGTGGTCACGGCGGCGCAAGCTGCTGCTCCTCTGGCTGGCGGTGGGCGCGGTGCTGACCGGCGTCGGCGCGTTCACGCTGCCCGACGAGTTCGGCGTGGGGTCGGGCCTGGCCGCCGCCGTCTGCGGGCTGCTGCTGGTCGCGGCGACGGTGGTGTTCGTGACGATCCCCCCGCCGGACACCTTCGGGCAGCTGCTGCGCACCGCGCCGCTGGCCGGCTCGGTGACCGTGGTCGCCGTCCTGCTGGCGCTGTCCAACGCGGGGGAGTCGCTGCGCTGGCTGTGGATCCTCGCCGCCGTCGCCGCGGCGGGCTGGACGGCGTTCGCCGTGTGGGAGAACCGCAGGTCCGGCCGGTGAGCGGGCGCGGCAGACTGCCGCCATGGACCTGCCTGCCGCCCTGTACGTCCCGGCGGACGACGGCTTCGTCGCCACCGAGCTGACCATCGGCCCCTGGGACCCGGGGCTGCAGCACGCCGGGCCGCCGGCGGCGCTGCTGCTGCGCGAGGCCGAGCGGGCGAGCGGCATCGCCGGCGGGCAGAGCGTGCGGCTGGCCTACGACATCTTCGCGCCGGTGCCGGTGGGGCCGGTCCGGCTGCGGTCGACCGTCGTCCGACCGGGCCGCCGGATCGAGCTGGTCGAGGCGACGCTCGACACCGGGGACCGCCCGCTGATGCGGCTGTCGGCCTGGCGGATGCGGGCGGTCGAGGGCGGGCCGGCCACGGCGGCGCCGCTCGCGATCCCCGGACCCGGGGACGGCCGGCCGGAGGTGGCCGGGTTCTTCACCACCGACGTCGCCTACCACCGCGCGCTGGACTGGCGGTTCGTGTCGGGCACCTTCAACGGGCCCGGGCCGGCCGCCGCGTGGACGCGCCCCGCCTGCGCGCTGGTCGAGGGGGAGCCGATCACCCCGCTGCAGCACCTGCTGGTGATGACCGACGCGGCCAGCGGCATCTCGACCGAGCTGGACTGGCGGGAGCACACCTTCGCCAACGTCGACCTCTCGGTGGCCCTGCACCGGCCGCCTGCGGGGGAGTGGCTGGGCATGGACGCCCGGACGACGCTCGGCGGCACCGGCGCGGCGCAGTGCTTCGCCGACCTCTACGACACCCGCGGCCGCATCGGCCGGTCCTCGCACGCGCTGTTCGTCGAGCCGCGCTGAGGAGCCACCGGCTGGCGAGATGATCACCGGCCGGGGAGGCTGGGGAGCCGATGGAGACTCTCGCGATCGCTGCGCTCGACGACGTCCGCGACTGGGTGACCGGTCGGGGGCTCGAGGTCGTGCTGATCGTCCTCGGCTCGATCCTGCTGGCCCGGTTCGTGTCGTGGACCGGCGACAAGGTGACCTCGCGCATCGACGCCCGCTCGACCGGCGGCGACGCGCTGGTCCGGTCGGAGGCGGCCAAGCACCGGCACTCGCTGACCCAGGTGCTGCAGTGGACGGCGATCGTGCTGATCTACGCCATCGCGGTGTTCTTCGTGCTCGACCGGCTCGGGGTGCCGATCACCGGCCTGGTCGCACCGGCCACCGTGCTCGGCGTCGGCCTGGGCTTCGGCGCCCAGCGGATCGTCGGCGACGTCCTGGCCGGCTTCTTCATCATCACCGAGCGCCAGTACGGCTTCGGCGACGTCGTCGCCATCGCCGTCACCGGGGCGGCGGAGGCGGCCACCGGCACGATCGAGGACGTCACCCTGCGGATCACCCGCATGCGCTCGGTGAACGGCGAGGTCGTCACCATCCCGAACGGCCAGATCGTCAAGGTCGTCAACCTCTCCCGCGACTGGGCCCGCGCGGTTGTCGACGTCCCGGTGCCGACGTCCAGCGACGTCGCCCGGGTGAGCGAGATCCTGCGCACCGTCGGCGACGAGGCCTTCCGCGACCCGGCGCTGAACAAGCTGCTGCTCGACCCGCCGAGCGTCATGGGCGTGGAGAGCCTCGACATCGACCAGGTCAACGTGCGCGTGGTGGCGCGCACCCTGCCCGGCAAGCAGTTCGAGGTGGGCCGAGACCTGCGCGCCCGGATCGTGCTCGCCTTCCGGCGGGAGGGGCTGGTCCTGCCGCCGCAGTCGGAGGACGGCGAGGCCCCGACGCAGGTGCTGCGGTGACGACGCCGGGGGAGGAGCAGCCCCGCACGGAGGTGCCCGCGGGCCCCACCGTGAGCACCGCGCCGCCGCGGTCGCGCTGGCGCTTCGGCAACGTGCCGTCGCACGTCGGGCCGGCGCGGACCTCGACCGTCGTCCTGGCCGTGCTGTTCGTCGCCGTCTTCGCGCTCTACCTGTCCGTCCGGCCCGACCCGGCGGCGACGGGCACGAGCACGACCGGCGGCACCGGCACCGTCGGCTCGACCGCCCCGCCCGCGACGACGACCACCCCGCCCCCGGCTCCGACGTCGGAGGCGCCCGAGTCCGCGCCGACCACGTCCGAGGCGCCGGCGGAGGAGACCACGACCGGGACCACGACGCCGCCCGAGGAGGAGACCGCCCCCACCACGACGACCGGCCCGACGCCGGCTCCCGGGACGAGCACCTCGACGGTCCCCCGGACGACGACGGCGCCCGGCCCCACCACGCCCACCGGTTGAGGGAATATGGCGCCCCTACGGCGCACGACGGGGGTCCGCAGGGCAAGATCGTCGCGTCGAACCACGTGAAGGAGAACCCGCGGTGAACTTCCGCTCCCTGTCCCGGCGTCCGGCCGCAGTGGCCGCCGCGCTCGTCACCGTCCTGGCCGTGGCCGGCTGCGGCGGCGACGACTCCTCCGACTCCTCCTCGGGCTCCGGCGAGGGCGGCGGCAGCGCCAGCTCGCCCACGGCGTCCCTGCCGAGCGTCGAGGCCGACGAGGCGCTCGCCGCGATGGTGCCCGAGGCCATCGCCGAGGACGGCGTCATCGCCGTCGGCACCGACAGCACCTACGCGCCCAGCGAGTTCCTCGACGAGGACGGCGAGACGATCATCGGCTTCGACGTCGACCTGTTCACGCTGGTCGCGCAGAAGCTGGGTCTCGAGGCCGAGTTCGAGACGGCGGCCTTCGACTCGATCATCGCCGGCGTCAGCTCCGGCCGGTACGAGGTGGGCGTCTCGTCGTTCACCATCAACCAGGAGCGCCTCGCCCAGGTGAACATGGTCAGCTACTACCAGGCCGGCACTCAGTGGGCGACGCGTGCCGACAACCCCGACGGCGTCGACCCCGACAACGCCTGCGGCCTGTCGATCGCCGTCCAGCGGGGCACCGTGCAGGTCGACGACCTGACCGCCCGCTCGGAGGAGTGCGAGGCGGCCGGCGAGGAGCCGATCACCATCGAGCAGTTCGACGCGCAGAGCGACGCCACCGCCGCGATCGCGTCGGGCCGCGTGGCCGCCGGCCTCGCCGACTCCCCCGTCATGGCCTACGCCGTGCAGCAGACCGACGGCCAGCTGGAGCTGCTCGGCGACATCTACGACGCCGCGCCGTACGGCTACGTCATCCCGCAGGACCAGGCGGAGTTCGCCGAGGCGATCCGCGCGGCCGTCGCCGCGCTCATCGAGGAAGGCGCCTACGAGGAGGTCCTGACCAACTGGGGTGTCGAGGACGGCGCCATCGAGACCCCCGAGGTCAACCCCGCCGTCGGCTGACGATCTGCGGTCTACTTCCCCCCATGTCGCAGACGACGACGCGACCGGCACCGCCCGCACCGATCGAGGCGGTGCCGGTCCGTCACCCCGGGCGGTGGATCGCGACCGCCGTGATCGCGGTCCTGGTCGCGATGTTCGTCCACATGCTGGTCACCAACCCGGTGTTCCAGTGGCAGTTCATGTTCGACAACATGTTCAGCGAGCCGGTGCTCCGCGGAGCACGGACGACGCTGATCATGACCGTGGTCGCGATGGTCCTCGGCGTGCTGCTGGGCATCGTGCTGGCCGTCATGCGGCTCTCGCCCAACCCGATCGTCTCGGGGGCGGCGTGGGGCTACATCTGGTTCTTCCGGGCCATCCCCCGCATCGTGCTGCTGTTCTTCATCGCCAACCTGGGTGCCCTGTACGCCACCTACGAGATCGGCTTCCCCTTCGACCAGCAGCTCATGGACCTGCTCGGGTTCGACGCCGACTGGCGGTTCCTCTCCCTGGACGGCAACCAGATCTTCGCCGGCTTCACCGCCGGTCTGCTGGGCCTGGCGCTGTCCGAGGGCGCCTACATGGCCGAGATCGTGCGGGCCGGCATCCAGTCGGTCGACCCCGGGCAGGCCGAGGCGGCCAGCGCGCTGGGGATGAGCCGCGGCCGGACCATGCGCCGGATCGTGCTGCCGCAGGCGATGCGGGTAATCATCCCGCCGACCGGTAACGAGACGATCGCCATGCTCAAGGACACCTCGCTGCTCATCGCGGTGCCGGTGACCAGCGAGCTCAACTTCCAGCTGCGGGCGATCGGCAGCCGGACCTTCCAGATCATCCCGCTCGCCGTGGCCTCGATCCTCTGGTACCTGGCGCTGACCAGCTTGCTGATGGTCGGTCAGTACTTCCTGGAGAAGCGGTTCAGCCGCGGTTTCGGGGCCAAGGAGACCCGGGCCCAGCGGGCGGCGCGGCAGGCGGAGGCCGTGGGGGGCTCCCATTGAGCGACGTCGACGGGCAGCCGACCGACCGGCTGATGGTCAAGGCCGAGCAGGTGTACAAGTCCTTCGGCCACGTCCAGGTGCTCAACGGGATCGACCTCGAGGTGGCCCCGCGCGAGGTCGTCTGCGTCATCGGCCCCTCGGGCTCGGGGAAGTCGACCTTCCTGCGCTGCATCAACCACCTCGAGAAGATCGACGCCGGACGGCTGTGGGTCGACGGCGAGCTGGTCGGCTACCGGCAGAAGGGCGACAAGCTGCACGAGCTCAGGGACCGGGAGGTCTCGGCGCAGCGGCGCGACATCGGCATGGTGTTCCAGCGCTTCAACCTGTTCCCGCACATGACCGCGCTGGAGAACGTCACCGAGGCGCCGGTCGGGGTGAAGGGTGCCCGCAAGGAGGAGGCCCGCGACCGCGGCGCCGAGCTGCTGCGGCGCGTGGGGCTCGGCGAGCGCATGCACAGCTACCCGAACCAGCTCTCCGGTGGCCAGCAGCAGCGGGTGGCGATCGCCCGGGCGCTGGCCATGGAACCGAAGCTGATGCTCTTCGACGAGCCGACCTCGGCGCTGGACCCGGAGCTGGTCGGGGAGGTCCTCGACGTGATGCGCGGCCTGGCCGAGGACGGCATGACCATGGTCGTGGTCACCCACGAGATGGGCTTCGCCCGCGAGGTCGGTGACACGCTGGTGTTCATGGACGAGGGCGTGGTCCTCGAGGCGGGCCACCCGCGGCAGGTGCTCGCCGACCCGCAGCACCCGCGCTGCCGGTCGTTCCTCTCCAAGGTGCTCTGAGGCTCAGGGGCTGTCGTCGTCCGGCCCGAAGTCGCCGGCCACGAGGCCCGCCGGTGGCAGCTTCTGGCGGACGACGGGGCGCACCCGGCGGGCGGTGTCGAGGCGGTCGGTGTAGCTGGCGGCGTTCCCGCGGATGTGCAGCTGGTCGTCGTCGGTCGCCTCGCGCAGCACCTTGGCCGGGACGCCGCCGACGACCGAGCGCGGCGGCACCTGCGTCCCGGGCGTGACGACGGCGCCGGCGGCCACGATCGAGCCGCTGCCGATGCGGGCGCCGTTCATGACCACGCTGCCCATGCCGACCAGGACGTCGTCCTCCACCTGGGCGCCGTGCAGGATGACGCCGTGGCCGACGGTCACGCCGCGGCCGATCACCAGCGGGAAGCCGGGATCGGAGTGCAGCATGCAGCCGTCCTGGACGTTCGACCCCTCGCCGATGTCGATGATCTCGTGGTCGGCACGCGCGACCGCCCCGTACCAGATGCTCGCCCGGGGCCCCATCGTCACCGCGCCGACGACCACCGCCGTCGGGGCCACGAACGCCGCGTCGTCGATCTTCGGTGCGCCGAAGTCGAGCTCCGCGATGTAGTTCTCCGCCATCCGCACACCGTGGCAGAGCCGGGGCCTTCTCGCGAGAGGATGCGCCCATGCCGAGACCGCTGCCGAAGCTGCCCACCTCGATCGTCGGGAGCCTCCCCCAACCCGACTGGCTGATCGACCGCGACCGGCTGGCCCACCAGTTCCCCCCGCGGGTGCGCGCCAAGGAGCTGTGGCGGGTCCCGCCGGACCTGCTCGAGGAGGCGCAGGACGACGCGACGCTGGCCGCCATCCGGTCGCAGGAGGAGGCGGGGCTGGACATCCTCACCGACGGCGAGATCCGGCGGGAGTCGTACTCCAACCACTTCGCCACCGCGCTCGAAGGCATCGACCTGGACAACCCGGGCACCGTGCTCAACCGGTCGGGCAAGGAGATCCCGGTGCCGCGGGTGACCGGCGAGCTCCGCCGCCCGGCGCCGATCCAGGTGCGCGACGTCGAGTTCCTCCGCGCCCACACCGACCGGACCGTCAAGATCACGGTGCCGGGACCGTTCACGATGGCGCAGCAGGCCCAGGACGACCACTACGGCGACGGCCGGGCGCTGGCGCTGGCCTACGCCGACGTCGTCCGCGAGGAGATCGCGGACCTGTTCGCCGCCGGCGCCGACCTCGTGCAGATCGACGAGCCGTGGCTGCAGGCCCGCCCCGAGGTCGCCCGTGCGTACGGCGCCGAGGCCGTGACCCGCGCGCTGGAGGGCGCACCCGGCCCGGTGCACCTGCACTTGTGCTTCGGCTACGCGGCGATGGTGTCCGAGCGTCCCGAGGGCTACTCGTTCCTGCCCGAGCTCGCCGACACCCCGGCCGACGCGATCTCGGTGGAGACGGCGCAGTCGCACCTCGACCCGGCGACGCTGCGGCCGCTGCGGGGCAAGGGGATCGCGCTCGGCGTCCTGGACCTGTCCACGCCCGAGGTCGAGACGCCCGAGATCATCGCCGACCGCGTCCGGCGCGCCCTGGACGACGTCGACGTCGACAAGCTGGTGCTCTCCAGCGACTGCGGGCTGAAGTACCTGCCGCGCGCGGCGGCGGCCGGCAAGATGCGCTCGCTGGCCCGGGCCGCGGAGGTCCTCCGCGCCGAGATCTAACCGGCGGCCCCGTCCAGAGGCTCTCCAGGAGCCTGCGAGGGGTGAGGAGGACGGGGTCCTTCTAGATGGAGATCTCGTCGATCACCGCGGGCACCTGACGCGGCAGCTCGCGGGCGAGGAAGCCGAGGCGGCCGATGGTGGCCGCCAGGCGCTCCCCCGCCCGGCCGTGCAGGTGCGAGCCCCAGACGGCGGCCTGCACCGGGTCGGCGCCGCGGGCGAGCAGCCCGGCGACGATGCCGGCGCGGACGTCGCCGGAGCCGGAGACCCCCAGCCCGGCGCCGCCGCTGTCGTCGCGCCACAGCTTGCCGTCGGACGAGGCGACCCACGAGGTCGCGCCGCCCAGCCCCACGGCCGCCCGGGCCCGCGCGGCGAGCTCGAGCGCGGCCCCGGCGGGGTCGTCCTCGATCTCGGACTCCTCCGCGTGCAGGGCGATGGCGAGCTCGGTCGGGTTGGGGGTGAGCACCACGTTGGCCTCGAGGTGCTCGAGGCAGGAGACGTCGGCGGTGACGCTGGCCAGCCCCAGGGCGTCGAGCGCGACCGGCCCGCGCAGGTGGGGCAGCAGCCGGTCGCCGAAGCCCTGGGTCTCCTCGACGTCGACCATGCCGGGGCCGATCAGGACGGCGTCGGCGGACTCGGCCAGCTCCCGGACGACGTCGGCCGCCTCGGCCCGGATCGCCCCGGCGCCGCTCTGCGGGAGGGCCCGCACCAGGGCCTCGGGCAGCGCGGTGGCCGCGTGGGGGGCGACCGACTCGGCGGTGGCGACCTGCAGCTTGCCGGCGCCGGCGCGCAGCGCGGCCTCCGCGGCGAGCAGCACGGCGCCGAGGGTCTCGCTGCTGCCGCCGATGACCAGGATCGAGCCGCGCGAGTTCTTGCCGCCCGTGGGCTCGGGCAGCGACCACCCGCGCAGCAGCGGCGGGGTGACCGGCGTGGCGTCAGGCCTGCTCGACGGCATGCGGCTCCTCGGTGACGTCCTCGTCCTGCGCGTCGAGGTGGTCGACGGCGTTGAACGCGACGAGACGCAGGCCGCCGTCCCCGGTCTCGTAGCGGGTGAGCGAGGTGTTGGCGACCCGTTCGGCGGCGTCGATGGCGAGCACGTCTTGCTCGCTGAGGTCCTCCAGCACGTACCTGAAGACCATGATCACCGCCTGGTGCGCGACGAGCAAGAGGCGCTCGCGGTCGTGCCGGAGGGCCTCGGTGGCCAGCAGGCTGCGCACCCGCAGGGCGACGTCGGCCCAGCTCTCCCCGCCCGGCGGGCGGTAGTAGAACTTGCCGAGCAGGTCGCGGCGGCGCGCCTCGTCCGGGTACTCCTCGCGGATTCCGGCGCCCGTCATGCCGTCGAAGGCGCCGAGGTCGCGCTCGCGCAGCCGCTCGTCGGTGCGCACCGGCAGGTCGAGCGCCGCGGCGGCCAGCTCGGCCGTCGTCCGGGCCCGCTCGTAGGGCGAGCTCAGGACGGCGGTCGGCCGCTCCGCCGCCGGCAGGTCGGCCAGCCACCGGCCCAGCGCGCGGGCCTGGTCCCGGCCGGTGTCGGACAGCGCGACGTCGGGGTCGCGGACGTCGAGGTCGAGCCGCCCGGTGCCCCGCTCGTGGGCCTGCGCGTCGGCGACGTTGCCCAGGCTCTCGCCGTGCCGCACCAGCCAGATCGCGCCGGGCCCCGGCTCCTGTCGTCGTCCCACGCGCAGGCCGGTAGCCCCCGCCCCCGCCGGTGAAACAGGATGGACGGGTGAGCGCCCCCACCGACCTGCCCGTCCACCGGTTCGCCGACCAGGCGGCCTTCGAGGAGTGGCTGGAGGCCGAGCACGAGCGCTCGCCGGGCGCCTACGTCGTCATCGCCAAGAAGGGCGCCCCGGAGCCGACCCTCGCGCAGCAGGAGATGGTCGAGTCGCTGCTCTGCTTCGGCTGGATCGACGGCCGGGCCAACCGCCTCGACGACCACCACTACACGGTCCGCGTCACCCCGAGGCGGGCGAAGAGCCTGTGGTCGAAGAAGAACGTCGACTGGGTGGCCGGCTGCTCGAGGCCGGCCGGATGCGCCCGGCCGGGCTGGCCGCGGTGGAGGCGGCGCGCGCCGACGGCCGCTGGGACCGCGCCTACGCGGGCCCGGCGACGATCACCGTGCCCGACGACCTCGCGGCCGCGCTGGCGGCGGCACCGGAGGCGGCGACGGCCTTCGCCGGGCTGGACAGGGCCAACCGGTTCGCCGTCCTGTGGCGGGTGCACACGGCGACGACGCCGGCGACGCGGGCGAAGCGGATCGCCGCGCTGGTGGAGATGCTGGCCGAGGGGCGCACGATCCACTGACGCTCACGGGTCGAGCGGGGCGCCGCCGAAGCTGATCTCGTTGCCGTCGGGGTCGTGGTAGGTCACGTGGCGCACGCCGTTGTCGTAGGTCTCGCGGACGGTCGGCTCGATCCCGCGGCCGCTGATGTCGCCGATGCGGGCCTCGAAGTCGTCGACGAAGAGGGTGTGCATCGCGTGCCCGGCGTGCTGCGGCCGGACGTCGATGTACAGGTAGCGGTGCTCGGCGATCTCCCAGACCGCCTCCGTGTCGTTGGGCAGGAAGGCCGCGACCGCGCCCAGGAAGCGCTCGTACCAGGCGAGGGCGCGTTCCCGGTCGTCCACCGGGATGCCCGCGAAGAGCTCGACCGCCACGGCCCCGGACCCCAGCGGCGGGCGCCGCCTGGTGGGACCCCTGGGACGGCCGGGTCGCGCCCGCCGCCGTGCCGCGGCGCGGGGGCTGGCGCAGCGCCCGGGCGCTGAGGACCCTGCCTCGCATGAGCTGCCAGGTGCTGCGGTGCGGTCGTCCCGGTACTCCGACCTCCGTCCCGGGTGGACCGGCGTCCTGGGCGCTGTGCGACGGGCACCGAGAGGCGATCGCCGGGGGCGTGCCCTGGTCGCGGCACGGCGGGGGCTCCCTGGTGGTCGGCGTCGACGCGCTCTACGACCTGCCGCGCGCGGTCAAGCGGCTGCGCGCCCGCGTCGCCGACAGCGTCCAGGTCGTCGACGGGCGGCGGCAGGGGCTGGTGCAGCTGGACCTCACGTACGGCTTCGAGGGCACGCCCGAGCACGACCGCGACCTGTCCCTCGTGGTCCCGGCGCACGTGGCCCGCGCGCTCGCGGAGGGCCTGGCCGACCTGGCCGACGACGCCGACACCGCCGCCTAGACCTGGGCCACGATCAGCTCACCTGATCGCACGAGGTCCTCCCCCACGTCGCACCGTGCGGGAGGAGCCGCTGCGGTGAGGGAGGACGGCGACTCGCGGCGTGTGGTCATCACCCGCGCGGTGCACGCCGAGGGTGACGACCACACCGCGAGGGTGTGCGGCCGCCAGCAGTCAGACGATGCGGCGGGCGCCGGCGTAGCCGCGCATGTCCACGCTGGTGACGGCGACCGGCGAGCCGTAGGTGCGGGCGTGCACCATCTTGCCGCCGCCGATGTAGAGGCCCACGTGGCTCACCGGCGAGTAGAAGTACACGAGGTCGCCGGGCTGCAGCTCCGAGCGGGAGACCGCCACGCCGAGCCGGGCCTGGGCGGCGCTGGAGTGCGGCAGGCTGATGCCCGCGGCGGCGTAGGCGTACATCGTCAGGCCGGAGCAGTCGAAGCTGCCCGGACCCACGGCGCCGTACTCGTAGGGCTTGCCGACCTGGGCCAGCGCCGTGCGGATCGCGATCTCGACGACCTCGCTCGGCGCACCCTCGATGGTGGTCGGCGCCTCGAGCGAGGGGCCGGCCAGCTGGGTGGTGACCCGGGCCTGCTGGTCGGCGGTCAGCCGGTCGAAGTCGTCCTGGTACTCCGCCACCTCGGCCTGCAGCTGGGCCTGCTGCTGCTGCAGCTGGGCCAGCGAGGCGGTGGCCTGGGCGGCGGCCTGGTCGGCGGCGGCCCGCGCGTCGTCGGCGGCCCGCTGCGCGGCGGCGGCGGCCTGGATCACCGAGTCCACGTGGCTGGCGATCATGTCCAGCGTGGTCAGCTGGGCGACGAGGTCGGCGGCCGACTCGCTGGTGAGGAAGGCGGCGAGGCCGGACTGCGTGCCGGTGTAGCCGCTCTGCGCGATGGCCCGCAGCTGGGGCTCGAACGCGTCGACGGCGGCCTGCGCGACGGACGCCTGCGCGGCGGCGTCGTGGGCGGCCTGCTGCTGGGCGGCGACCGCGAGCTCGGCCTGGTGCACCTGCTCCTCGACCTCGGCGAGCTTGGCGCCGGCCTGGGCCACCAGCTCGGCGGCCTCGGCGACGGTGCCCGGCTCGGCGGTCGCGGCGGTGGGGGCCAGGGTGCCGGCCAGCGAGGCCGTGAGGGCCACGGAGAGCACCAGAACGGCGCGCCTCACCCGGCGGGTCGTCGTCCTCGTGGGCTGCACCGTCGCCTCCGTCCGTGGCCGCGCCGCGTCCGGGGAAGGGACGACGTCCTCTCGCGAGCCGATACGGACGGTAGGGAACCGGTGTCGACAAGTAGGGGCGGCACGCTGACGCCGATCCGCGCGGCCGATCCCGCCCGCCCCGCGCACCTCAGGAGGTCACAGCCGTCCCGGAGGTCACCAGGTGGGGCGGCTCCGGCCGGGCGTCAGGTGCCGGCGGTCGGGCGCGAGGGGGACCAGGCGGTCGGCGACCACGCCGGTGACGAAGGAGTAGACGGCCTTGCCGGCCAGGTCGACCGCCTGGTCGCGGCCGGACCAGGTCCACGGCGGCGACCCGACGCCGGTGGCGTTCTCGAGGGTCTGGTCGGTGGCCAGGCGCACGGAGGTGTGCCAGGCGGAGGCGCGCCAGCCACGCAGCCCGGACGCGGCCCAGATGCCGCGGAGGGCGCCGACGGCCGCGCCCGTCCCCCAGTGCATGAGGTGGTTGCGCCCCGGCGGCCGGGCCGAGCCCGGCAGCCGGCGGCGGGTGGTCAGCGCGGTGAGGGTCCGGGCCGGCACGTAGGAGTCCGGCCGGCCGGTGAAGCGTTGCTCGAGCTGTTCGCCGAGCGTCATGGCGGCGGCGCCGGCCAGGCCGGCGAGGGCACCGCGCAGCGCGGCTCGACCCAGCATGCGGTGACCCCTACCCGGGGACCGGGCAGGGATACACCGGCATCAGCCGGCCAGGGGCTCCGAGGCGTCCAGGCGGGCGAGGGTCTCGAAGTCGCGCAGCACGCCGGAGAGCTCCTCCGCCGTCCACGGCTCGCAGCAGTCGCAGCCGCCCTCGGCGAAGGTGACCAGGCCGAGCGTCCCGCCGTCCTGGTCCTCGGCGATGGCGAGGTGGCCGGCCATGGGGTGGCGGTGGCAGGTGCAGGCGGCGGCGCAGAGGCCGAGACCCCAGCCCGAGATCACGACGGTGCGGCCGTCGTCACGGATCTTGCCGATCTGGAAGACCGACGGCTTACGACTCCGGCTCATGGGAGCCTCCCCCCTCGACTGCCCGCCTCTCCGGGGCCGGGCGTGCGGTGTGCTCCTGCACCACGCAGCGACTCCATCGGCGCATCACAGCACGTGCTTGAGCGTGTGCTGTCAGTGCAGTGAGCGCAGCGTAACAACGCAAATACGCTCGATGGGAGTACTTCCGGCACCTTTTGGGTAAGGCGGCGTGTTCGGCGCACACTCGCTGTCAACAAGCGACAGCCGCGAGGCCTCCCGGACGTCAGCTGGCGGGGCTCACGCTGCTCATGTTGAAGTCCGGCACCCGCAGCGGGGCCATCGCCGCCCGGGTGAACCAGTCGTTCCACTCGCGCGGGAGGGTGCGCTCGGTGCGCCCGGCCTGGGTCACCCGCGCCAGCAGGTCGACCGGCGACTCGTTGAACCGGAAGTTGTTCACCGCCCCGGTGACCTCGCCGCCCTCGACGAGGAACACGCCGTCGCGGGTGAGCCCGGTGAGCAGCAGGGTCTGCGGGTCGACCTCGCGGATGTACCAGAGCGTGGTCAGCAGCAGCCCGCGGTCGGTCGCGGCCACCATCTCGTCGAGCGTGGCGGTCGCGTTCGGGTCCTCGAGGATCAGGTTGTCGACGGCGGCGACGGCCGGCGCGGTGGTCTTCAGCGCCCACGCCCGCGGGCGGATCAGGTTGGCCAGGACGCCGTCGCGGATCCAGTCCACCGCCGGCGTGGCCATCCCGTTGTCGAACACCGACGCGCTGCTCGAGGAGGCGGCCACCACCTGGAAGGGGGCGGTCTCCAGGCCGGGGGCGTCCGGGTCGCTGCGCAGGGTCAGCGGCAGCGCGGCGAGGCGCTCGCCGAGCCGGTTGCCGCCGCCGGCCTTGGCGTAGACGTTGCGGCCCTCGTCGGCGTCGCGCGCCTGCATCGTCCAGTAGGCGTAGATGAACAGGTCGCTGACCGCCGACGGCGGCAGCAGGGTCTCGTAGCGCCCGGCCGGGAGCTCGACCCGGCGCTGCGACCAGGCGAGCTTGCGCTCCACCTGGGCGGCGAGGTCGGGCACCGACACGTCGGTGAAGTCGCGGGTGCCCGTGCCGGCCCACACGGAGCGGGTGAAGTCGCGGCTCTTGCCGTTGAGCTCCACCCGGCCGGTGGGCTGGTCGTGGCGCAGCCGCAGCCCGGTCGACGTGCCGAGGTAGGTCGTGGACATCCGGTGCTCGGCGAAGCCGAACAGCAGCTCGTCGCGGCTCTTCGCCGCGCCGAACGCCTCGCCCAGCGCGGGGGCGAAGTCGGTGAAGACGGCGACGGAGGTGTCGGCCGGCTCGGCGGCCCAGTCCCCCGACCCCGGCGGCGCCTCGCCGATCAGCGGGACGGCGTCCTCGGCCGGCCCGGCGTCCCGGGCGGCCTGCTCGCTGGCCGCCACCAGCTCGGCGATGTCGGGGTTGCCGGTGCGGGCGACCGTGCCGGTCGCCATCCCCGCGCCGCCGTCGACGAAGGAGACGACGACGACCTGGCGCGAGCGCATCGAGCCGTTGGTGGTCAGGCTGTTGCCCGCCCACCGGAGGTTGGCCTCGGAGCTCTCGACGACGAAGGCGACCTGCCCGTCGGCGGTGGAGGCGGCCAGCGCCTTCTCGACGACCTCCTGCGGCGACAGCGTGGTCATCGCCCGCCCTCCTGCACCGTGTTGAGGATGTTGACCTGGTCGAAGCGGGCCGTGGGGCAGCCGTGGCTGACCGGGGCGGTCTGCCCGGGCTGGGCCTTGCCGCAGTTGAACGCCCCGCCGAGGACGTAGGTCTGCGGGCCCCCGACGACCGACATGGCACCCCAGAAGTCCGTCGTCGTCGCCTGGTAGGCCACGTCACGCACCTGGCCGGCGAGCCGGCCGCCCTCGATCCGGTAGAACCGCTGGCCGGTGAACTGGAAGTTGTAGCGCTGCATGTCGATCGACCAGCTCTTGTCGCCGACGACGTAGATGCCGTGGTCGACCCCGGCGATGATCTCCTCGGTGGAGGGGCCGCCCGGCGCCGGCTGCAGCGACACGTTGGGCATCCGCTGCACGGGCGTGTGCGCCGGGCTGTCGGCGAAGGCGCAGCCGTTGGACCGCGGCATGCCGCGCAGCCGGGCCATGTTCCGGTCGACCTGGTAGCCGACCAGGACGCCGTCCTTGACGATGTCCCACTGCTGGGCGGCGACGCCCTCGTCGTCCCACCCGACGGTGGACAGGCCGTGCGGCGCGCTGCGGTCGCCGGTCACGTTCATGAGCGGCGAGCCGTACTGCAGGCTGCCGAGCTTGTCGACGGTGGCGAAGCTGGTCCCGGCGTAGGCCGCCTCGTAGCCCAGGGCGCGGTCGAGCTCGGTGGCGTGCCCGATGGACTCGTGGATGGTCAGGAACAGGTTCGACGGGTCGATGACCAGGTCGTAGCGCCCCGGCTCGACCGACGGCGCCTTGGTCTTCTCCATGAGCAGCTCGGGGATCTGGGCCAGCTCGCCGCGCCAGTCCCAGCCGCTGCCCGTCAGGTACTCCCAGCCGCGGCCGGTCGGCGGCGCCAGGGTGCGCATGGTCTCGAACGCGCCCGTCGCCCGGTCGACGGTCAGCGCCGTGAACTCGGGGTGGATGCGCACCCGCTGCTGGCGGGTCCGGGTGCCGGAGGTGTCGGCGTAGTACTTCTGCTCCTTGACGTGCATGCAGGACGACTGCACGTGCTCCACGCCGTCGGCGGCGAGCAGCTGCTCGGACAGCTCGGTGAGCAGGCCGGTCTTCTCGGCGTCGGGGACCTCGAACGGGTCGACGGCGTAGTCGGAGACCCACGAGCCGTCGGCGTGCACCGGCTCGGGGGCGAGCTCGACCGGGTCGGTGTTGATCGCCGCCGACACCTGGGCGACGGCGACGGCCTCCTCGGCCAGCCGCACCGCCTCGGCCGCGGTGAGGACGACGCCGGCGGCGAAGCCCCACGTCCCCTCGTGCACCACGCGGACGGCCAGGCCCAGGTCCTCACCGTCGGTGAGCGACTCCAGCCGCGCGTCGCGCAGGCTGATGACCTGCGTGCGGATCCGCTCGACCCGGATGTCGGCGTGCTCGCACCCGAGGTCCACGGCGCGGGTCAGCGCCGCCTCGGTGAGCGCGGACAGGGGCAGCGCCAGGAAGGATTCGTCGACTGTTCGCCCGGACACGCCCCCTGTCTACCAGCCGCCTCCCGGGGGACGGGGAGGAATCGTGAGCGCGGCTACCGATCGTCCGGGGACAGGACGCCGAAGGCCGGGCCGGTGCCGGGCCCCGGCAGCTGGTCCGGGGCGCGGGCGACGCGGCGCTCCTCGAAGGCGACGTGCGAGTTCAGGATCCCGAGCGCCGTCCACGCGGGGCGGTGTCCCGCACCGGATCACCGGGTAGGCGGGGACGGTGCCCGGGGACGACGTGACGATGACCTTCGGCGGCAACGCGACGATGCTGCTGCGCATCGGGCCGTTCACGCTGCTCACCGACCCGAACTTCCTGCACCGCGGCCAGCGGGCCTACCTCGGCAAGGGGCTGTGGGCCAAGCGGTTGACCGAGCCGGCCCTGCAGCCGACGCAGCTGCCGGCGCTCGACGGGATCGTGCTGTCCCACCTGCACGCCGACCACTGGGACCGGATCGCGACCCGTTCGCTGGAGAAGACGACGCCGGTGCTCACCACGCCGGCGGCGGCGAAGGCGCTGGCCCGCCGGGGCTTCACCGCGACCGCGGACCTGTCGCCGTGGCAGACCCACGAGTTCACCCGGGACGGCCGCACGCTGCGGGTCACCTCGGCGCCCGGCGTGCACGGCCCCGGCCCGATGGCCAAGGTGCTCCCGCCGGTGATGGGCAGCGTGCTCGAGCTGGTGGCCGACGGCGGGACCGTCGACTGGCGCGGCTACGTCAGCGGCGACACGATCTACCGCCCCTGGCTCGGGCAGGTGCTGGAGCGCTGCGGGCCGCTCGACGTCGTCATCCCCCACCTGGGCGGCACGAAGGCGCTGGGCGTGACCGTGACGATGGACGGCCGGCAGGGCGCCGACCTGGTCGAGCTGCTGAAGCCGCCGGTGACCGTGCCGGTGCACTTCGACGACTACGACCGGTTCAAGTCCCCGATCGGCGACTTCGTCACCGAGGTGGCCCGGCGGCAGCTCCCCGGGGAGCTGCGCACGGCCCACCGCGGGGAGACGCTCTCGCTGCGGCCCTGAGCGGAGTGGATCCGTCGCGGTCACGCCGACGGATCCACTCCGGCCAGCCGGGCGGCGCGGGCGGCGACCTCCGCGCGCAGGGCCTCGGTGTCCACCGTGGTGCAGACGCCGTCGCGCACCACCTGCCGGCCGGCCACCCACGTGTCGCGCACCAGCCGTGCGGCGCCCGACCAGACCAGGTGGGTGAGCACGTCCTCGATGTCGCCCACCGGCTCGAACAGCAGGCTGCGGGTGTCCACGTGCACCAGGTCGGCCTGCCGGCCAGGGGTGAGCCGGCCGAGGTCGGGCCGGCCGATCGCGTCGGCGGCGGCCCCGGTGGCCAGCCACAGCGCCTCGGCGGCGGTCAGCGAGGTCGGGTCGCCCGCGGCCAGCCGGGCCAGGGAGGCGGCCAGCCGCGCGTCGGCGAGCAGGTCCAGGCCGTCGTTGGACGCCGGTCCGTCGGTGCCCAGGCCCACCCGGATGCCGCGGTCGAGCATGTCGCGCACGCGGGCCACGCCGCTGGCCAGCTTCGCGTTGGACGCCGGGCAGTGCGCCACCGCGACGTCGTACTCCTGCCACAGCTCCAGGTCGCCGTCGTCCATGTGCACGCAGTGCGCCGCGAGCACCCGGCCGCCCAGGACGTCGTGCGCGGCCAGCAGGGCCGGCACCGACAGCCCGTGCCGGGCCAGCAGGTCGTCGCCCTCGGTCGCGGTCTCGGCCACGTGCAGGTGCAGCAGCAGCCCGTGCTCCCGGGCGGCGGCCGCGGCCTTGCTCAGCACCGGCAGCGGCAGGGTGTACGCCGCGTGCGGGCCGATGCCGTACTCGACCGTGCCGCCGGTCGGCGTCGCCGCGGCCAGCGCCACGGCGCCGCGCAGCTGCTCCTCGAGCGGCGGCATGCCGGGCAGCGGCAGCAGCGGCGAGGCGATGACCGCCCGGGCGCCGGTGGCCGTGACGGCCGCGGCGATCCGCTGCGGGTGGAAGTACATCTCGACGCTGGTGGTGACGCCGTTGCAGAGCATCTCCGCCGACGCCGCGGTCATCGCCACCTCGACGTCCTCCTCGGTGAGGCGGGCCTCGCGCGGCCAGATCACCTCGCGCAGCCACCGGTCCAGCGGCAGCCCCTCGGCCTGGCCGCGGAACAGCACCATCGGCGCGTGCGAGTGGCTGTTCACCAGCCCCGGCACCAGCACGCCCGGCAGCTCGACGGTCTCGGCGTCGGGGGCGGGCGGCGCCTCGGCCGCCGGGCCGACCCAGCGGATCTCGCCGTCGGCGACGTCGAGCACGGCATCGGGGACGACGGTGCCGGCGCGGTCGCCGACGACGACGGCGCGGGCGCGGAAACGCTGCATGCCCGAACGCTAGAGGTCACCGGCCCGGCCCACCTCTCTCCCGTACGGTGGGATCCCGTGTCGACCCTCGCCGCTGCTGCCGCCGACCAGGGAGGCATCACCGGCTTCCTGCTCGACCTCGTCGACAAGCTGGGGCCGGTGGGCGTCGGCCTGACGATCCTGATCGAGACGGTGATCCCCCCGATCCCCAGCGAGGCGGTGCTGGGCGCGGCCGGCGTGCTGATCAACGAGGGCCGGATGAGCGTCGTCCCGGTGGTGCTCTTCGCCACCCTGGGGTCGCTGGTCGGCGCGGTGGTCCTCTACTCCATCGGCCGCGCCCTCGGCCCGCGCCGCTCGCACGCCTTCCTCGACCACCTGCCGCTGGTCGAGACCTCCGACGTCGACAAGACCTTCGACTGGTTCGAGCGGCACGGCCGGGCGGCGGTGTTCTTCGGCCGCATGGTGCCGATCGTGCGCAGCTTCGTGTCGGTGCCGGCCGGCGTGGTGCGCATGCCGTGGCCGCAGTTCCTGCTGTTCACCGCCGCCGGCAGCCTGATCTGGAACAGCGTGCTCATCGGCCTCGGGGTGGCGGCCGGCGACTGGGTGCAGGCCAACCTCAAGTACCTCGACTACGTGGTGGTCGCCGTCGTCGTCCTGGCGGTCGGCTGGTTCGTCTGGCGCAAGCTGTCCGGCCGGCTCCGGCGGCCCCCCACGGCGGGGCTGGACCTGCCGGTCGACGAGCGCGACGAGCCGCAGCACCCGTGACCGCGCCCCGGTCGCGTCCCGAGGTCGTCGCCTTCGACGTCAACGAGACGCTGCTCGACCTGGCGCCGGTGCGGGCCGCGCTGGTCGAGGCCGGGCAGCCCGAGCACCTGCTGCCCGCGGTGTTCTCGCGGACGCTGCTGACCGGCTTCGCCGCGGCCGCGGTCGGCAGCTGGTGCCGCTTCCGCGACGCCTTCGACGCCGCCCTGGCCCAGGCCACAGACCTGGCGCCGGTCGAGCGCGCCCGGGTCGCCGACGCCTTCGCCGAGCTGGCGCCGCACCCCGACGTCGAGCCCGCGCTGCGGCTGCTGGCCGAGGCGGGCGTCCGCGCGGTCACGCTCACCCACGGCTCCCCCGGCGTGGCCGAGGCCGGGCTCGGCCGCGGCGGGGTGGCGCCGCTGGTGGAGCGGACCCTGTCCAGCGAGAGCATCCGCGCCTGGAAGCCGAGCCCCGCGGTGTACCTGTGGGCGGCCGGCGTCTGCGACGTCGCCCCGGAGCGGATGGCCCTGGTGGCGGCGCACGGCTGGGACGTCCAGGGCGCCCAGCGCGCCGGGCTCACCGGCGCCTGGTTCCCGCGCAGCGAGCGGGTCTACCCCGCCGTCTTCGAGCCGCCGCACGTGCTCGCCGCCGACCTGCCCGGCGCCGTCGGCGCCCTGCTCGCGCTGCCCGCCTGATGGAGGTCGGCACCCCGCTGGGGCCGGCGCGGGTGCTGCGCCGCGACCCGTCCGGGGCGGTGCGCGGCACGCTCGTGCTCGGGCACGGCGCCGGCGGCGGGATCGACTCCCCCGACCTCACCGCCGTCACCGACGCCGCCGCGGGCGCCGGCTGGCGGGTGCTCGGGGTCGAGCAGCCGTGGAAGGTGGCCGGCGGGCGGGTCGCCGCGGCGCCGCCGCGGCTGGACGTCGCCTGGGCCGCCGTGCTCGACCGGCTCCGGGACGACGGCCTGCTGGCCGGCCCCCTCGTGCTCGGCGGGCGCAGCGCGGGGGCGCGGGTGGCCTGCCGCTCGGCGGCGCAGCAGGGGGCGGCCGGCGTGCTGGCCCTGGCGTTCCCGCTGCACCCGCCGGGGCGGCCGGAGAAGAGCCGGGCCGACGAGCTGTCCCTGGTCGCCGTCCCGCTGCTGGTGGTGCAGGGCACGACCGACGCGTTCGGGGGGCCGGACGAGGTGGCCGCGGCCGCGCCGCACGCGGTGGTGCGCGGGGTCCCCGGCGACCACGCGCTGAAGAAGGACCTCGCGGCCGTCGTGGCCGCCGTCCTCCCCTGGCTCGAGGGGCTTTGTCGCGATCGAGCACGCGCGCTCGATCGCGACAAAGCACCGTGAGCGTCAGTACCGGCGGCGGCGGGCCACCAGGAAGATGAACAGCAGCAGCAGGGCCAGGCCGCCGGCCGGCTTGGCGTAGCGCGCCATCGCCGCGCCGCCGGCCACCTCGAGCAGGTCGATCGGCTCGGGCTCGGACTGCGGGACCGTGCGGGCCGCGGCCGGGGACGGTGCGGACGGCGTCGAGGGGGCCGCAGCGGCGGGCGTGGTGGCCTCGGCGGCCGGGACGCTCGGCGCGCTGGGCGCCGCCGCCGCGGGGGTGGCCGGTGCGGTGTCGGTGGCCGCGGGCGCGGTGTCGGCAGCGGCCGGCGCCGTGTCGGCCGCCGCGGGGGCGGTGTCCGCGGCGGCGGGCGCGGTCTCGGCGGCGGCGGGGGCCGCCTTCTTGGCCGGCGCCGCCTTCTTCTCCGGGGCCGCCGACCTGGCGGGCACGGTGCTCGTCGCCGTCACCCGCTCGGTGGCCGAGGCGGCCGCCTTCTTGGTCGCGGCGGCGGCCTTCTTCGCCGCCGTCCCGTCGGCGGCGGCACCCTCGGCGGAGGCGGCGATCTCCTCGACCGCGCCGGTGGCGGTCGCGGCCGCCTTGGTGGCGGCCGACGGCTCCGGCGCCGGCTCGCCGGCGCCCAGCTGCGCGGCCAGCTTGTCGGCGAACTGGCCGAGCAGCTTGTTGCCGACGTCGGTCATCACGCCGCGGCCGAACTGGGCCGGCCGGCCGGTGATGTTGAGGTCGGTGAGGACGTCGACCCGGGTGACGTCGCCCTCGGGCTTGAGCTGGGCGGTGACCACGGCGGCCGCGGTGCCGTTGCCCCGCTGGTCCTTGCCGCGGGCGTCGATGACGGCCTTGTGCGCGGCCTCATCCTTCTCGATGAACGACGCCTTGCCCTGGTAGGTGAGGTTGATCGGGCCGAGCTTGACCTTGACCCGCCCGGTGAAGTCGTCGCCGGTGACCGAGTCGAGGGCGGCACCGGGCATGCAGGGGGCGATGCGCTCGATGTCGAGCAGCACCCGCCACGCCTCGTCGATCGGCACCGGCACGGTGAACGAGTTCTCGAGCTGCACGCGAAACCTCCAGGGGGATGCGGCTCGGCCGGTCCGCCCGGGGAGGGGCGGGCCGGCCGAGACGGAACGGTACGGACCGGTGCGGAACCGGCGCGGCTACCCGGAAACTACAGCCCGGCGGCCGCGCTGACCGCCCGGCGCGTGAGCACCTTCACGAGGTGCTGGCGGTAGTCGGCCTGGGCGTTGAGGTCGCTGCTGGGCTCGGTCCCCTCGGCGGCCTGGTCGGCCGCCGCGGCGATCGCCTCCGCGCTGGCCGCGGACCCGGACAGGGCCTGCTCCGCGGCGGTCGCCCGCAGCGGCGTCGGCCCCATGTTGGTCAGCCCGATCCGCGCCTCGGCGATGGTGCCGTTCTCCCGCCGGACCGCCGCGGCGACCGCGACGATCGACCAGGCCTGCGCCACGCGGTTGAACTTCTCGTAGTGCATGCCCCACGAGCCCTGCAGCTTGGGGATGCGCACCTCCACCAGCAGCTCCCCCTCCTCGAGGGCGGTGGTCAGGTAGTCGACGAAGAAGTCCCGCGCCGGGACCGTGCGCCGTCCCGACGCGCCGGCGATCACGAACTCGGCGTCCAGGGCCAGAGCCACCGCCGGCAGGTCGCCGGCGGGGTCGGCGTGCGCCAGCGCGCCGCCGAAGGTCCCGCGGTGGCGCACCTGCCGGTCGGCGACGGTCTCGGTCGCCTCGGCGATCAGCGGCGCGTGCTCGGCGATCAGCGGGTCGCCGAGCACGTCGGAGTGCGTCGTCATCGCGCCGATCACGATCGCGTCGCCGTCGTCGCGCACCCCGCGCAGCTCCGTCACCCGGGTCAGGTCGACCACGGTGGACGGCGCGGCGAGGCGCAGCCGCATGACCGGGATGAGCGACTGCCCGCCGGCGAGGATCTTGACGTCCTCGCCACCGGCGGCGATGGCCTGCAGGGCCTCGTCGACGGTGGTGGGCCGGGCGTACTCGAACGGCGCGGGGATCACTGCTCGACTCCTTCGTCGTCTCGGCGGATCATCGGTCGCCGCCCAGCGACGACTCCGGCGTGGCGACGCCGGTGGTGGTCTCGGTCTGCGCGCCGCCGTAGGCGACGGTGCCCGCCGTCGCCCGGCCGGCACCGTCCCCGCCCTGGTGGAGCGCCCGCCAGACCCGTTCCGGGGTGAGCGGCATGAGGATGTCGGGCACCCCCAGGTGGCGGACCGCGTCGAGCGCGGCGTTCACGACGGCCGGCGTGCTGGCGATGCAGCCGGCCTCGCCGACGCCCTTGGCCCCGATGGGGTTGCCCGGCGCCGCGTGGACCGTGTTTCCGGTGTCGAAGTGCGGCAGGTCGGCGGCCGAGGGCACCAGGTAGTCGACGAAGGTGCCGGTGGTCAGATTGCCGTCGGCGTCGTAGACCGCCTCCTCGTACAGCGCCTGGGCGATGCCCTGTGCGAGGCCGCCGTGGATCTGCCCCTCCACGATGAGCGGGTTGACGATCGTCCCGACGTCGTCGACGCAGGCGTACTTGCGGATCTTGACCATCCCGGTCTCGGTGTCGACCTCCAGGGCGCAGATGTGCGTGCCGTGGGGGAAGGAGAAGTTGACCGGGTCGAAGGTGGCGTCGGCGTCCAGCGACGGCTCCACGCCCTCGGGGAAGTTGTGCGCCACGAAGGTCGCCAGCGCGAGCTCCTGGATCGACAGCGCCGTGCCCGGGGTGCCGCGGACGGAGAACTTCCCGCCCGAGAACTCCAGGTCGTCCTCGTTGGCCTCGAGCAGGTGCGCGGCGACCCGGCGCGCCTTGGCCACGACCTTCTGCGCGGCGTTGACCACCGCGGCACCGCCGACGACGAGCGAGCGGGAGCCGTAGGTGTCCAGGCCGCGCGAGGCGATGGAGGTGTCGCCGTGCAGCACCTCGACGTCCTCGAACGGCACGCCGAGCTCGTCGGCGACCAGCTGGCTCCACGCCGTCTCGTGCCCCTGCCCGTGCGGGGTCGAGCCGGTGACCACCTCGATCTTGCCGGTGGGCAGCACGCGGATGGAGGCGTGCTCCCAGCCGCCCGAGCCGAAGGCGAGCGAGCCGAGCACCCGGGAGGGGGCGATACCGCACATCTCGGTGAAGGTGGAGAAACCGATGCCCAGCTGGACCGGATCACCCGACTCGCGCCGCCGCCGTTGCTCCTCGCGCAGCTCGTCGTAGCCGAGCAGCTGCAGCGCCTGCTGGGTCGCGGTGTCGTAGTCGCCGCTGTCGTACTCGAGCCCGGCCACCGTGGTGAACGGGAACTCCTCGGCCTTGATCCAGTTCTTGCGGCGCAGCTCGAGCGGGTCCATGCCGAGCTCGACGGCGAGCTCGTCCATGATCCGCTCGATGGCGAACGTGGCCTCGGGCCGGCCGGCGCCGCGGTAGGCGTCGGTGGGCGTCTTGTTGGTGAAGACGCCGTCGCACACGAACTGGTAGGCCGGGAACTTGTAGATCGCCGGGTACATGAACGCACCCAGCGCCGGGATTCCCGGGGTGATCAGGCGGAGGTAGGCGCCCATGTCGGCGAGCAGCCGCACCTTGAGTCCCTTGACGTTGCCCTCCCGGTCGGACGCGATGTCGATGTACTGGATCTGGTCGCGGCCGTGGTGGGCGCTCATGATCGACTCGCTGCGGGTCTCGGTGAACTTCACGGGCTTGCCCAGCCGCTTGGCCACCAGGAGGGTGATCACCTCCTCGGGCGTGACCTGCAGCTTGCCGCCGAAGCCGCCACCGACGTCGGGGGCGATGACCCGGAGCTTGTGCTCGGGCGTGCCGGTGATCATCGCCAGCATCAGCCGGAGGATGTGGGGGACCTGGGTCGAGGACCACATCGTGTAGTTGTCGCCCTGGGGCTGGACGACGGTGGCCCGCGGCTCCATGAAGGCCGGGACCAGCCGCTGCTGGACGAACCGGCGGCGCACCACCACGTCGGCGTTCGCGAACGCCTCGTCGGTGTTCTGCCCCGTGCCGGCCTCGCCGGCGTCGAAGACGAAGTGGTAGCTGGTGTTCGACTCCAGGTGGTCGTGGCAGAGGTCGCAGCCCTCGGAGGTGGCCTGCTCCATGTCGAGGACGGCCGGGAGCTGGTCGTAGTCGACGTCGACGAGCTCGACGGCGTCCTGGGCGGCGGCCTTGCTGCGCGCGACGATGACCGCGACCGCCTCGCCGACGTGGTTGACCTCCTCGACGGCGAGCGAGGGGTGGCCGGGGTTGACCATGTCCGGCGTCACCGGCCAGGCACACGGGATCGAGCCCTGCTCCTCGGCGAAGTCGCGCCCGGTGAACACGGCGACGACGTTCGGCGCGGACCGGGCGGCCCCGACGTCGACGTTGCGGATCTTGGCGTGCGCGACCGGGCTGCGGACGATCGCCAGGTGCAGCATGCCGGGCAGCACCAGGTTGTCGGTCCACTGCGTCCGGCCGGTGATCAGCCGGGCGTCCTCCTTGCGCCGTCGGGCCTGGCCGACCTCCTTGGCCGGGGCCTCGGTGCCCGGCCGGTCCTCGGTGACCGTCATGACTGCACCGCCACGTGGGGAGCGGCCGCGGTGTCCACCTCGGCCGGGGAGACGTGCCCGTTGCCGGTCTGCCGACCGCTCATCTCGGCGGCGGCCTGCTGCACGGCACGGACGATGTTCTGGTACCCGGTGCAGCGGCAGAGGTTGCCCTCGATGCCCTCGCGCACCTCGTCCTCGCTCGGATCCGGGTTGTCGTTCACCAGGTCGATCGAGGCCATGATCATGCCCGGCGTGCAGAAGCCGCACTGCAGGCCGTGCATCTCGTGGAAGGCCTTCTGCATCGGGTGCAGGGTGCCGTCCGGGGCGGCCACGCCCTCGATGGTCGTGACCTCGCACCCGTCGGCCTGCACCGCGAAGACGGTGCAGCTCTTCACGGCCTCGCCGTCCAGGTGGACGGTGCAGGCGCCGCAGTTGCTGGTGTCGCAGCCCACGACCGTCCCGACCTTGCCCAGCTGCTCGCGCAGGTAGTGGACCAGGAGGGTCCGCGGTTCGACGTCGTCGGTGTACGAGGCCCCGTCGACCCGCACGTTTATGGATGTCACGCGTCCTCCGCTCGGCTCGCAGAAACGTGTGACCCAGGCGTCACCCAGGTCACGCGAGCGGAGTCTGTCCCCTCAGGAGTGACTTAGGCCACGCTAACCTGCGGCTCAGGCCAGTTGTTCACCCGAGGCTTCCGGGCCGGACGACGCGACTTCCGCGGGTGCGGCGGTGTTCGTCCACCGGCCCTCCGCAGCTGCGGAGTGCCGCAACGTTGCAGCGTGGTTGCAGCGCGGGTCGAGCCGCGCCGCCGCCCGTGGGGCCGCGTCGTGGCGCGGTCCCACGGGCGGTGCGGCGGGTCGAGCCGGTCAGCCGGCCGACGCGTAGGCGGGGTCGCGCTCGACCGGCGCCGGGGTGGCCCGGCGGCGGCGCAGCCGGGCGGAGGCGACGAGGGGCACCAGGCCGGCGGCGGCCAGGCCGGCACCGACGACGCTGGGCGCCTGGTAACCGAGGCCGGCGGCGATGACCAGCCCGCCCAGCCACGCGCCGAGGGCGTTGGCGGTGTTCAGCGCCGAGTGGTTGAGCGCGGCGCCGAGCATCTGCGCCTCGCCGGCGGTCTCCATGAGCCGCAGCTGCAGGCAGATGGCGAGCGTCGAGGCGGCGACCGACACCAGGAAGACGCCGGCGAACAGCGCCGGGGCCCACGGGGAGGTCAGCGCGACCACGGCCAGCAGGACCCCGAGGACGACGAGGCTGCCCACCAGCGAGCGGAACAGGGCCAGGTCGGCCAGCCGTCCGCCGAGCGCCGTCCCGACGATGCCGCCCAGGCCGTAGGCGAGCAGCACCCACGGCACCGTGCCGCGGGAGAGGCCGGCGACGTCCGTCGCGACGGGGGCGATGTAGCTGTAGAGGGCGAACATGCCGCCGAAGCCGACGATCCCCACGAGGAGGGTGAGCAGCACCTGGGGCCGGCGCAGGGCGTCGAGCTCGCCGCGCACGGTCGCGTCCGCGCGGCCGGGGGAGCGCGGCACGACGGCGACGACGGCGGCCATGGTGAGGGCGGCCAGGACGACGACGAGCCAGTAGGCCGCCCGCCAGCCGAGCGACTGCCCGAGCCAGGTGGCCGCGGGGACGCCCGCGACCATGGCCACCGCGAGACCGAGCATCACCGAGCTGACCGCGCGGCCGCGCAGGTGCGGGGCGACCAGCGAGGCGGCGACCAGCGAGGCGACGCCGAAGTACGCACCGTGGGGCAGGCCGCTGAGGAAGCGGGCGACGGAGAGCGTGCCGTAGCCGGGCGCGAGCGCGCTGAGCGCGTTGCCGACGAGGAACGCGGCCATGAGGCCGACGAGCAGGGCGCGGCGCGGGAGCCGGGCGGACAGCGCGGCGATCACCGGGGCCCCGACGACGACGCCGAGCGCGTAGTAGCTGATGACGTGGCCCGCGGTCGGGATGCTCACGCCCACGCCGTCGGCGATGTCGGGCAGCACGCCCATCGTCACGAACTCGGTGGTGCCGATGGCGAAGCCGCCGAGGGCCAGCGCCACCAGCGCGACGACGGCGCGCGGGGTGACGCGGGACGGGGGAAGGGCGGTGTCGGTCGCGGCACTCACGTAGAACTGCGAAGCCCCTGCCCTGGGGCCGCATTCCCGGCGGGCGCACGTGTGACGAGCGTCCCGCCGTCCTCCCCCACCGCGACGGCTCCTCCCCCACGCCGCACGGCGAGGGAGGAGCCGCCACGATCAGGTCAGCTGATCGTGGCGCCGCCCGTCAGCGGGGGCGGGTGCCGCGGCGCAGGCGGAGCAGGTGCGCGGCGGCCTCGGCCCGGCGCGGCGAGGTCGAGGGCAGCAGGTCGAAGCAGGCCTGCCACACAGCGACGTCGTCGGCGGCCTCGGGCAGCGTGCTGTAGCGCAGCAGCAGCTCCGGGCGGCGGCTGCGCAGCACGTGGTGCCGCAGCAGCGCGGCCAGCCGCTCGCGGGCCAGCGCGACCCCCGGCGCCCGCGACGCCGGCAGCACGCCGCCGGGATAGCGCTCGAGGGCGGCGCCGACCGAGCCCTGGCCCAGCAGCCGGCGCACCCGGTCGAGGTCGGTCTCCAGCGGGCCGAGCAACCGGTACGGCCGCGACCCGACCAGCGAGGGCCCCACCAGCCGGCGCAGCCGCGAGAGCTCGGCGCGGACCGTCACCGCCGCCGTCCCCCCGGGGTGGCACTCGCCGGCGAGCTGCTCGGCGGTCCGGCCCTCCCCGGCCACCGCCGCCTCGGCCAGCAGGAGCAGCAGCTCGGAGTGGCGCAGCGACAGCTCGATCCGCCCGGTCGGCAGGGTCAGCCGCGCCCGCTCCCGCCCGAGGACCTCCAGCCGCGGTGCGGTGCGCGCGGCCGGCGGCGCGCCCGGCCGGCGGGCGGCCTGCTCGCGGTGCAGCAGCCGCAGCTCCGACTCGACCGCGGCCACGGTGGCCCGGACCAGCGTGAGCATGTGCGGGCTGGCGACGTGGTCGCCGCCGGTCACGTCGATGGCGCCCAGCAGCACGCCCGAGAGCGGGTCGTGCACCGGCGCGGCCGAGCAGCTCCACGGCTGGACGGGCCGGCGGAAGTGCTCGCTGCCGTAGATCTGGACGGCGTGGTCGAGCGCCAGCGCCGTGCCGGGCGCGTTCGTGCCGGCGACCTCCTCCGCCCACCGGGCGCCCTCGACGAAGTGCATGCCCGCCGCGCGCGAGCGCAGCCGGGAGTCGCCCTCCACCCACAGCATGCGGCCGGCGGCGTCGGAGACGGCGACGATCATCTGGTCGGCCTCGGCGTCCTCGACCAGCAGCCGGCGGATCACCGGCATCACCGGCGCCAGCGGGTGCGCCTCGCGGTAGGCGAGCAGGTCGCCGTCCACCAGCTCGACCGGTGGCGAGCTGCTGCCGTCGGGGTCGACGCCGCAGCCCAGCGAGCGCCGCCAGCTGTCCCAGACCACCGACCGGACGCCGGCGTCGGAGGCCGGCAGGCCCGAGGTGACGAGGTGCTCGTGGGCAGCGCGCAGCCGCCGGGTCAGCCCAGCGCTCGGCTGCCCGTCGGGCAGCGCGAGCCACGGATTGAGGGTCGACGTCACGCGCGCTCCCCGTCGAGTGGCCTGTGTCGCACCCATCGTGACCTGTGGACGACGTTTCCACCAGCGCCCGCCGGACGGGTGAACCCGCCGCTCAGAAGCGCGGTGGCGCGGTCGGCAGCAGGGCGCGGGCGTCGCGCGCCCGCAGCGCACCGGCCCACAGCCCGGCGCCGTAGGCGAGGTCCTCCAGCCGCCGGGCGGCGGCGAACGGCAGCAGCGCCGCCTCGGACCGGTGCGGCCACCACCCCTGGACGGCGTCGAGCGCGGCCACCGCCGGCACCAGCCGCCGCGCCCGCCGCGACACCAGCGCGGCGCCCACCGCCAGCGGCCAGTGGTGGCGGGTGACCGCCCGCGCCAGCGTCGTCCCCGCCGTCGCCGTCCCGCGGAGCACGAGCCCGGCGGCGAACGCCCACGGCAGCGGCTCCCCCGGCCGCGCCAGCCGGCGGGCCAGCCGGGCCGACGCCCCCGCCACGAGGCCGGCCGCCGGCAGCGGGCGGCCGGCCAGGAGCAGCGCCCAGGCCGCCGCCGACCACGGCGAGACCACCAGGGGGGAGACGACGGCGCCGTGGCGGGCGGCCAGCGGCGCGGCCCCGGTGCCGTAGAAGGCGCGGCGGCGCAGCCAGGCCCCGGGCGTGGAGCGGTGGTCGTGCGCCACCTGCGCCGCGGGCTCGTAGCGCACCCGCCAGCCGGCCGCGGCCAGCCGCCAGACCAGGTCGACGTCCTCGGCGACGTGCATCGCCTCGTCGAACCCGTCGCCGAGCGCCGCGCGCCGGGCCAGCAGGGCCGCGCTCGGCACGTAGGAGACGGCCGACAGCGGGCGCACCGGCGCGGGCCGCGGCCCCATGTCGAGCGCGCTGGCCACCGCCTCGTACCGGCTCACCCACCCCGGCCGGTCGACCGGCAGGGCGACGATCCGCGGGGCGACCAGCGCGAGCCGGGGGTCGGCGAGGTGCGGGGCGAGCGCGGCGAGCCAGCCGGGCCGGGGGACGCAGTCGGAGTCGAGGAACGCGACGGCGGCCGTCGTCGCCCCGCGCAGGCCCGTGTTGCGCGCCGCCGCGGGGCCGCGGGCGGTCGCGTGCCGGACCACCCGAGCACCCGCCGCCACCACGGGTACCACCGAGCCGTCGTCGACCACGAGCACCGGGAGGTCGGCGGTCCCGGGGTCCGCGCGCAGCGCGGCCAGCAGCCGGGCCAGGTCCGCCGGCCGGTCCCGCACGGGGACGACGACGGTGACCTCGTCCGGGCGCCGGGGCGGCAGGTCGGGGTGCGCCGCACCGGCGTCGAGCAGCCGGGCGGCGAGCTCCGCCGTCGCCGCGTCGTGCACCTCCAGGCGGTCGCCGGCCAGCAGGGCTCGGGCCCGCGGTGAGAGCCGGAGCAGCCGCAGCGGCGAGCCACCGAGCAGGGCCGCGCCGCCGTCCCGCCGCCGGACCGCCGGATCGAGCCGGACCGCGAACCCGTCCGGCAGCCGCGCGGCCGGCGGGGTGCCGACCGTCATCGACCGGCGAGCACCTCGTCGGTGGTGCGCAGCTCGACCAGCGGGGCGTACAGCGACATCACCCGCAGCGCCCGGTCGTGGTCGTCGTCGCTGGACCCGGCGCAGGCGTCGGTCACCACGCGCACCGGCACCCCGGCGTCGGCGGCCGGCAGCACGGTGGAGATCACGCAGCAGTCGGTGGCGACGCCGGTGACGGTCAGCGGGCCGCTGCCGACGATCTCGGCGAGGTCGGGGCCCCACTTGCCGAAGGTGGTGACGTCGAGCACCTGCGCCGCGCCCGGGTCCTCGACCAGCCGGTAGAGCTCGGCGTCCGGCGGCTGCAGGGCGAAGGGGTACTGCTCGTAGTAGTCCTTCCAGGCACCGACCGGCTGCTGCGGCGCGACGAACCGGGTGAAGACGACGCAGCCCTCGAAGGCCTCCACCAGCCGGCGGATCCGCGGCCGCACCTCCTCGAACCGCGGCGTCGTCCAGGGCGAGTCGGGATCGCCGAAGACGTGCTGCAGGTCGACGACGACGAGCCAGCCCGGGGGTTTCACACGACCTCCTGGGAGCGGACGGCGGAGCGGCGCAGCGCGAGCGTGCCGAGCAGGCCGACGAGGAAGGCGGCCAGCACGCCGAGGTTGGCGAAGGCCCAGTCGCCGGTCTTCCCGCCCAGCCCGAACGGGCCGAGCAGGTAGCCCTGCCAGTCCAGCCAGCCGGCGTAGGTGTTGGTGACCAGCCCCCAGCCGAGCACCGTGCCGACGAGCAGCAGGACCAGCGGCACCGGCTGCACGCTGCCGTAGCGGCCGCGGGCGTCGAACAGGTCGGGCTCGGCGTAGGCGCGGCGGCGCAGCGCCAGGTCGGCCAGGAAGATGCCGCACCAGACCGCGATCGGGACGCCCAGGGTGATCAGGAACCCCTGGAACTGGAAGAAGAAGTTCTCCGCCACGAAGACGACGAACACGGTGCCGGCCACCATGAGCGCGCCGTCGATGCCGGCGGCGACCGGCCGCGGCACGCGCAGCCCGGCGGCCAGCAGCGAGAGCCCCGACGAGTAGATGTCCAGCAGCGCGCCGCCGATCAGGCCGAGCACCACGACGACGAAGAACGGCACCAGGAACCAGGTGGGCAGGATCGTGCCCAGCGCGCCGATCGGGTCGAGGGCGATGGCGGCGGAGAGCTCGGGGTCGGAGCCGGCCAGCAACAACCCGGCGAGCAGCAGGAGCACCGGCGCCAGCGCGCCGCCGAACGTCGTCCACCCGACGACGCCGGCGGTCGACGACGAGCGGGGCAGGTAGCGCGAGTAGTCGGCCGCGGCGTTGACCCAGCCGAAGCCGTAGCCGGTCATGGCCAGGGTCAGCGCCCCGACGAACGCCGCCGTCGACCCGCTGGGCGCGGCGGTCACCGCCGACCAGTCGACCTCGCCGAGCACGAGCGCCAGGTAGACGACGGTGAGCACCCCGGTGACGACGGTGATGACCGTCTGCATGCGGATGATCAGGTCGAAGCCGAGCACGCCGCCGACGACGACCAGTGCGGCGACGACCAGCAGCGCGATGACCTGGGTCAGCGTCCCGCCGCTCCAGCCGAGCTCGCGGAAGACCGTCGAGGTCGCGAGCGTGGCCAGCGAGACGAGCACCGTCTCCCAGCCGACGGTGAGCACCCACGACAGGACGGCGGGCACCCGGTTGCCGTTGACGCCGAAGGCCGCGCGGCTGAGCACGAGCGTCGGGGCCGAGCCGCGCTTGCCGGCGATCGCGACGAGGCCGCAGAGCAGGAAGGAGACGACGATGCCGACGACGCCGGCGACCAGCGCCTGCCAGAAGGAGATGCCGAAGCCGAACAGGAACGACCCGTAGGCCAGGCCCAGGACGCTGACGTTGGCGCCGAACCACGGCCAGAACAGCTGCCGCGGCGTGCCCTTGCGCTCCTCCTCGGCGATGACGTTGATGCCGTTGGTCTCGACGGTCACGCGCGGGGTGGCTGCCATGTCCGCAGTCCTCTCCCGGGGAAACGCCCGATCCCGACGCGGAACCCTAGCCCCCCGGGCGCAGCCGGCCGCTGGCGTCGACGTCCCACGCGGCGACGGCGGCGACCAGCCGGTCGGCCAGGCCGGCGAGCAGCTCCGCGCCCTCTCCCGCGGTGGCGCCGGCGGGGTCGCCCAGCACGCCGGTGGGGCTGACCGGGCGCACGCCCTCGACGCGCAGGCGGGGCAGCAGCCGCTCGAGCGGCAGGGTCGCGCCGGCCACGGCCCGGTCCCCCAGCACCCCCTCCGGTTCCACGTGCAACATCAGCGACGTCTCGGTGCGGCCCGCGTGCGCGTCGCCGTCCGGGACGGCGCACGGGAACCAGGCGACCTCGCGGCCCTCGTACCGCAGCACCCGGCCGGCCGCGCCCAGCGCCTCGAGGTTGCCGCCGTGGCCATTGACGATCAGCACCCGCCCGGCCCAGCGGCAGGCCGAGCGCCCGTACTCGACGAGCAGCCCGGTCAGCGCCTCGGTGCCGAGGGAGACGGTGCCGGGGAAGCCCTCGTGCTCACCGCTGGCCCCGTAGGCGAGGGCCGGCGCGAGCACGGCGCCGTCGAGCCGGTCGGCGGCGGCCTCGGCCACCGCCCCGGCCACGGCGGTGTCGGTGGTCAGCGGCAGGTGGTGGCCGTGCTGCTCCACCGAGCCCAGCGGGACGACGAGCAGCGGCGACTCCGGGACGTCGGGCCAGACCAGGCCGTCCAGGCTGCGCACCCGGCCAGCCTAGGGAGGCCTCGCGGCCTGCCGGGCCGGGGGCGGGCCACGCCTTGACGCCGACCCCGACGGCAACGTCCTCGAGTTCGGCTGGATGGACCCCGTCGCCGCCGAGCAGGGCCCGGAGGCCGTCGTGCCGCAGCAGGCCTGAGGTCGGTGGCCGCGCGCGACTACGGGCAGTACGACGGCGTCACGCGGGCCCTGGAGCTCGTCGGCGAGCGCTGGGCCCTGCTGATCGTCCGCGACCTGCTCGTCGGGCCGCGCCGCTACGGCGAGCTCGCCGCGGGGCTCCCCCGCGTGCCGAGCAACATCCTGGCGGCGCGGCTCAAGGAGCTGCAGGCGGCCGGCGTCATCCGCCGGGCGCCGCGCTCGCGGGTCGTCGTCCACGAGCTGACGCCCTACGGCCGCGAGCTCGAGCCCGCGGTGCTCGCGCTCGGCGCCTGGGGCTTCAAGGCGCTCGGCGACCCGCGGGAGGAGCAGATCATCACCCCCGACTCGATGACCATGTCCCTCCGCACCGCCTTCCGGCCGCAGGTGGCGGCGGAGCTGCCGGCGACCGCGTACGCGGCGCTCGTGGGGGCCGCCGAGCTGCTCATCCGGGTGGACGGCCCCACGCTGGACGTGGCGCGCGGCGACGGGCCGGCCGACCTCGCCTTCGCCGCGGGGCCGGGCATCCACCGGCTCATCTCCGGCGCGCTCGCGCCGGACCGCGCCATCGCGACCGGGGTGGTCGAGGTGCTGCGCGGGCCGGGCGACCTCCTCGGCCGCTTCGCGAGCACGTTCCACCTGGCCGCCCGACCGCGGCCGCCCGGCGACTACCCGGCCGTGGCGAGGAAGCAGTAGCGGTTCAGGCTGAAGAGGTAGTCGTCCTCCGCGCCGCGCGCCCGCAGGTCGGCCCACCAGGCCTCGACGTCCGCCTGGGTCAGCCCGTGCCGGCCGACGACGAAGCGCCCGATCGTCCCCATGGTGTGCGCGCTGTAGGTGTCCTCCTCGTATCTGCTGTTGAACAGCGGGATCAGGTGCCGCCCGGTCACCCGGAGACCGGCGCGCCGGAGGTGTCCCGGCAGGGTGCACGGCAGATGGGGGTGCACCAGGTGCTCCTCCCACGCGGCCATGACGCGGCGGTGCCGGTCGCGATCGGCGGCGTGCCAGACCACGGAGTCCCAGTCGGTGTCGAGGACCAGCGCGCGGCCACCGGGCCGCAGCACGCGGCGCAGCTCCGCCAGGGCCCGCGGGACGTCCGCGACGTACTCGTAGACCTGGGTCGACACCGCGGCGTCGAAGACGCCGTCCGGGTACGGCAGGTCCAGGGCGTCGCCGTCGTCGATCCGGGCCCACGGCCGCGTCGCGACCAGCTCCCGGGCCAGGGCGTTCATCGGCGCGCTCGGGTCGAGCCCGTGGACGGCGCCGCCCGCGCCGACGGCGTCGGCCAGCGACGCCACCAGGAAGCCGGGGCCCGACCCGACGTCCAGCACGCGCTCCCCGGGCCGGGCGGCGAGCAGGGCGAGCACCTCGGCGCGCTGCCGGACGACGTCCGGGGTCGAGTACGTGCGCTGGATCCGGCGCGCGCCGTCCTCGTCGAAGGGGAGCACCGACCCGCCTCCCTCCTGCGGCCCACCGCTCCGCTCCAGACTGGCCGATGCACGTTCCCGCGGGAACGTCCATCGGCCCGGCGGGCGGCGACCGCGGCGGCGCTGCGTCCCCGGGTGTCGGGCCGCCGGCCTCCGGGCAGGAGGAGGGCATGGCATCGGAAGAGACGACGAAGGT
>NZ_JBJGYZ010000030.1:0-77037 GCF_054050275.1 Geodermatophilus sp. SYSU D00691
CCGAAAGCGGTTCCGCTTTCGGCGCGGAAAGCGGTCTACCGGACGGTGTCGAGGAGGCGGTCGAGGAACGGCAGCTGCCCCTTCACCAGCTTCTCCCGGGCGACGTCGACGGTCACCCACGCGGCCCGGTCGATCTCGGGGAACTCCTGCACGCGGCCCGAGCGCGGCGGCCACTCGACGGTGAACGTGTTGCTCACGCAGGCGCTCGCGTCGAGGTCGCCCTCGGCCGCCCAGACGGTGAGCGTCTTGCCGCTCGCCTTGACCTCGCCGAGCGGCGCGAAGTCGGTCGCGGGCACCGGCGAGCCGAGCTCCTCCTCGAACTCCCGCTGCGCGACGGCGAACGGGTCCTCGCCGTCGCCGTACTCGCCCTTCGGGATCGACCAGCCGCCGGCGTCCTTCTTGGCCCAGAACGGCCCGCCCATGTGCCCGATCAGCACCTCGACGCCGTCCCCGGCCCGCCGGTACAGCAGCACGCCCGCGCTCGTCCTCGGCACGGCCCCACTGTGTCAGAGGTGCGTGAGCGCCTCGTCCAGGGCGATGACGTCGGCGTACTTGGCGTCGACGTCGGCGAGGTTGTTCTCGTGCAGCGCCGGCGACCGGTCGGCGCACGCCTCGCGCACCACCAGCGGCCGGAAGCCGGAGTTCAGCGCGTCCATCGCGGTGGCCCGCACGCAGCCCGACGTGGAGACGCCGGCCAGCACCAGCGTGTCGACGCCGAGGGTGCGCAGCGTCGAGGCCAGCGGGGTGCCGAAGAACGCCGAGGCGTACTGCTTGACCACCACCGGCTCCCACGGCTCGGGCTTCAGCGTCAGCTCGCCCCAGCCGCCGGGCGCCCCCTCGGCGAAGCAGGCCAGCGCCGGCACCTTCTGCACGAACAGCCCGCCGTCGGCCAGGCCGGTGGCGTAGCGGACGGCGGACCACAGCACCGGGTGCCCGCCGGCCCGGGCGGCGTCGACCAGCGCCGAGGCCGCGGCCACCGCGGGTGCCGGGTCGGGCAGCTCGAACGGCCCGCCCGGCTCGGTGTAGGCGCGGCACAGGTCGATGACCAGCACCGCCGGCCGCGCCCCCCAGCCGACCCTGCCGGAGAACGCGGTGCCGTGCGGACCGAGCGTCATGCGCCCACCCTCCCGAGCACGCCGTCAGACCCACACCGGGCGCTTCGGCGCGGGCAGCCCGGTCTCCTCCTCGCAGCGGGCCAGCAGCTCGTCGATCGGCGGCCCCATGTCGAACACCGGCAGGTCGGCCGGCCGGTCGGCGCGCAGCCGCTCGCGCAGCGCCGTCGTCGCCCCGTCGTCCACCGTGCCGTCGGCGCTGACGACCACGCCGTACCGGCGGGCGCCCTCGGCGGTGACCAGCCCGCGGCGCACCTCCTGAGCCACCAGCGCGGGGTCGCGCTCCAGCGGGTCGCCCCACCCCCCGCCGCCCCAGGTGACGAAGTGCAGGACGTCGCCCGGGAAGACCCGCACGCCGTGGATCTTGCTCGGCAGCACCTCGCGGGTGCCGTCGGCGCGGTCGATCCACTTGGTGCCGCGGGCGCCGGGGTGCCCGCCGTTGACGCCCCACGGGTAGGTCAGCCAGCGGTCGTCGTGGATGGCGATCTCGCCGGGCTCCTCGAAGACGTAGGCGACGTCGACGCCGTTGCCGCCGCGGTGCAGGCCGGGGCCGCCGGTGTCGGCGACGGTCTCCCACTTCTCGATGCGCAACGGGTAGTAGGACTCGAGGTACTCGCAGGGGATGTTCACGAACGACGGCCACAGCGAGTGGCCGTCGGGGCCGTCGCCGAGCGGCCGGCCGGGGATGCCGCCGAAGCCGATCGAGTACAGCTGGAACCACTCCCCCTTCCGCTCGCCCTGCGAGTAGTGGCCGGAGTACATGAAGTGCGGCGAGGAGGAGAACCCGGCGGCGTTGAGCAGCGCGGGGTTGGTCTGCCCGAGCAGCCCGCCGAAGAGGTCGAACACCCGCCCGATGCCGTGGTTGCGGCCGTTGAGCGCGGCCGGGAACTTCGGCTTCCAGTACGAGCCGTCGGGGATCGTGACGTCGACCAGCGGGTAGAAGCCGTCGTTCCAGAGGATCTGCGGATCGGCCACGGTGATCATGTAGATCCCGAAGAACATCCGCGTCAGGTTCTCGTTGATGTAGTAGTTGATCGGGCCGGCGGCCTGCGGCGAGGACCCGGTGAAGTCCAGGTGCACCTTGTCGCCGGTGCGGGTCAGCGACAGCGTGAGCTCGTACGGGCCGTTGCCCACGCCGTCGTCGCAGATGTAGTCGGTGAACGAGAGGGTGCGGCCCTCCTCGAACACCATCTGCAGCAGCACCTTCATCGCGTCGTAGTTGCGCTGCAGCAGGGCGTCGAGCGCCGACAGGTAGGTGGCGGTGCCGAACCGCTCGCACATCTCGACGACCCGCCGCGACGCCGTCCGGCAGGCGGCGACCAGGCCGTTGAGGTCGGCGCGGTTCCAGTCGGGCTTGCGGACCTGGTTGAGGATGATCCGCAGCGCGTCGTCGTTGAGCTGGCCCTTGCGGTAGAGCTTGAAGGGCGGGATGACCACGCCCTCCTCGTAGATCGTCTGCGCGTCGGTGGGCATGGACGACGGCGTCTTGCCGCCGACGTCGCTCATGTGCCCGAACATCGACGCCCAGCCGACCACCCGGCCCTCGTGGAAGATCGGCAGCACCAGCAGCCAGTCGTTGGCGTGGCTGATCGCCGCGCCGCACGAGTACGGGTCCGACGTCAGCAGGACGTCGCCCTCCTCGATGGTGTCGTCGAAGCCCTCGAGGAAATCGGGGATGGACAGCCCGAACTGGCCGACCACCATCTTCCCGCTGGGGTCGCCGATCAGCGGGAACTCGTCGTGCTGCTCGCGGATGCCGGGCGAGAGCGCCGTGCGGAACAGCACCTCGTCCATCTCGTAGCGGGCGTTGCGCAGCCCGTTCTCGATGAGGTCGAGGGTGACCGGGTCGACGTCGACCTTCGCCACGTCGCCGGTCGCGGTCTCGATGATGCGGGCCATGCCTCACGCCTCCGGGTTGATGAGGAGCGAGCCCGAGGCGTGCACGGTGGCCGCGTGCCCGGGCAGGACGAGGGTGGTCGAGTCCATCTCGGTGACGATCGCCGGGCCGCGGACGACGTCGCCGGCGCGCAGCTTCGCCCGGTCGTAGACGTCGGCGGAGACCTGCTCGCCGCCGACGTGGACGGGGTGGCTGGTCACCAGCGCGGCCGACGGGTCGCCGTCGCCCTGCTCGAGGTGGACGGGCGCGACGTCGGGCCGGGGGCCGGTGATGGTCGCGCGGGCGTTGACCAGCTCGTGGTCGACCTCGAGCAGGAAGCTGAACAGCCGGTTGTGCTCGGCGTCGAAGGTGCTCGCCAGCCGTTCCATGGCGGCGTCGGGTTCGTCGAGCCACGCGGGGTCGACGTCGACCGGGATCTCGAAGCCCTGCCCGTGGTAGCGGACGTCGACGGAGTACCGGACCGTCTGCTCGGCCGGGTCCAGGCCCTGCTGCGTCAGCCGCTGCCCGGCGTCGTCGGCGAGCTCGCGCAGGACCTGCGCGAACTCCGCGCCCGACAGCTCGGCGAAGCGGCGCAGCACGGTGCGCGCGGTCTCGTCGCGCAGGCTGGTGGTGGCGTCGCCGAGGGCGCACAGCACGCCCGGGGACGGCGGCACGATGACCGGCCAGGCGCCGGTGAGCCGGCCCAGCGCGTTGGCGTGCAGCGGGCCGGCGCCGCCGAAGGCGACGAGCGCGAAGTCGCGCGGGTCGAAGCCCTGCTGCACCGAGACCAGCCGCAGCCCGCCGAGCATGTTCTCGTTGACGATGTCGACGATCCCGGCGGCCGCGGCCTCCGGTGATTCCAGCCCCATCGCCTCGGCGATCTTGCCCACCGCGGCCCGGGCCGCCTCGGCGTCCAGGGTGATCTCGCCACCGGCCAAGGACGGCGGCAGGTAGCCGAGGACGACGTTGGCGTCGGTGACCGTCGGCTCGACCCCGCCCTTGCCGTAGGCCGCCGGGCCTGGGTCGGCGCCGGCCGACTGCGGGCCGACCCGCAGCGCCTTGGTCAGCTCGGGCACGTGCGCGATCGACCCGCCGCCGGCGCCGACCGTGCGGACGTCGACGCTGGAGGCCCGCACCGTCAGGTCGCCGACCTTGGTCTCGCGGCCGATGCGGGGCTTGAGGCCCTGCACCAGCGCGACGTCGGTCGAGGTGCCGCCCATGTCGAAGGTGATCAGGTCGGAGTAGCCGCACTGCTCGGCTACCCAGACCGCGCCGGTGACCCCGCCGGCCGGGCCGGACAGCAGCATGGTCACCGGGGCGGCGACGGCCGCGCCGGCCGACTGCAGCCCGCCGTCGCTGCGCAGGATGGCCAGCTCGCCGCCGACGCCGCCCTCGGTGAGCCGGTCGGAGAGGTTCTGCACGTACTTCTTCACCTGCGGCTGGACGTAGCCGTTGGCGACGGTGGTGAGGGTGCGCTCGTACTCGCGCAGCTCGGGGAGCACGTCGGAGGACAGCGACACCGGGACGCCGGGGAGCAGCTCGGCGGCGAGCTCGCCGATCCGCCGCTCGTGCGCCGGGTCGGCGAAGGAGTTGATCAGGCTGACCGCGAGCGCCTGGACGCCCCGCCCCTGCAGCGCGGTCAGCTGGGCGCGGACGTCCACCTCGTCGAGGGGCCGGACGACGCTGCCGTCGCTGGCGATGCGCTCGTCGACCTCCACGGTGTTCTCCAGGTCGGCCAGCGGTTCGGGCTTGGGCCAGATGATCCAGCCGGCCAGCCCGCCGGGGACGAACGAGCGGGCGATCTGCAGCACCTGCCGGAAGCCCTTGGTCGTCACCAGGCCGACGGTGGCGCCCTTGCCCTCGAGGATCGCGTTGGTGGCGACCGTGGTGCCGTGCAGCACCTGGGCGACCTCGGCGAGCTCGATCCCGGCCTCGGCGCAGACCTTGCCGATGCCGGTCAGGACGCCGACGGCCTGGTCGGCGGGGGTGGAGGCGGTCTTCGCCCGCCAGGTGGCGCCGCTGCCCTCCTCGACCAGCAGCACGTCGGTGAAGGTGCCGCCGACGTCGACACCGAGCCGGTAGCTCATGAGGCCTCCTCTTCTCGGGCTTGCTCACGGGCCGCGCGGACCATGACGGCCCGGGCGTTGGAGATGTGCGCGGTCATGACCGCCCGGGCCCACTCGGCGTCCCCGGCGCGGACCGCGGCCACGATCTCGGCGTGGTGGGCGAGGCTGCGGCGCAGCGACGCCTCGTCGTAGGTGTGGAAGTTGCGCAGCACGATCGGCGGGTGGATGGCCGCGGCCAGCGCGGTGGCCAGCGCCGGGTGGTCGGCGAGCGCGACCAGGCGGTCGTGGAAGGCGCGGTTGAGCGGGACCAGGGCGTCGAGGTCCTGCCCGGGGCCGGGGAGGCCGACGACGAGCATCCGCTGCGCCAGCTCCTCGAGGTCGTCGACGTCCTGCGGGGTGGCCCGGGTGACGGCGAAGCCGGTGAGCCGCGGCTCCAGCGAGGCGCGCAGGTCGAACACGCCCTCGAGCTCGGCGACGGTCCAGGTGGCGACGCGGGCGCCGCGGTTGCGGGCGAGGTCGACCAGGCCCTCGGCGGCGAGGCGGGTGAGCGCCTCGCGGACCGGGGTGCGGCTGACGCCGAGGCGCTCGGCGAGCTCGACCTCGCCGAGCCGCGTGCCGGGGCGCAGGTCGCCGTCCAGGATGAGCTCGCGCAGCGTCGCGAGCGTCCGCTCGGCAGACGTCAACGACCGTGTCACCCGTCACACCCCTCGGCAGATTGTGTGCAAACCTAGGGCTGTCGGGTCACGGGAAGCAATGGCACTGTGTGAAATCCGCGGAACTGCATACAAGGAGGCGGCTGTGGGGAACCTGCTGAGCACGGGCCGCAACCCTCGGGCCCGGCTGCGGGAGCTGCTGTCCCGCCCGGGACCGCTCATGGCGCCGGGCGCCTACGACGCCCTGTCGGCCCGGCTGGTGGAGCAGGCGGGCTTCGACGTCGTCTACATGACCGGCTTCGGGACGACGGCGTCGCTGATCGGCCGCCCCGACGTCGGGCTGCTCTCGGGCAGCGAGATGGTGGACAACGCCCGCCGGATCGTGGCCGCCGTCGACGTGCCGGTGATCGCCGACGCCGACACCGGCTACGGCAACGCGCTCAACGTGCTGCGCACCGTCCAGCTGTACGAGCAGGCCGGGGTGGTCGGGGTCCAGCTCGAGGACCAGGTGATGCCCAAGAAGTGCGGGCACATGAGCGGCAAGGCGCTGATCGGGCTCGACGAGATGGTCGGGAAGATCCGCGCGGCCGTCGAGGCGCGGCACGACCCCGACCTGGTGGTCATCGCCCGCACCGACGCGGTCGCGGTCGCGGGCCTGGACGAGGCGATCGGCCGGGCGAAGGCGTTCGCCGACGCCGGCGCCGACCTGCTGTTCGTCGAGGCGCCGACCTCGGAGGACGACATCGCCCGGGTGGCGGCGGAGCTGCGCGGCGTGGCGCCGCTGGTGTTCAACTGGGCCGAGGGCGGGCGCACTCCCCCGCTGCCGCTGTCCCGCATCGCCGAACTGGGCTTCGAGCTGGTCATCTACCCGATCGGCACGCTGCTGGCCGCGACCGCCGGGATCCGCGCGCTGCTGGCCTCGCTCGAGGCCGACGGCGTGCCCCCGCTCGACGGGCTGCCCTCGTTCGGCGAGTTCACCGACCTGATCGGCCTGCCCGAGGTGCAGGAGCTGGAGCAGCGCTACACCGGCGCGTGACCGCTCAGCCGGCGGGTCATGGTGGAGGCGTAGCCGCCGCCGGGCCACTGCCAGGCGCCGGCGTTGGTCGTGCCGTCGGCGCTGAAGCGGCCCTCGAAGCGGGCCGGGGAGTCCGTCCCGCCGAACCAGATGCGCAGCAGGTCGCCCTCGACCCGGTAGGTGTACTCGAGGATCTCGCCGCCGGTCCCGAAGAAGTGCGAGCGCAGTTCGCCGTCGGCCTCGTCGTAGCCGATGTACTCGACGCCGCGGGTGTCGCCGTCGGCCGAGTGCAGGTCCACGTGCTGGACGAGGAAGCCCCGCCGTCGGTCCACTCGTAGCGGACCTCGCCGGTCAGCCCGTCGGGACCGGTGACCGCCCAGGTGCCGACGAGGCGGTCGAGCGTGCGCAGTGCCGCGTCCCGGGCGCTGGTGCTCTCGAGGGAGATGGTGTCGGTGCTCATGGTGGCCTCCTGCGCGGACGGGCCCGGCGTCGTCGCGGGCCTCACCAGTAGGACGGCCCAGCGCCCGCGGCCTCATCGGCGTGTGCGGCGGAAGGCCACTCTCCGCCCCGCGTGCTAGTGCTCTGCCCAGCATGGTGGGCAGAGCACTAGCGTCCGCGCCTCGGGGGTAGGGCGGCGGCATGAGCGAGCGACTGGCGGCCTGGGTCGACGAGCTGGGCGCGATCGGCGGGCGGCCCTCCGGGGGCGTCACGCGGGTCTCGTGGTCACCAGACCTCGCCGAGGCGAACGCCTGGCTGGTCGCGCGGGCCGGCGACCTCGGCCTGGAGGCGGCGGTCGACCCCGCGGGCAACGTCGTCTGCCGGTGGGCGGGCACCGAGCCGGACGCGCCGGCGGTGGTCGTCGGCTCGCACCTCGACACCGTGCCCGACGGCGGCCGCTACGACGGCGCGTTCGGCGTCCTCGCGGGCCTGGAGGCGCTGCACCGGCTGCGCGAGCGCGGCTTCGCGCCGCGCCGTCCGGTCTGGCTGGTCGCCTTCAACGACGAGGAGGGCACCCGGTACGACGCGTCGATGTTCGGCAGCCACGCGTTCTGCGGCGAGGACGTGACGCACTTCCTCGACCGCGCGGACGCCGACGGCGTGGTGCTGCGCGACGCGATGCGGGCGGCCGGCAGCGACCCGGCCGACCTGCCCCGCGCCGCCGCCGTCGACCGGGTCGGCTCCTACCTGGAGCTGCACATCGAGCAGGGCCCGCGGATGGAGCGGGCCGGCCACCGGGTCGCCGTCGTCTCGGCGATCGTCGGCATGGCCGGCTACGTCGTCACCCTGCGCGGCACCGCCAACCACGCCGGGACGACGCCGATGGACGCCCGCGCCGACGCGCTGGCCGGCGCCGCCCGCACGCTGCTCACCCTGCGCGACGCGATCCGCGCCGAGGAGGGCATGACCGTCAACGTCGGCCGGATCGAGGTGGAGCCCGGCGGGGCCAACGTCATCCCCGGCGTCGCCCGGTTCACCGTCGACGTCCGCGGCCCGTCGGCGGTGGCGATGGAGCGGGGCGACGAGCTGGTCCGGCGCTGCGTCGAGGACGCCGCGGAGGCCGAGGGGCTCTCCGCCGACGTCGTCCCCACCTTCGAGCACCCCGCCGCCGACCTGGACCCCGGACTCCGTGACCTGCTGGTCCGGCAGGTGGCCGCCGCCGGCGCCGAGGTGGTCGAGCTGGTCAGCGGCGCCGGGCACGACGCGATGGTGCTGGCGGCGCACGTGCCGGCGGCGATGCTGTTCGTCCCGAGCCGCGCCGGCGTGAGCCACGCGCCCGACGAGTACACCGCTCCGGAGGACTACGAACCGGCGCTCACCGTGCTCACCGAGGCCGTCGCGGAGCTCGCGGGCCGCTAGTCTCCGCCCGATCCGGACCCGGACCGCGACGGTCCGCCCGCGCACAGCCACCCGTGGGACGAGGCGCGGCTGTTCACCGGCGCGGCGCCCCTGTCCGAGGTCGTGGCCGCGGCGGAGCGGTTCGGCGTCCGCCTCGGCTGATCTAGCCTCCGCGCATGACGACGAGGTCCTGGCGCACCCTGTTCACCGGCGGCTCGTACTTCGAGGGCCCGCGCTGGCACGAGGGCGCCTGGTTCGTGTCGGACTTCTACACGCACCGGGTCACCCGGGTCGCGCCGGACGGCACCGGCACGGTCGTCGCCGAGGTCGAGCAGCAGCCCTCCGGCCTCGGCTGGCTGCCCGACGGCTCGATGGTCGTCGTCTCGATGAAGGACCGCCTGCTGCTGCGCCTGGCCGGCGGCGAGCTGTCCACGCTGGCCGACCTGAGCGAGCACTGCGGCGGCCCGCTCAACGACTGCGTGGTCGACGACGCCGGCCACGTGTTCGTCGGCGACTTCGGCTTCGACCTCATGGGCGGCGGCGCGATCGTCCCGACCACGCTCAAGCGGGTCGACCCCGACGGGCGGGTCACCGTGGTCGCCGAGGACCTGCACTTCCCGAACGGCGCGGTCATCACCCCCGACGGGACCTTGATCGTGGGCGAGACGTGGGGCAACCGGTTCACCGCGTTCGACGTCGCGGCCGACGGGTCGCTGACGAACCGGCGGATCTGGGCGCAGTTCGGGCCGCTGCCCACCGGCTCGAGCATCGAGGAACTGGCGCCGCAGATCGTCCTCGGCCCGGACGGCTGCACCCTCGACGCCGAGGGGCACGTCTGGGTCGCCGACGGCTTCCACGGCCGGGTCTGCCGCGTGGCCCCCGGCGGCGCGGTCGTCGACGAGATCCCCGGCCCCGACGGCATGGGCGTGTTCGCCTGCATGCTCGGCGGGGAGGACGGCCGCACGCTGCTCGCCGCCGCCGCGCCCGACTTCTTCGAGCACACCCGGGCGCCGGTCCGCGAGGCGGTCCTGGTGACGACGGAGGTCGAGGTCCCGCACGCCGGCCGCCCCTGAGCACGGGGTTCAGGCCCGGCGGCGGTGCACCAGCCCGCGCAGGCGGCCGAGCGGCGACGCCGGCGACCCGGGCTCGTCGAGCCCCAGCCACATGTCCGGCAGCGGGATCTCCAGCGCGGCCCCGCGCCGGGCGAGCGGGTTGCGCAGCGGTTGGGCGAAGTCGACGCCGCCGTGCACCTCGACGGTCATCCCGGGCAGCCGGATGCGGTCGGCGAGCTGGGCGACCACCCACTCCGCCCACGCCGTCCGGTAGCCGACGGACTGGTCGCCGAAGAGGACGGCGAACGGGCCGACGACGTCGTCGGGGTCGAGCAGCCCGTGCTTGGCGCTGAGCACGAACCAGGGGTGGCCGGACCGCTCCGCGTAGGCGCGCGCCCGCGCGAAGCCGGCGCTCTCGAACAGCCGCGCCGCCGGCTGGACGCCGGTCGCGATCGCGCCGGAGGAGCCGATGAGCACGACCCGGCCGGCCTCGGCGGCCGGGTGCGGGGACAGGCCCGGCGGGGCGTGCCGCGCCGGCGCCGGCGGCCGGTAGCGGCGGTACGTCCCGCGCTCGACCCGGTGCAGCAGCGGCGTCCGGCTGGCGAACGGCGTCGTCCCGGCGTGCGTGGCGTTGTCGGTGGCGAAGGAGATGTGCGAGGCGATGGAGGCGACGCCCACGTCGGGCCGCCGCGCGCTCACCCAGTTGATCAGTGCGGCCCGGGTGAACGGCTCGGGCAGCGTGGCCGCCGCCTCGGCCAGCAGGTCCCAGATGGTGGGCAGGCCGCCGGTGCTCACGGCCGGACCGTAACGCCGGTCACAGCGGATGCGGACCGGCGGAGGACGAAGTGGACACCATCGGCGTACACAGCGCGTCCCCGCACCCCTCCGCAGCGTGTGCACGCTGTGATCCCCCGCATCCCGTGGGCACACTGGTCACATCCGTCACGGACATCCGACCCGAGAGCGGACTGGTCCGTCCTGACCCGGTAGACAGATCGCATGGGCACTGCTGACCTCCGGCCGGGCGACGTCGTCGCCCCGGCGGCGTCGGTGTCCATCGACCTCACCGGCACGCCGGTGCTCAGCTACGCGCTGGCGCACAACCGCCTCCCCGTCGTCAGCCGGCTGGTGCTCAGCTCCACCGCCGCGGTGGGCGGCGCCACGGTGCGGCTCTCCGTCCGCGACCCGGAGGGCCCGATCGGCAGCGCGGTCGAGCTGACCGCCGACCTCGACGAGGGCCGGACGACGGTCCTGCAGGACGTCGCGCTCACCCTCGACCCCGCCGCGATGCTGCAGGTCGACAGCCAGCGCCCCGGCGTGATCGACGTCGAGGTGCTCGCCGGCGAGCAGGTGCTCGGGCACGCCAGCACCCCGGTGCAGGTGCTCGCCGCCCAGCAGTGGCTGGCCACCCCGCTGCCGCTGGCGCTGGAGATGCTCGCGGCGCACGTGCAGCCCAACCACCCGGCGGTCCAGGGCCTGGTCGAGGAGGCCGCCGCCATCCTCGACCGCGACACCGGCAGCGACCTGGTCGACGGCTACGACGGCGGGCCCGAGCGGGTCGACGCCATCGTCGCCGCCCTCGGCGAGGCGGTGCGCGATCACGGCGTCCGGCACAGCGAGCCGCCGGCCAGCTGGGTCGAGGTGGGCCAGCAGGTGCGCTCGCCCGGGGACGTCCTCACCTGGCGGGTCGCCACCCCGCTGGACACCGTCGTGCTGCTCGCCGCGGCGCTGGAGCAGGCGGGGATCCGGCCGATGCTGTGGCTGGCGGAGGGTGTCGGCGGGCGGGAGGGGGCCAGTGGAGCCTTTCTCGGCTACTGGCGGGAGGAGCGCAGCGCCGAGAGCGCCGCGACCACCGACGTCGCCCCGCTGGTCAACCTCGTCGACCTCGGGCTGATCGGCCTGGTCGACGCGCGGCTGCTGACCAACCTGGGGGAGCCGAGTACCGACCTGCACCGCCCGGCGTACGCCACCTGGCTGACCGGCGACCTCGACCGCGTCCTGGGCGCCACCGACGTCCACCGGGCCCGGCGCGACGGCATCCTGCCGCTGCCGGCCCGCGCCCGCGACGCCGACGGCGTCCTGCAGATCGTCGAGTACCGCCCCGCCGAGCACCGGCACGCCGCCCCGGCGGCCGGGCCGCACGCCGGCGCCGCGCGCCCCGACGCCCCGCCGCGGGTGCAGCAGTGGAAGAACGCGCTGCTCGACCTCTCGCTGCGCAACCGCCTGATCAACTACTCGGAGCGCTCCGGCCTGCCGCTCGTCGTGCCCGACGCCGCGCTCGGCATCCTCGAGAACTTCGTCCACGACGGGACGCCGATCACCCTCCTCCCGTCCGACCAGCTCGCCGCGGTGGCGAAGGAGCGCGGCGCCGCCACCGCCCGCGACCTGCCGGACGGGCAGCTCGCCGAGGCGCTGGTCGAGCGCCGGCAGGTGCACGCCGACGTGACCGAGGCCGGCTACCTCTCCAAGCTGCGCAACCTCGCCTACAAGGCGAAGACGGTGGTCGAGGAGACCGGCGCCAACAACCTCTTCCTGGCGCTGGGCAGCCTGGTCTGGGAGCTCGACGGCCGCCCGCTGCGCTCGCCGCTGGTGCTGGTGCCCGTCGTCCTCACCCCGACCAGCCGCACCGGCGCCTACCGGATCACCCTCGACGAGGCCGGCTCCAGCACCCCCAACTACTGCCTGCTGGAGAAGCTGCGCCAGCTGCACGGCGTCGTCGTCCCCCAGCTCGGCGAGCTGGTCTCCGACGGCGCCGGCATCGACCTCGACGCCGCCCTGGAGGCGATGCGGACGGCGCTCGTCGGCTACCGGCTGCCCTACCGCGTCGAGCCGACCGCCGACCTGGCGATCCTGCAGTTCGCCAAGTACCGGCTGTGGAAGGACCTCGACGAGCACTGGGCGGACTTCGCGCACAACGCGCTGGTCCAGCACCTCGTGCACGAGCCGAACGAGCCGTTCGACGACCCGCTCCGCGGCGGCGCCGAGTACGCCGACCTCGACGAGCTGGCCGCGTCGCTGCCGGTCCCCGCCGACGGCAGCCAGCTGCGCGCGATCGCCGAGGCCGCCGCGGGGCGCACGTTCGTGCTCGAGGGCCCGCCCGGCACCGGCAAGTCGCAGACGATCACCAACCTGCTCACCCGGGCCGTCGCCGACGGCAAGCGGGTGCTGTTCGTCGCCGAGAAGCGGGCGGCCCTCGACGTGGTCGCCCGCCGGCTCGACGCGGTCGGCATGGGCCCGTTCGCCCTCGACCTGCACGACAAGGGCAGCAAGGCCACCGCCGTCCGGGCCCAGGTCCGCGAGGCGCTGGAGCACGCGGTCGCGGTCGACGCCCAGGGCCTGGCCACCGACGGCGAGGACCTGCACAGCGCCCGCCGGCTGCTCGCCCGCTACGCCGACCGGCTGCACGCCCCCAACGCCGCCGGGCTGTCGCTCTACACGGCCCGGACGGCGCAGCTGTCGGCCGGCGCCGGTGTCGAGCCGCTGCCGGTCCCGCTCCCCTTCGTGGCGGGCGCCTCCGACGAGACCTTCGCCGCGGTCCGCCGGGCGCTGGTGCTGCTGCCCGACATCGCCGACCTCACCCGCCCGTCGCCGCGGCACCCCTGGGCCTTCGTCGACTCGCCGCTGGTCGACCTGCCGGCCGCGCACGCCGCCGCCAAGGAGGTCGACGCCGCCGTCCGCGACCTGCCGGTGGGCACCGGCCTGGCCAACGTGCTCCGGCACGCGCGCACCCCCGAGGACCTCGACGCCGTCGCCCACCTGCTGACCGGTCCCGGCGTCGGCCTCGACGTCCTCGACGAGACCTTCACCGAGTGGTGGACGGCGGCGACGTCGGCGGTGCAGGGCGAGGTCGCCGCGTTCACCGCGTTCCGCCACCCCGGCATGGACGTGGCGACGCCGGAGGCGCTCACCCTGCCGCTGGCGGAGATCTACGTGCAGGCGCAGACGGCCGCGGCGTCGGGCTGGTTCGGCCGGCGGCGCCGGCTGACCGCCGTCCGCGACCGGCTGGCGCCCGTGCTCAAGCCGGGTGCGCCGGTCCGCCCCAAGGACGTGCCGGCCCTGGTCGAGGGGCTGTGGCGGGTGCAGAACGGGGTGGCGGCGATCGCGCAGCGCGCGGCGTCCATCCCCGGGCTGCGCATCCCCGAGGGCTGGAACCCGTTCCTCGACCCCGGCCTGATCGACCGCCAGGTGGCCTGGTTGCGCCGGGCCGCGGTGGCCGTCGACGGGTCGGGCGCCTTCCACGTCGCGCTGCGCAAGCTGATCGTCTCCGGCGAGACCGACGACCCGGCCGGCACCGCCAGGGTGTCTCGGCTGCGCGACGCCGTCGTCCGGCTGTTGGAGGCCTGCCGCAGCACCTCCCCCGCCCTGTCGCAGTGGACCGGCGACGACGGCATCGTGCTGCGCTGGACGATGACCCGCCCCGAGCGCGGCGTCGAGCACCCCGGCCTGATGTCCCTGCGCCGCTGGGTCACCTTCCTCGACACCCTCGAGCCGCTGCGCACCGCCGGGCTGATCGAGGCCCGCCGGCTGCTGGTCACCGGCACGGTGCTCGCCGACGACGCCGTCCGCGCGTTCGACCGCGGCGTCGCGGAGGCCTCGGTCGAGGAGCGCCGCGACGCGACCGGCCTGGACACCTTCGACCCCGACCTCCACGAGAAGGCGATCCGGCGGTTCACCGCGGCCTCGCAGGCGGTCCGCCGGCACCTGACCTCGGCGCTGCCGGCCGCGGTCATCGAGGCGCGGCCGTTCGACGCCGCGCTGGGCGCCGGCCGGGTCGGCGCGCTGCAGCGCGAGCTGGCCCGGCAGCGCCGCGGCCTGGGCGTGCGGCAGCTGCTGGCCGAGTACGGCGACCTGATCACCGCGGTCATGCCGTGCGTGCTGGTCAGCCCCGACTCGGTCGCCCGGTTTTTCCCGGCGCAGACCCGGCTGTTCGACGTCGTGGTGTTCGACGAGGCCTCGCAGATCCGGGTGGCCGACGCGATCGGCGCGCTCGGCCGGGCCCGGTCGGCGGTCGTCGTCGGCGACTCGCGGCAGATGCCACCGACGTCGTTCGCCGAGCCGACCACCGGCGCGGAGGACGAGGCGGGCGACTTCGGCGGCACCGCGGTGGAGGACGAGGAGTCGATCCTCTCCGAGTGCGTGCAGGCGCGGGTGCCGCGGCAGTGGCTGTCCTGGCACTACCGCAGCCAGGACGAGTCGCTCATCGCCTTCTCCAACGCCCAGTACTACGAGAACCGGCTGTCCTCCTTCCCGGCCCCGACGCACGGGCGCCCCTCGGCCGAGCCCGACGGCCGCGGCGTCTCGCTGGTGCGGGTCGGCGGCACCTTCCACCGCTCCGGCGGCGGGCGGCTGCTGCGCACCAACCCGGTGGAGGCCGAGGCGATCGTCGCCGAGATCCGCCGGCGCTTCGCGCTCTCGCCCGACCTCCCGCCGTCGATCGGCGTGGTCACCTTCAACGCCCAGCAGCGCGCGCTCATCGAGACGCTGCTCCGCGACGCCGACGACGACCGGCTGACCGAGGCGCTCGACCGCACCGACGGCGAGGGCCTGTTCGTGAAGAACCTGGAGAACGTGCAGGGCGACGAGCGCGACGTCGTCTTCTTCTCCACCGCGTTCTCGGTGAACGAGAGGGGCCAGCTGCCGCTGAACTTCGGCCCGCTCAACCGGGTCGGCGGCGAGCGGCGGCTCAACGTCGCGGTCACCCGTGCCCGCCGGCAGGTCGTCGTCTTCTCCTCCTTCGAGCCGGGCCAGCTGCGGGCCGAGGAGACCTCGTCGGTCGGCATCAAGCACCTCCGCGCCTACCTCGACCTGGCCGCGATGGGCACCGACGTGCTGCCCCGGGACGCCCGCTCGACCGCGGTGGTCGACCGGCACCGCGAGGAGATCGCCGCGGCGCTGCGCGCGCGTGGGTTGGCGGTGCGCACCGACGTCGGGCTCTCGGAGTTCCGCATCGACCTGTCGGTGGCGCGCTCCGGCGATCCCGGCACCCCGGCGATGGCCGTGCTGCTCGACGGCCCCGCGTGGGCGCGGCGGCGCACCGTCGGCGACCGCGACGGGCTGCCGGTCGAGGTGCTCGGCGGCATGCTGCGCTGGCCGGTGGTGGAGCGGGTGTGGCTGCCGGCCTGGCTGGCCGACCGGGAGGCGGTGCTCGACCGGCTGGTCGACGCCGTCGAGAACGCGCCGGCCGACGTGCCCGCCGACCCGCTGCCCGCCGACCCACCGCCGGCGATCCCGCTGCCCGCCGCGCCGGTGGAGCCGGCGAAGGGCGAGCCCGCCAAGCAGGTGGCCGCGCTGCGGGCGTCGGTGACCGCGTCGGTCGCCGTCCCCCCACCCGCCGCCGCGCCGAAGCCGAAGCCGGCCCCCGCGAAGCCGGCCGGTTCCGCGGCCCTGGACGGCGAGACGGCGTTCGTGCCGTGGACGCCGCGGACCGCCGGCGAGAAGACCGTGCTCGACGAGCTGCCCGCGGCGAAGTCGGCCCGGGTGGTGCGCCGGGTGCTGACCGCCGGCATCAAGGCCGAGGGGCCGATCCACGTCGACCGGCTGGTGCGGCTCACCGCCGCGGCGTTCGGGCTGACCCGGGTCACCGAGGCCCGCAAGAACGCGATCCTGTCGGTGCTGCCGCCCTCGGCGCTGGCCGACGGGTGGTTGTGGCCCGACGGCGTCGAGCGGTCGGCGTACACGGTGTTCCGCCGGCAGGCGGCGAGCTCGGAGCGGCCGCTGGAGCACGTGCCGCCGGAGGAAATCGGCAACGCGATGCTGGCGCTGTGCCGCGCGGCCGCGGGCATGGAACGCGACGAGCTGCTCACCCAGGCCGCGGCGGTGTTCGGCTGCAGACGGCGCACGCCCACGGTCACGCCGGTGCTCGAGGCCGCGCTCGAGGCCGCGCTCGCCGCCGGCCGCCTCACCCCGGACGAGGCGGGCCTGCTCACCTGCTCGGAGCTCTAGCCCGACGAGGCACCTGCGGGTCGTCCCACGCGCCCCACGCGTCCCGACCTGAGCGGTCGGGGGCGCGGCAGCCGGGACTGTGTGATACCGCGTGCTTACCGTCAGTGCATGCGCTGGACGGAGCACCCCGCCCCCGTCGAGGCCGTGCGGCCCGGCCGGTGGGCGGCCGGCCTCGTGGCCGCCGCCGGGCTCGGGGTCGCGCTCGTCGGCGGCCTGACCGCGGCCACGCCGGCCGGCGCCGAACGCGACGTGCCCGCGCCGCCGGGGGTGGCCACCGACGCCCCGGCCGAGCCGACCGGCCGCGGCGGCCTGCCGGTCGTCGTCCCGGCGCCGTCCCCGACGACGAGCCCGGCCCCCGCCGCGCCGCCCGCACCGGTCGAGGCCCCGCAGACCGGCGCGCAGCAGCCGGCCGCGGTCGCGGTGGCCGACGTGGTGCTGACCGGCGAGCCGGGTCGGCCGTGCGCGACCGAGGGCGCCACCGCGGTCACCGCCGCGGGCCGCGCGCTGGTCTGCACCGCGCGCGGCGGCGGCCCGCTGCGGTGGCGGCAGGGGTAGGTCAGGCCCGCGTCAACCGCTCGCTCAGCGTCCGGCCGAGCTGCGCGCCCCACCGCAGCGCCCGCGCCTCCTCGCCCTCGGCGAGCGGCCCGCGGGCGTCGGTGACCCGGAAGTGCTCGGCGTCGGCGAGCAGCACGGCCCCGCGCTGCTCGAGCAGCTTCTCCTCCTGCCGGGAGGCGTGGTCCATCGTCACCAGCAGCTTGGGGTGGTCCATGCGGGTGTCGAAGGCGACCGCGGCGACGCCCGCGGGCAGCCGGACCGACGCCAGCCACTCCCGCAGCCCGGTCGAGGGGTCGTCGACGTGCACCCCGTACTGCTTCTCGGCGCCCTCGCGGGTGGCCTGCTTCGGCATGCCGAACCCGTGCGTCGGGCCGCCGACGACGAGCAGCGCCACCTCGGGCCCCACCTCCGCCGGGGCGGCGTCGGCGGCGACCACACCGGCCGGCATCGTCTCCGACAGGCCCCGCGCGACCGCCGTCGCGATCGCGCGGGCGTCGCCGAACAGGGACTCGTAGACCACCAGTGCGCTGCGCATGCCGCGACGCTAGGAAGGAAGGCGGCCCGGCGACGCCGGCCCAAGGGCGACCCCGCCGGGGCCGAAGGACCTACGTCGAGCGGAGGGCGACCACGCAGAGGTCGTCGGCCAGGTGCCCGCCGGCGAAGGCGGTGACCGAGTCGACCAGCGCCGTCACCACCGTCTGCGGCGACGCCCCGGGGTGGTCGCGGACGACCTGCCGCGCCCGCTCCTCGCCGAACAGCCCGGCCCCGCGGGAGCCGGCGGCCCGCCCCTCGACCAGGCCGTCGGTGAACAGCAGGACGCCGGCGCCCGGCGCGAGCGCGGCGGTCGCGGTCGCCGCGCCGAGCTCGCCGGTGCGGACGCCCAGCGGCACCCCCGGCGCGCCGTCGGGCAGCGGCGCGCCGGTGTCCAGCGCCCACGGCACCGGGTGGCCGGCGGCCGCCCACCGCAGCCGGTGCCCGGGCCCGCCGTCGAGGACGGCGCACACGGCCGTCACGAAGGTCGGCTCGGGGTCGCCGCGCTCGGTGAGCGCCGTGTCGGCGAGCTGCAGCAGCTGCGCGGGATCGGCGGTGAAGTGCGCCAGGGTGGCCAGGGTCGCGCGCACGAAGGCGGCCACCCGGGCGGCCTCCAGGCCGTGCCCGACGACGTCCCCCACCACCACGGTGGTGCAGCCGCCGGGCCCGTCGGTCACCAGGTAGAAGTCCCCGGCCACCGGCCCGTCGGCCGGGGCGAAGGCGGTGGCGACGTCGAGGTGCGGGCGGGGCGGCACCGCGGCGGGCACCAGGACCGCGCGCAGCGCGGCCAGCTCGGCGAGCTCGGCCTCCTGCGCCTGCAGCCGCGCGGCCATGCCGCGCTCCCGCTCGAGCAGCACCGCCACGAGCACGGCCACGCCGGAGAAGACCAGCGCCCGGTTGACCGTGGCCACGACGACGTCGGCGGTGGAGAACGACGGCGTCGGCGACATCGACTCGTCGACGAGGAAGCAGCCCAGCGCGACCGCGGCGGTCAGCAGCCCCCCGGTCAGCGCGAACCAGTAGACGCCCAGCACGATGGGCACCAGGCCGTAGAGCGCGACGGCCAGCCCCGGCTGGTCGGTGACGCGCAGGATCCCGAAGACCGCGGCGAGCAGCGCCACGAGCACGGCCACGCGCAGCACCGGGTGCGGCAGCCCGTGCCGGATCCACAGCGTGCGCCCCGTCGGCCTGCCGGCGGGACCTCCCGGTCGTCGCGGCACGCCGGCGACGGTAACAGCGGGTCCGGCGTTGATCGCTCAGAGCGGCCGCTCGTCGCCGATCCCGATCTCCCGGCTGCAGGTGCGGCCCTCCTCGATCTCCTGCGGCGTGAAGTAGACCGTCGAGGTCGTCACGTCGTCGCCGAAGGTCTGCGCGGCCCCGGCGGCGGAGGCCGAGTCGATGGAGAACCGCACGACGCGGGTGAACTGGCAGTCGGGGGCGACCGACTCGATGCTGAACTCGATCGGCGGGCGCTCGTCGCCGCGCACGATGTCGTTGAGCCCGCCGGCCCCGGTCGAGCCCTCCACCAGGTCGATGACGGTGTCCTGCTGGATCTCGCCGGGCTCGTTCTGCCGGTGCACGTGCCCGGCGTTGGTCTGCCGCACCCCGTCGGGCAGCAGCTCGCGCACCTCGTCGGCCTGCACCGGCTCGTGGACGGCGACGATGTCGAAGAACGGTTCCTCCGCGGCACCGTCCGGGGAGGAGGTCGTCGTCCCGCCCTCGTCGCCGTCCTCCTCGGACCCGACGACGTCGACGAGCGCGCCGGCGACCGCCTCCCGCTCGAGCGGCTCGGTGACGTCGGGGTCGTCGGAGCCGAAGGCGCCGGGGCCGCCGTAGACGCGCGGGTCGGGGATGCCGGCGATGGTCAGCCCGAAGGCCTCGACCACGCTGCCCCGCACCTCGTAGCCGTCGGCGGTGGCGACCTTGCTGCCCAGCACGGTCACCCCCGGGATGCTGCGCATCGTCTGCTCGACCTCGGGCGAGTCGTGGTTGCCGGCGATCCAGAGCATCGGGGTCTGGGCGGCCAGCGCGCGCACCGAGTCGAGGTAGCCGGGGGTGAGCTCCACGCCGGTGCCGAACAGCGACTCGTCGCCGGTGTTGACGATCAGGGAGACGTCGTAGCTGCTGGCGTAGGCCTGCACCAGCGGGTAGTTGGCCGACAGGTGCATGTCGGAGATGAACATGATCCGCAGCGCCGTCTCGGGCGCCTGCTCGTCCTCGATCTGCTGCTGCAGCTCGGTCTGGATGCCGAGCACCGAACCGAGGACGTCGAAGGCCTTGTTCGAGCCCTCGTAGTACTGGGCGAGCTGGTCGGGGAACAGCTGGGCGGCGGCGAGGGTGCCGGTCAGCCGCGACTGCTGGACCCACTGCGGGTTGTAGGTGAGGACGCCGTACGCCGCGACCAGGACGACGACGCCGAGCCCGCCGCCGAGCTGCAGCGCCAGCCGCCGAAGCTCGCGCTCCCGCCGCGGCCGCCCGCGCAGGTACCGCAGCGACATGTGCACGGTGGCGGCGACCAGCAGGCCGAGCAGGACGCCGACGAGCACCTCGGTGACGAGCCAGGCGGCGATCCGCGGGACCTGCGCGGTGAAGTCCTCCCGCAGCCGGGCGACGAACCCGGCCCGGTCGGCGCCGGCGGCACGGGTGAGCTCGAGCAGGTCGACGTCCCGCGGGGTGATCGTCACCCCGACCGGGACGCCGGTGAGGTCGGGGAACTCCCAGCTGCCGAGCGTGGTGTCGGCGGAGAGGCCCGGCCGGGCGAACAGGTTGCCCTCGACGCTGAAGGGCACGCCCTGCACGGTCGCCTGGTAGGGGAAGGCGTGCAGCAGCGCCGCCGCCCCGGCCAGCGGGAGGAGCAGCCGCAGCACCCACAGGGCCAGGCCGCGGCCGACGGCGGCGAGGACGGGCAGCACGCGGCGGCGGACCGGCAGGCGCTCCTGGTCGGGCGGGTCGGTCCGCTCGTCGGGAGCGCCGGGGGTCTGCGGCTCCATCACGTCATCGTCCACGGTCGCGGGTTCCGTACGGTTCGGACATGCGGCAGCCGCTCACGCCCGACGACATCGAGCGCCTGGAGGTGGTGGCGCGGACGCCCGAGGCCCACCGGGAGGCCGCGGAGACCCTCGCCGGCTGGGCCGCGGCCCCGCACCCGGAGGACGACGAGGAGGCCGGCCCGGCCGCGCTGCTCTCGGCGGCCGCGTGGCACCTGGACCGGGCCGGCGATCCCGCCGGCGCGCTGGCGATGCACCGCCGGGCCGCGGCCGCCGCCGGCCACGTGCCACCCGATCCCCGGGTCTACCTGCACGCCGCGCTCCTGCGGGCCGGCGAGGTCGAGGAGGCCCGGCAGCTGGCCGACGCGCTGCGGCGCGAGCGGCCGGAGGACCCCGACGTCTACACGTTCATGGCCGAGAACTTCGAGGAGGCCGGCGACCTGCGGCAGGCGCACCGCTGGGCCGAGCTGGGCGCCGGCCTGCTCGAGGCGGCCGCCGCGGAGGGCCTGCTCGCCGACGAGTGGTCGACCGAGCAGCTGCTGCGCACCCGCCGGCGGGTGCGGGAAGCGCTGGGCTTCCCGCCGGACGACCTCGACGCGGTCGTGCCGCCCCCGCCGGCGGACGGCGCTCAGTAGCCCCGGCTGCCCTTCTTCGCGTTCTTGTTCTGCATCTGGGCGACGAACTGCTTGATCTTCGCCTGGTTCTGCGGCTTGCGGGCCTCGTCGATGACCTTCTTCGCGACGGCCGCCACGATGGCGCTGCGGACCAGCTTCACGTCTTCTCCTCGTTCGAGCTGTCGTTGATCACCGGCAGGTGGCTGACCGACACGCCGTCGGCGCCGGCCACCCGCCCATGATCACGGCGGATGTCGGATCTCCCAACGCCCTGTGCCCGGTCATCGGTTCCGCGAACCGGCGTTCACCCGACCTGTCGAAAGGCGCGGCGGTACTCGGCCGGGCCGATCCCCCGCCCGGTGGCGAAGTGGTGGCGCAGCGTGTCGCCGCTGCCGAAGCCCACGCGGCCGGCGACCGCGTCCACCGGCAGGTCGGTGGTCTCCAGCAGCTGCTCGGCCAGCCGCAGCCGCCGGTGCAGCAGGTGCCGGTGCGGGGTCGTGCCGGTGACCGCCCGGAAGCGGCGGGCGAAGGTGCGCGGCGACATCAGCGCCCGCGCCGCGAGCGCCTCGACGGTCAGCGGCTCGGCGACGTGCGCGTCGATCCAGTCGAGCAGCCCGGCGAGCTCGCCGTCGTCCTCGGGCTCGGGCACCGGGGCCTGCACGAACTGCGCCTGCCCGCCGGCCCGGTGCGCGGGCACCACCATGCGCCGGGCCAGCGCGTTGGCGACCGCGGCGCCGTGCTCCTGGCGGACGAGGTGCAGGCAGGCGTCGATGCCGGCGGCCGCCCCCGCGCTGCTGAGCACCGGGCCGTCCTCGACGTAGAGCACGTCCGCGTCGACCCGCACCGCCGGGTGCGCGCGGCGCAGCGCGTCGGCGAACTGCCAGTGGGTGGCGGCGCGGCGGCCGTCGAGCAGCCCGGCGGCGGCCAGGAGGAACGCGCCGCTGCAGATGGACAGCAGCCGGGCACCGCGCTCGGCCGCCGCGCGCAGCGCGTCGACCAGCTCGGGCGCCGGCGGGGTGGTCAGCTGCGGCCACGCCGGGACGACGACCAGGTCGGCGCCGGCCAGCCGGTCGGGGCCGTGCGGCACGTGCAGCGGGAAGCCCGACGTCGTCGGCACCGGGCCGGGGCGGGCGCCGGCGAGGGCGAAGTCGTAGACCGGCAGGCCGTCGTCGGCACGGTCGAGGCCGAACACCTGGCAGGCGATGCCCAGCTCGAAGGCCGCCGCCCGCTCGCCGACCACCGCCACCACGTCGCGGATCACCCGGCCATGATGGCAGGAAGTTCCGACATACCGGCGTTCCTGCCGGTGTCCCGGGCCGTTGCCGCTCGGCAGGGTGGCGGCATGACCACCTTCCCGATCCCCGGCTCGACCCCCGCCGTGACCGTCGTCCCGGCACCCGGAGCCGGGCCGCAGCAGTGGGCGGGCGCCGCCGCCGTCGCGCGGGACGCCGACGGCTCGCTCGTCCTCGCCTACCGCGAGCGCTCCGACGCAGGTGACCGGAACGTGCTCGCCCGCAGCGACGACGGCGTCCGGCCGACGACCGTCGCCGTCCTCGAGCCGGCCCGGCTCGGCGCGGCGATGGTGGAGCGCCCCGCGCTGGTCCGCACGCCCGGGGGCCGGTGGCGGATGTGGGTGTCGGCCGCGACGCCCGGCACCAAGCACTGGTCCGTCGCCCTGCTCGAGGCGGCGTCCCCGGAGGAGCTGCCCGACGCCGCCCCGCGGCCGGCCTTCCCCGGCGACCCGGCGACCGTGGGCGTCAAGGACCCGGTCGTGCGGCTGCGGGACGGCCGCTGGGAGGCCTGGCTGTGCTGCCACCCGCTCGACGTCCCCGGCGCCGAGGACCGCATGACCACCGCGTACGCCACCAGCGCCGCCGGTCTGGACTGGACCTGGCGCGGCACGGTGCTGCGGCCGACGCCGGGCAGCTGGGACGCGCGCGGCACCCGGGTGACCGCGGTCCTCGACGACGGCCGGGTCGCCTACGACGGCCGTCCGACCGCCGAGGCGAACTGGTTCGAGCAGACCGGCCTCGCCGTCCCGGCGCCCGAGGGGCTGCGGCCGCTCGGCACCGCGCCCGCCTACGACGCCCGCTACCTGACCGTGCTGCCGCTGCCCGGCGGGGGCACCCGGATCTGGTACGAGTTCCGGCTCCCCGACGAGTCGCACGAGCTGCGCACGGAGCTCCTGCCGCATTGACCGCGGCCCTCCCGCCCAGCCGCGCGAAGTACCGTCCGGGAACCGCGCAGCCGCTCCCGCGCGTGAAGGGGGCGACCGACAGCGAGGAGGGCGCCGTGGTGGAAGAGGAACTTCCCCCCACCGAGGAGGTCGCCCTCATCGGCACCCGGCGGGTCCACCCGCTGGAGGCCGGCGACCCGGCGGCGATCGGCCCGTACACCGTGCTGTGCCGGCTGCCGCGCGGCGGCCAGGGCGCCGACGTCTTCGTCGCGCGCACCGACGAGGGCGGCGCGCTGGTCGTCGTGAAGTGCCTGCCGGCCAGCGCCGGCGAGCTGACCCGGCGCCGGTTCGCCCGCGAGGTCGAGAACGCCGCCCGGATCAGGAGCCCGCGGGTGGCCCGCATCGTCGGCCAGGACCTCGAGGCGGCCAGCCCCTACTACGTGCAGGAGTACGTCAGCGGCATCCCGCTCGACGAGTTCCTGGCCCAGCGCGAGCGCGGCGGGCTCAACGCCGAGGAGCTGCGCCGGATCGCGATCGGCCTGCTGCGCGCGCTGCGCGACGCGCACGCGGCCAAGGTCGTCCACCGCGACGTGAAGCCGGGCAACATCATCATCAGCGAGCGCGGCGTGCACCTGGTCGACTTCGGCATCAGCCGCTACCTCGGCGGCGAGCGGCCCGACGGCACGGTGACGACGGCGATGGCCGGGTTCGGCTCGAAGCTGTTCGCCAGCCCCGAGCAGCTCCAGGGGCAGCCGCTGACCGAGGCCAGCGACGTCTACAGCTGGGCGATGGTCATCGCCTACGCCGCCGGCGGCCGGCACCCGGTCGACCCGGACGACGAGCTCTCCCCCGCCGACTACTGGCTGGAGCTCAAGGCCGGCCGGATCGACCTCTCCGCCGTCCCGTCGAACCTGCTCGACAGCGTCACGCACGCGCTGCGGTTCGCCCCCGAGCGCCGCCCGACGCTGGCCGAGCTGGCCCGCGACGTGGAGTCGAGCACCCGCTGGCTGAACCAGACCTCGCAGATCCCGGCGCCGCAGAGCGGCTTCGGCGACTTCCGCTCGCTCGCCTCGGTGCTCGACGTCGCCCGCTACCACCTCTCCCGGCTGGAGCGGGCGATCGCCGACACCACGAGCGGCTTCGCGATCGCCGTCGCCGTCGTCCTGGTGCTCGGCGCCGTCACCGGGCTGGTGCTCGCCGGCCTGTACCACGTGGTGTTCTGAGGAGGAGGTCTCGTGTCCGGCATGTACCAGCGGGCCCTGGCCCAGCAGGCGCTGGAGGCACGGCGCCACCGCTACCTGCAGCGCCAGCGCGTGCTGCTGCTGCTGTTCGCGCTGAGCGCGCTCGCGATTTTCCTGCTGACGGTGCGCTGACGTGCCGAGGACCTTCGTCTGCCCCCGCTGCCTGGAGCGGTTCACCGAGCCGATGTGGATGAACTCGGCCGGCCAGCGGGTGGCCCCGCCGCCGCCCACGCGGACGCGCTGGTCGCGGTTCACCGAGGCGTTCAAGGCCCCCGAGCCGAACGGGCCGGGACCGTCGCCGGAGTTCCGCGCGGCGATGGGCGACGCCCGCCGGCTCACCGCCGTCTGCCCGCGCGGGCACCGGCTGCCGCCGGACTACCTGGAGCGGCCGACCGTCGTCGTCGGGCTGGTCGGGCTCACCGGCGCGTCGAAGTCGACCTACCTCACCGTGCTGCTCGACCAGCTCTACGCCGGGGCGCTGGCACCGCTGGACATCTCCGTGGAGATGGACGAGGAGAGCGCCGACCGGTTCGAGCTGAACTACCGCCAACCGCTGCTGGTCGACCACCGGCAGCTGCCGCTCACCCCGCTGCTGCTGGAGGAGGGCCAGTCGCCGGAGCCGCTGACGGTGGTGTTCCGGCGGTCGACCCGCGGCGAGGCCGAGCGGTCGCTCAACGTCGTCTTCTTCGACGCCTCCGGCGAGCAGCTCTACCGCAAGGAGGACCTCGGCCGGTTCGGGAAGTTCCTCTACGTCGCCAGCTCGATCGTCGTCGTCCTGTCGCCGGGCATGTTCCCCGGGCTGGCGTCGGCGGCCGACCCCGGCGAGTCCTCGATCGGGCTGGCCCGCCCGACGCAGATGCTGGTCAACCTGGCCGACCTGCTGCGCTCGGCGCGCGGGCTGAAGAAGGACGCCTACCTCTCCGACGTCTCGGCCTCGGTGATCCTCAGCAAGGCCGACAAGCTGCTGGGGCGGCCCGACTTCCCCGCCGACGCGCTGCGCGACCCGGAGCTCTCCCCCGCCGGGCTGCCGCGGTTGTTCGAGGAGGTTCGGGTCAACTCCGGCCGGCTGGTCGACTTCCTCGAGACCAACGGCGGGTCCAACCTGCTGACGGCGCTGCTCGGCCGGCTGCCCGACCCGACGGTGCACGCCGTCTCGGCCACCGGCTCCGAGCCCACCGGCGGGCGGTACCCGACGATCGCGCCGCGCGGGGTCCTCGACCCGCTGCTGGTGCTGCTCGCCCGCCACCGGTTCATCCCGCGGGAGGGGCTGGAGCTGGAGTCCGCGCTGGCCGAATGGCCACGCGCATGACGGCCTGCCCGCAGCTCGTCTACACCTCCGCCAGCCGGACCCTCGAGGGGCCCGGCTTCGGGGTGTTCGCGATGTCGCGGGACTGGCCGGCCGCGCTGGGCACGTCGCGCTCGTCGCTCGGGGCGCTGATCCGCCCGCCCGGGGACGGCGAGGCGTTCGGGCTGCTGTCTGCCTCCGGCGGGCGGCTGGCCTACTCCAAGGCGCCGGCGGTGTCCGACGACTTCGGGCGGGCCGGCAACTACGTCGTCCAGCTGCTGTGGGACGGCGGGTCGTCGCTGGCCCCGCGCGACGTGCTGGCGCTGCACCGCTCCGGCGGCTTCCTCTCCTCGGTCGCCGGGGCGGAGCCGTCGCGCGACGCCCCGCCGGTCGCCGTCCCGCGCGCCCGCCGCCTCGCGCCGGTGCTGGCGCTGCACGAGGTTGAGGCGCTGGTGCCGGCGGTGGGCGCGGTGCTCGCGGCGCTCGCGGCCGGCGTCGGCCAGGTGGGGCTGCCGGCGGCGTCGGTGGTGTTCGACGTGCTGCCGCGCGCGCTGGCCGACAGCGTCTCGCTGCACGTCGGGACGGCCGAGACGATGGGCGACGCCGCCGCCGTCCAGGTGCTGGTCGGGGCGTACCGGCAGCCGCCGGTCGACGCCGCGAACGCCGCCCGCGCGCGGGCGCTGCTGGAGGCCGCCGCGAAGGGCGACCTGTGCCCCGACGACGTGGCGCGGGTCGACGAGCTCGACGCCTGGCTGTTCGCCGACGAGTGGCGCGAGCTCGACCCGGCCACGCTCACCGACGCCCAGCTGGTCGCCGTCCTGGCCTCGCCGGCCGCCGGGGCGTGGCTGCAGTCGCCGCGGGCGGCGTCGGTGGTCACCGTGGCCGCGGCGGAGTCGCCCGCCGTCGAGGCCGCGCTGCGGACGGCGGTGGCGCGCGATCCCGCGGCGCGCGCGGGCGTGCGCGCGGCCGAGACCGGCGCGGTCCTCCGCGCGGTGTTCGAGGGCAGCCCGGGGCGGACGACGGACTTCGCCGGGCTGACCCAGGGCGACCTGTGCGCCGGGTTCGTCCGCGAGCTGGCCCGCGGGCGGCGGGTGCCGCGGATCAGCGCCGAGGCCGGGCTGCTGGTCGAGCAGGCGCTGGGGCTGGGCCACGACGTCCCCCTGGTCGGGCTGACCGACGACGCCGAGGGGCTGGCCGGGCTGGTGGCGCGGCGGCCGGTGGTGCGCGAGGCCCTGCTGCGGGAGTGGTCGCTGACCACCTGGAGCCCCGCGCACGAGGAGCTGCTGGTGCAGCTGCTGCGCTACGACGCCGAGTGGTTCCCCGCCCTGGCGCCGCTGACGCCGGAGAAGCCGACGCGGGCGGCGCTGCGCGCGGCCGCGCGGGAGATGTCGGCGCGGCAGGTGGAGAAGCTGGCGGTCACCGTCGCCTCCAGCGAGGCGGCCGGGCACGGGCTGGCGCTGCGCTGCGTGCTCTTCCCCTCGGGCCTGCCGCCGGAGGAGATCTCGGCGATCGTGGCCCGCAACTTCGCGCTGCTGGCCCGCGACGACGGCTGGCCCCGCGGCATCGCGGCGCGGACCGCAGGCCGGCTCGGCGACGACCCGCCGCCCGCGACGAGGCGCCGCCGCCGCTGAGGTGCCCGGCCTCAGGCCTCGCCCATCCCCAGACCCTCGATGGTGTGCTGCTGGACGATCGGCTCCAGCCGGTCCACCACGCGGCCGAGCAGGTGCCGGCGCACGTCCTCGGGGATCGAGTCGAAGTACTCCTGGGTCATCGCCATGTCGTGGAACGCGTCGTGGCCGGCGCCCGGCGCGTCCACGCCGACCACCAGCACCGGCCGCGCCTTCTGCGACTCGTTCTTCGTCCCGCGGTGCACGGTCAGCGCCGAGCGGGCGGAGATGTCCCCGCGCTGCGGGTACTTGCGGACGGCGAGGGACTCGAAGCGGGGGTACTCGCTCTTCGGCGGGAACATCTGGTGGTGCCAGTCGAGGCCGGCCTCGAACTGGGTGCCGAGGGCGATCTCGAACGGCCCCATGTCCTCGGCGGTGTCGACGGCGGTGAGGTTGAACGCCAGCGAGGTCAGCCGCCGGCCCTCGTAGGTCTCCGGCGGCGACGGGAAGTCGCGGTGCCACGGCTGGTTCATCGCGCCGGCGAAGGGGATGTCGAAGCCCAGCTCGAGCACCTTGTAGTCGGGGCCGAGCGCGGTCTCGCAGACGGTGCGGAACCACGGGTGCGAGACGATGTCGAGGAAGCCGCGCAGCTGCTCGGGGTGGATCTCGACGTAGTAGCGGTTCGGCCCGCGCCCGACGGCGCCGCCCTCGCGGTCGACGGCCTCCTCGAACGCCGCCTCGATGTCCTCCCGCATGCGGTCGGCCCACTCGGTCGAGAACGCGCCCTTGAGGGCGGTGATCCCGTCGGTCATCAGGGCCTGCTCGATCGCCGCGCGGTCGTAGCCGGTCCGAGCTGAGGTGGTGGTCATCGCGAACCCCTTCGTTCGACGCCGCTCCACCATTTCACAACGTTGTAACGGGCGGCTGTCAAACCGAGCAGCGACCGGCGGTGCTCTCGCGGACGGCGAGGGTGAACGGCGCGGTCACCTCGCGCGGCCGCTCCGCCCGCCCCGCGCCCAGCCGCGACGCCAGGAAGTCCACCGCGAGCTCGGCGATCTGCGCCTTGTCCGGGCTGACCGTCGTCAGCGTCGGCGTGCTGTACCGGCTGTCCTCCACGTCGTCCCAGCCGACGACGGCGACGTCCTCCGGCACCCGCAGGCCGAGCTCGTGCAGCGCGCGCAGGGCACCGAGGGCGAGCAGGTCGTTGAAGCAGAACAGCGCGTCCGGCGGCTCGGGCAGGGTCATCAGGCGGCGCACCGCCTCGGCGCCGTCGGCCCGGTGGTAGGCGTCCACCCGGACCACCAGCTCCGGCGGCGCGGTCAGCCCGTTCCCGGCCAGGGCCTCCTGGTAGCCGCGCAGCCGCAGGTGCGCGGTCTGCGACTGCGGCTGCGGCTGGTCGCCGATCGCGGCGATCCGCCGCCGGCCGAGCTCGACGAGGTGCTCGGTGGCCACGCGGGCGGCCGCGACGTTGTCGATCGAGACGTGGTCGGCCGGCCCGTCGTACACGCGCTCGCCCAGCAGGACGAGCGGGACGGTGTCCCGGCGCCGGCCCAGCTCCTCGGCGCCCAGGGCGATCGGGCTGAAGATGAGCCCGTCGATGAGCCGCCCGCGGATGCCGTCGAGCACGAGCTGCTCCCGGTCGACCAGCCCGTCGGTCTGGTCGATGAGCACCGTCCAGCCCTTCTCCTCGGCGCACTTGATCACCGAGCGCGCCAGCTCGGCGAAGTAGGGCGCGTCGATCTCGGGCAGGGCGAGCGCGATGACGTCGGAGCGGCCCTGCCGCAGGTTGCGGGCCGCCAGGTTGGGGCGGTAGTTCAGCTCGTCGATCGCCTGCTGCACCCGGGCGCGGGTCTCGTCGGTCACGTGCACGTAGCCGTTGACGACGTTGGAGACGGTCTTGACCGACACGCCGGCCCGGGCCGCGACGTGCTTGAGGCTCACGCGCGAGTGGTCCCCGTTCATCGGCGGAAGGGTAGCGACCAACCGAACCGCGTGGCTCCTTTCGCGTCAGGTCACCACTCGGTAACGGTGCTGTGGCGGTCGCCACACGGCCCGTGTACAACGATGCAAAACCCCGCCGACCCCGAGACCACCGCCGCTCTCTCCCCCCGGACGGTTCGCACCAGATGACCTCCCCGAAGGCACGATCCACCGACGACGGAGCCTCCCTCGTCCTCGACCCCCGGTTCGTCCTCGCCGACGTGGACCGTCGCCTCTTCGGCTCCTTCGTGGAGCACATGGGCCGCTGCGTCTACACCGGCATCTACGAGCCGGACCACCCCACCGCCGACGAGTCCGGCTTCCGCGGCGACGTCCTCGAGCTGGTCCGCGAGCTCGGTCCCACGGTGGTCCGCTACCCGGGCGGCAACTTCGTCTCCAGCTACCGGTGGGAGGACGGCGTCGGCCCGGTGGAGGACCGGCCCACGCGCCTCGACCTGGCCTGGCGGTCGATCGAGCCGAACAGCGTCGGCCTCAACGAGTTCATGCACTGGGCCCGCACCGCCGGCGTGGAGCCGATGATGGCGGTCAACCTGGGCACCCGCGGCGTGGCCGAGGCCTGCGACCTGCTCGAGTACACCAACCACCCGGGCGGGACGGCGCTGTCGGACCTGCGGCGCTCGCACGGGGTCAAGGACCCGCACGACGTCAAGCTGTGGTGCCTGGGCAACGAGCTCGACGGGCCCTGGCAGATCGGGCAGAAGACCGCGCACGAGTACGGCCGGGTGGCCGCCGAGGCGGGCAAGGCGATGCGGCTGGTCGACCCGTCGATCGAGCTGGTCGCCGTCGGCAGCTCCAACAGCGGGATGCCGACGTTCGCCTCCTGGGAGGCGACGGTGCTCGAGCACACCTACGGCGTCGTCGACTACATCTCGCTGCACGCGTACTACGAGCAGCACGGGGACGACGTCGCGAGCTTCCTGGCGACCGCCACCGACATGGACATGTTCATCGACGCGGTCATCGCCACCGCCGACCACGTCGGGGCACGGCTGCGCTCGCCCAAGAAGCTGCGGCTGGCCTTCGACGAGTGGAACGTCTGGTACCAGGAGCGCTTCGTCGGGCAGACCAACCTCGACTGGCAGTACGCGCGGCCGCTGATCGAGGACAACTACTCGGTGGTCGACGCCGTCGTCGTCGGCAGCTACCTCATCTCGCTGCTCAACCACGCCGACCGGGTGGCCATCGCCTGCCAGGCGCAGCTGGTCAACATCATCGCGCCGATCCTCACCGAGCCCGGCGGCCGCGCGTGGCGGCAGACGATCTTCCACCCGTTCGCGCAGGCGGCGCGGCTGGCCCGCGGGCGGGTGCTGCGCCTGCTCGTGGACACCCCCCTGCACCCGACCGAGCGGTTCGGCGAGGTGCCCACGCTGCACGCGACGGCCACGTTCGATGACGACACCGGCGACCTCTGCCTGTTCGCGGTCAACCGCAGCACCACCGAGACGCTGCCGCTGACCGCCGACGTCCGCGGTTTCGGCGCCCTGCAGGTGGCCGAGCACTCCGTGCTGGCCGACGACGACCTCGCCGCCCGTAACACCGCCGACGCCCCCGACCGGGTCGTCCCCCGGACCGGCGCGGGCGCCCGGCTCGAGGACGGCCGGCTGACCGTCGGCCTGCCGCCGGCCTCCTGGAACGTCCTGCGACTGACCCCGACGACTTCCTGACCAGCACCGACCCATCCCCACCGAGCGGTTCTCGACGACGAGGAGCGAACAGATGAGACGAACGACCCGGACCGCGGTGCTCGCCGCGGGATTCGCCGGCGCCCTGGTGGTGGCCGGCTGCGGCGGCGGCCAGGGGCCCGGCGGGGGCGGGGCGGCAGCGGAAGGCCTCGGCGATTTCACCGAGACCTACGACGGCGAGGAGGTGACGCTGTCGTACTGGAACGGCTTCACCGGCGGTGACGGTCCGTACATGGAGCAGCTCGTCGAGCAGTTCCAGTCCGAGCACGAGAACATCAAGATCGAGACGAACACGGTCCAGTGGGCCGACTTCTACCAGCGGGTGCCGGCCGCGGTGCAGGCCGGGCAGGGCCCGGACGTCGGCGTCATGCACGTCGAACAGCTGTCCACCCATGCGGCCCGCAACATCATCGTGCCGCTCGACGACCTCGCCGAGGGCATCGGTCTGACGGAGGACGACTTCACCGAGGACATCTGGGCGGCCGGCGAGTACGACGGCCAGCGCTACGGCATCCCGCTCGACGTCCACTCGCTGGCCATGTACTACAACACCGAGCACTTCGCGGCCGCCGGCATCACCGAGCCGCCGACCGACGAGGCGTCGTTCATGGACGCGTTGACGAAGCTCCAGGCGGCCGGGTTCCAGCAGCCGTTCTGGGTCCCCACCCTCTGGCCGGCCCACCTCATGTTCCTCTCCCTCACGTGGCAGAACGGCGGCCAGCCGTACGGCGACGACGGCACTGCGGCCGAGTACGACTCCGAGGCCGGCGTGGCCGCGCTCGAATGGCAGCGCTCGATGGTCGACCAGGGCTTCAGCCCGGCGAACGTGGCCATCGACGCCCAGTACACCGCCTTCAAGAACGGCCAGACGTCCATCACCTGGGACGGCATCTGGCAGATCAACGACCTCGAGGAGTCCGGCACCCCGTACGGCATCGCGCCCGTGCCCACCATCGGTGACGAGCAGGCGGTGTGGTCCAGCTCCCACCACTTCTTCGTCAGCCGCCAGGCGGCCGACGACGAGAACAAGGCGCAGGCCGCCCAGGTGTTCATCGCCTGGATGAGCGACCACTCCGAGGAGTGGGCCGGTTCCGGCCAGATCCCGGCGCGGGCGTCGCAGCGGGAGGGCGCGTTCCAGGACCTGCCGCAGGCGGTCATCGCCGAGCAGATCGAGACGCTGCGGTTCCTGCCGCCGGTGCCCGGTCTCGGCGGTGTGCAGACCGAGACCCTCGAGCCCGCGGTGGCGGAGGGAGTCCTCGGTGAGGCGGCGCCCGCCGATGCCCTCGGCTCCGCGGCAGAACGGGCGACCGAGCTGATGGAACGCAACGCCGAGCAGTTCGGGGACTAGCCATGGCCTCCACCGTCACGGCGCCCCGCAGCGACAGCGTGTCCGACGCCCGCCGCGGCGGGGCGCCGCGGCGGCGGGGCATCAACCGCGTCGGAGCCGCACCCTGGCTCTTCCTCGCGCCGTACCTGGTCCTGTTCGTGACGTTCGTGCTGGTGCCGATCGTCTACGGGTTCTGGATCAGCCTGCACCGCTACGACTACACCCTCCCGAACCGGCCGTTCGTGGGCTTCGAGAACTACGGCGACCTGTTCACACCCGGCTCGGTGACCTTCGAGCCGTTCTGGAACGCGATGCGGGCCACCGGCATCTTCACGCTGTTCAGCGTTCCCCTGCTGCTCGGGGTGCCGCTGGTCATCGCGCTGGTGATGAACAAGAAGTTCCCCGGCCGGAACCTCTTCCGGGCGGTCTACTTCGCCCCGTACGTGCTCGGCGTCGCGGTCGTCACCGTGCTGTGGCGCTACCTGCTCAGCAACGTCGGGCCGGTCAACTACTACCTCGGGCTGCTCGGCCTGCCCGACGACATCGCCTGGACGACCTCGACGCCGCCCGCCTGGGTGGCGCTGGTCGGGGTCACGGTGTGGTGGACGCTGGGCTTCAACGCCGTCATCTACCTGGCGGGGCTGCAGGACATCCCCCGGGAGCTCTACGAGGCGGCCGAGATGGACGGCGCCAGCCGATGGCAGCAGTTCCGCCACGTGACCCTGCCGGGCCTGCGTCCGGTGCTGTCGTTCGTCACGATGGTCACGATCATCGCCTCGGCGAACATGTTCGGGCAGTCGTACCTGATCACCCGTGGCGCGCCCGGCACCGAGACCCGGACCGCGATCTACCAGATCGCCGAGACCGGGCTGCGCAACTACCAGATGGGCGCGGCGTCGGCGATGAGCTACGTCCTCACGCTGTTCCTGGTGCTGCTGAGCATCGCCGTGTTCTGGCTGTTCCGCGAGCGGCAGAAGCCGAAGGGCGCGGCGCCGCTGGCGCTGCGGCAGGGAAGGGGCTGACCCATGGCGACCTCCGTGCACACGCCGGGGACCACCGCACCGGCCGCGACGGGCCCGTCCCGGCCGCCGGAGCCGGCCGGCCGCAAGACCCGGCGGGTGCTGCGCTACGTGGTGATGATCGCCCTGGCACTGCTGTTCGTCAGCCCGCTGGTCTTCATGCTGGTGACCTCGTTCAAGACCCGGGGCGAGGCCGCCTCGCTTCCACCGACCTGGATCCCGAACCCGTTCACCACCGATGCCTACGAGGCGGTCCTGGGCGCCAGTGACACACCGGTGCTGCGCTGGTTCGCCAACAGCATGCTCGCCGCCGCTGCGCACGCGCTGCTCGTGGTGGCCACCTCTGCGCTGGCGGCCTACGCCCTGGCGCGGATGGAGTTCCGGGGCAAGAAGATCGTCTTCGGGATGATCGTGGCCACGCTGTTCGTGCCGCCGGTCATCCTGATCATCCCGAACTACCTGATCGTCGCGCAGCTGTACTGGCTGGACACGCTGCTGGCGATCATCGTGCCCACGGCGGCCTCGGCGTTCGGGGTCTTCTTCCTCCGGCAGTTCTTCATCGGCCTGCCGGTCGAACTCGAGGAGGCCGCCCGGCTGGACGGCGCGAACCGGTGGCAGGTCTTCTGGCGGATCGTGCTGCCGCTGTCCCGCCCGGCGCTCGTGACCCTGGCCATGCTGTCGTTCCTGACCAACTACAACGACTTCCTCTGGCCGGTGTACGTCCTCTTCAGCCCGGAGTCGCAGACGCTTCCGCCGGGCCTGGCGACGCTGCAGAGTGCCAACGCCGTGCGCTACGACCTGCTCATGGCCGGCGCGGTGATCGCCAGCGTGCCCGTGCTGGCGCTGTTCGTCGGGGCGCAGCGGTTCATCATCGAGGGCGTCTCGCGGTCCGGGCTGAAGGGGTGACGGTGCAGCGCGAGCACTTCGGCGCGCTGCCCGACGGTCGCGAGGTGGAGCGGTTCGTGCTGCGCGCCGGCGGCGCCGAGGTCGCCGTCCTGACCTACGGCGCGGTGCTGCAGTCGGTGTGCGCGCCGGACGCCGGCGGCACGGTCACCGACGTCGTCCTCGGCTTCGACGACCTCGCCGGCTACCTGGCCGACGGCAGCTACCACGGCGCGGTGGCCGGCCGGTACGCCAACCGGATCGCCGGCGCGCGGTTCACCCTCGACGGCGTCGAGCACGTGCTGCCCGCCAACCACGGGGTGGCGTGCCTGCACGGGGGCCCCGAGGGGTTCCACTCGAAGCTGTGGTCGGCCCGGGAGGTCCCCGGCGGGGTGGCGCTCTCGCTGACCAGCCCGGACGGCGACATGGGGTTCCCCGGCGAGCTCACCGCCACCGTCACCTACGTGCTGGACGACGACCGGCTGACGCTGTCCTACGAGGCCACCACCGACCGGCCGACCGTGGTGAACCTGACCAACCACGCCTACTGGAACCTCGGGGGGCGCGGCGGCACGGTCGAGGACCACGTGCTGGAGCTGGCGGCGTCGCGGTTCGTCGCGGTCGACGACGAGCTGATCCCCACCGGCATCGAGCCGGTCGACGGCACCCCGCTGGACTTCCGCGCGCCGCGGCGGGTCGGCGACCGGCTGCGGGAGGCCCACGAGCAGCTGGTCAAGGCGCAGGGCTACGACCACGCGTGGGTGCTCGACGGGGACGGGCTGCGGCTCGCCGCACGGCTGTCCGACCCGGGCTCCGGGCGGGTGCTGGAGGTGCTGACCGACCAGCCGAGCGTGCAGTTCTACTCGGGCAACTTCCTCGACGGCGGCGCGGTCGGCCGGGGCGGCCGGCTGATCCGGCAGAGCGACGGGCTGTGCCTGGAGACCCAGCACCTGCCGGACTCCCCCAACCGGCCGGAGCTCCCCTCGACGGTGCTGCGCCCCGGCGAGCGGTACGCGACGACCACCGTGTTCCGGTTCGGGACGGCCTCGTGAGGCGGCTGGCCCTGGCGGCCGTCGGCCTCCTGGTGCTGACCGGCTGCGGCGGCGGGTCCGACGACAGCGGCGGCTCCGGTTCGGCGGCGTCGCCGTCCTCGGCCGGACCGGAGGTCGACGGCAACCCGGTGCTCGACGACGACTTCCCCGATCCCGACGTCCTCGACGTGGACGGCACCTACTACGCGTACGCGACCAACACCGCGTCGCTGAACGTGCAGGTGGCCACCTCGACCGACCTCGAGTCGTGGGAGGCGCTGCCCGACGACGCGCTGCCGACGCTGCCGTCCTGGGTGATCCCGGGCAAGACCTGGGCGCCGGAGGTGAGCCGCTTCGGCGACACCTTCGTCATGTACACGACGACGACCAACTTCGACCCGGCGGTCCAGTGCATCGCGGTGGCGACGTCGACCGCGCCGGAGGGGCCGTTCGAGGTGGTCGGCGACAGCATGCTGGTCTGCCCCGCGGAGCAGGGCGGGGCGATCGACGCCTCCACCTTCGTCGACGACGACGGCACCCCGTACCTGCTGTGGAAGAACGACGGCAACTGCTGCGGCCTGGACACCTGGCTCTACCTGGCGCCGCTGAGCGCCGACGGGCTCACCCTGGCCGGCCCGCCGGTCCAGCTGGTCAAGCAGGACCTGGAGTGGGAGGGCGAGCTGGTCGAGGCGCCCACGCTGGTCGCCCGGGACGGCACCTACGTGCTGCTGTACTCGGCCAACAGCTACGGCGACGAGACCTACGCGATCGGCTACGCGACGGCCGACGCGGTCACCGGCCCGTACACCAAGTCGGAGGAGCCGCTGTTCTCCACCGACGCCAGCGACGGCCGCTACATCGGCCCCGGCGGCCAGGACGTCGTCGCCACCGCCGACGGCGACCGGCTGGTCTTCCACTCCTGGTACGGCGGTATCACCTACCGGGGGATGAACGTGCTCGAGCTCGCCTGGGAGGACGGCGTCCCCTCGGTCGTCACGGAACCCGCCGGCTGACCCCCCGGCACTCCTGGTCCCCGGATGCTCGTGCTCTGCCCAGCATGCTGGGCAGAGCACGAGCACCGGCCGAACCCCTATGCGAAGCGCGGGTCGGGTGGCAGCCGCGGGTTGAGCAGGTGGGCGACCAGCGCCGTCCAGCCGGTCTGGTGCGTGGCCCCCAGCCCCTCGCCGGTGTCGCCGTCGAAGTACTCGCTGAAGGTGGGGTGCGCGCGCCACAGCGGGGAGTCGCCGGCCTCGATCCGCTTGCCGTCGGCCGGGCGCTTGCCCTCGACCGGCCGGAAGAGCGCGGTCAGCGAGTGGTCGATCAGGTCGGCGGCGTCGACCAGGGTGCAGCGGTTGCCCGAGCCGGTCGGGATCTCGATGGTGAAGTCGTCGCCGTAGAAGCGGCCCAGCGTGCGCAGCTTGTCGGCGAGCAGCACGTTGACCGGGAACCAGACCGGCCCGCGCCAGTTGGAGTTGCCGCCGAACAGGCCGGTGCGCGACTCCCCCGGCTCGTACTCGATGCCGAACTCGCGGTCGCCCAACCGGGCGACCACCTGGCCGGTGGCCTTGGACAGCGAGCGGATCCCGTAGGGCGAGAGGAACTCCTCCGGGTCGAACATCCGCTCCAGGATCCGCTGCAGCCGCTCGCGGCTGACCAGCGACAGCACCATCTTGCGGCCCTCGGGAGCCGACCGGCTGCGCAGCGGGCCGATCAGGTGCGGCCGGCGGCGCTGCAGCCAGCGCAGCTGGTTGGCCAGGTCGGGGGCGTCGCGGGCGATCCAGCCCGGCACCTCGGTGACGCCGAGGATCGGCAGCAGCCCGACCATCGAGCGGATCCGCAGCGGCTGCGCCCGGCCGTCGGGCGCGACGAGGACGTCGTAGAAGAAGCCGTCCTGCTCGTGCCACAGCGACACCTCGTGCGAGCCGAACGTGTTCATGGCCTGCGCGATGGAGAGGAAGTGCTCGAAGAACTTGGTCGCCGTCCCGTCCCACGCCTGGTCGAACCGGGACAGCTCCAGGGCGATCTTGAACATCTGCTGGCAGTAGAACGCCATCCAGCTGGTCGCGTCCGACTGCTCCAGCCGGTAGCCGGGCGGCAGCGGGGCCGACCGGTCGAACAGCGCGATGTTGTCCATGCCGAGGAAGCCGCCCTCGAAGACGTTCGAGCCGTCGGCGTCCTTGCGGTTGACCCACCAGGAGAAGTTCATCAGCAGCTTGGTGAACACCCGGATGAGGAACTGCTGGTCGCGGTAGCCGTCGATCCGGTAGACGTGCCACGCGGCCCAGGCGTGCACCGGCGGGTTGACGTCGCCGAACGCCCACTCGTAGGCCGGCAGCTGGCCGTTGGGGTGCATGGCCCACTCGCGGCACATCAGCACCAGCTGCTCCTTGGCGAAGTCGGGGTCGACGTGCGCCAGGGGGATGCAGTGGAAGGCGGTGTCCCACGCGGCGAACCAGGGGTACTCCCACTCGTCCGGCATGGAGATGACGTCGGCGAGGGCGAGGTGCCGCCAGCCGGTGTTGCGCCGGCCGCGCTTGCGCCGCGACTCCGGCGCCGGCGACTCGGGGTCGCCGTCCAGCCACTGGGAGACGTCGAGCCGGTAGAGCTGCTTGGTCCACAGCAGGCCGGCGTAGGCGCGGCGGGCCACGTGCCGGTCCTCGTCGGACACGCCCTCGTGGATGACGTGCGCGTAGAAGTCGTCCGCCTCGGCCCTGCGGGTGGCCAGCACCTCGTCGAAGCCGTCGCCGAACACGTCGTCGTCCGGGTCCTGCCGGCGGAGCCGCAGCCGGACCTCCACGGTCTCCCCCGGCGCGACGGCGTCCCACCGGTACCAGAAGGCGGCCTTGGTGCCGGAGTCCGACGGGCTGACCGCCGACCGGTCGCCGTGGACGACGCAGCGGTTGATCCCGTCCTTCGGGTACCGGCTGGCGTTGCGCCCGGCGCCGAACAGCGCCACGGCGTTGGTCTCGTTGTCGCAGCACAGCACCATGGGCGCGCCCTCGGCGGCGAGCACGTACCGGCCGAGGTAGCCGTGCTCCGCCTCGACGGCCTCCAGCCCGCTCGCCGTGAGCGTCGGGGCGAGCAGCTGGGTGAGGGTGCCCTGCCGGTGCTCGCGGCCCCACGACCAGGTGTTGCGGAACCAGACCTGCGGCAGCAGGTGCAGCGGCGCGGGGTCGGGGCCGTGGTTGGTGGCGGAGACGACGATGCAGACGTCGTCCGGCGCGTTCTTGGCGTAGGTGACCCGGACGTCGAAGAACCGGTCCTCGTCGAGCACGCCGGTGTCGGCCAGCTCGTACTCGCGCTCGAGGCGCGAGCGCTTGGCGTTCTCCTCGCGCAGCTGCCGGTAGGGGAACTCCGCCTGCGGGTAGCGGTACAGCCACTGCATCCAGGAGTGCGTGGGCGTGCCGTCGACGGCCCACCAGTACTCCTTGGCGTCCTCGCCGTGGTTGCCCTCGGCGTTGGTCAGGCCGAAGAGCCGCTCCTTCAGGATCGGGTCCCGGCCGTTCCAGAGGGCGACGGAGAAGTTGAGGAAGCCCCAGCGGTCGCAGATGCCGCCGAGGCCGTCCTCGCCCCAGCGGTAGGCGCGGGCGTGCGCGTGGTCGAAGGGGAAGTGGCCCCAGGCGTCGCCGTCCTCGGAGTAGTCCTCGCGGACGGTGCCCCACTGGCGGCCGGCGAGGTACGGCCCCCACTGGCGCCAGGGCGCGGCCATGTCGGCGGACTCGGCCAGCCGGGCGTGCTCGGCGGTGCGGGGCGGGGCCGCGACCGGTCGGTCCCGGTCGCCGGGTACTGCGGTGGACACGACCCCACGGTGCCACGGCTGAGAAGCGCTCCGTGGCCGACGGGGTCACGGGCGGGCCACCAGGGCCGGGTGGGACTCGCGGGTCCGGCCGCCCGCGTCCGCGGGCCTGAACGGGAACGCGAGGGGCCCCCGATGCCGGCTGACGTACCGTCGCGGCCGTGACGCCGCCGATGCACCGGTCGCACCGCGTGGCCGGTGCACTGGTGGGCGCGGCGGTCGGGGACGCGCTGGCCGCCCCGTTCGCGGGAGCGCCGGCCGGTGAGTTCTCCCGGCGGTTCCCCGTGCCGGCACGCGGGTCGCGGACGGAGATGACCGGCGATCCGCCCGGGCGGCTGACGCCGGCGTTCGAGGAGCTGCTGGCGCGGCGGCCGCTGCCGGTGCCCGAGGGGCTGTACCGGGCGCTCGACGGGGAGCCGGTGTCGCTGCCCGCCGCCGACTTCGCCGGGGTGCTGCGGCAGGTGATCGACGCCCGCGGGGACGCGGTGGCGGCGGGGGCGCTGGCCGGCGCGGTGTTCGGGATGGCCGGGATCCCGATGCGCTGGTCGTCGGTGGTGCACGGCGTGGTCGACGGCCGGCCGGTCGGGCTGGACGAGCTGCTGGACCTCGCGCCGGTGCTCGACGGGCGGGAGCCCCGGCCGTTCGAGGGCGGGGTCCTCCCCCGGATCGGCCCGCGCGAGGTGCTGCCGGGCATCTGGGCGGGCAACCTGGACGGCGCCCGGTCCAGCGACCCCTACTTCGCGGTGATCTCGCTGTGCCGCGTGGGTCGTCCCTTCGGGCACCAGGTCCAGCGGATGGCCTACCTAGCCGACGACGAGTTCAACACCGAGCTCGACGTGGTCCTCGAGGACGTGCTGGCCGACATGGCCGCGCTGCGCACCGAGGGCCGGCGGCTGCTGGTGCACTGCCACGGCGGGGCGTCACGGACCGGGCTGGTGCTGCGCGCGTGGCTGCGCCGCACCGAGGGCCTCTCGGCCGACGAGGCGACGGCGCGGGTGGCGTCCCGCTGGCCGTACCTGGGGTTGTGGAACGCCAGCTTCACCGCCGCCCTGGACCGGATGCGCTAGCTCTGGTGCGGATGTGGCGGGCGGAGTCACGGCCGTCACAGTTCCGGTTCCCCGCGGCGTCGGTGCGGCGCTCTGCGGTGAGAGTGACCGCACACTCTGCGCGGGCAGCCACGGGGGCACGCCCGAGGAGGAACGGCGATGGCGACGTCCCAGCGGACCGGCGGCGGCCGGCCGGACAGGAAGAAGAAGTTCGGCGTCGGCCTGGTCGGCGGCATCTTCGCGCTCGGCCTGATCGGCAGCATCGGGTCCGGCGACACCGAGACGACGCCGACCGCCAGCGAGCAGTCGGCCACCTCGTCGGCGGCTCCCTCCTCGTCCGCCCCCGCACCGCGGAGCACACCGGCTCCCCGGACGACGGCGCCGTCGAGCACGGCAGCCGTGGCTCCGGCGCCCCCCGCTCCGGTCATGGCGATGAGCTGCCCGGCCGGCAGCACGAACGCCTCCCCGGTCTTCGGGCACCAGATCACCGCGACGGCGCCGTTCACGGTCGTCATCGACTACGGCGACGGGGACGTCTACACCAACGACGACCAGCACCTCGGCGCGATCTTCTCGCACACCTACCGAGCGGCCGGCTCCTTCACCGTCCACGCCGTCCTCACCGACGCGACCGGCCGGACGGTCGACGCCGCGTGCGCGTACAGCTGGACCCGGCCCGCTCCCCCACCCGCGCCTGCACCGGCCCCCGCGCCCGCTGCGGGCGGCGGCTCCAGCAGTGGTTCCTCCACGTCCGGCGGGGGCGGAGGCACCACCGAGGTGCCGCAGACCGGTGGTCCGACCGCGATCTGCGAGGACGGGACCTACTCGTACTCGGCCAACCGGCGGGGCACCTGCTCGCACCACGGCGGCGTCGCCACCTGGCTGATCTGAACGGAAACACCATGAGCACCGTCGCCCTCGAGCGAGACACCTTCAACGACCGGCCCGCAGCCGACATCGCCGCGTCGATCGACCCGCGGCTGAGCCGGACGGAGAGCGGCTCGGCCAGGTTCGCCTGCTTTGCGGACGACGAGCGCTACCTGCTCGTGGCCGGCGAGCAGGAGCAGCGCAGCGTCGAGCTGGCCCTGGCCTACGGCCTCGCCTGGGCGGGCGGTCGACGCCTGCTGCTCGCCCTACCCCACGACATGGCCACGGCCACACAGCAGCGCATCCCGTGGCTGCGCGAGGCGGTCCGACCGAAGCTCTGGCTGCACGACGGCCGGCACGCCGGACCTGCCGTCGAGCGGACGCCCGGAGAGACGGTCGACCGGATCGGTGACGCCATCGCGGGGCGCTCGCCGGAGCAGGAGTTCCGGCGAGCGGCGACGGCTCTCCACCTCGGTGAGCGCGCCGACTGGGTGGCAGATCTGGTCGATCGGCTGACCGCCGACGCACGGCTCGACTCCGCCCACCGTCAGAACGAGCGCTCCTGGCACTACCGGGGTCAGCGCGTGCTCTCCATGGCCCGCGCCGACGCCGGGATCCGCGTGCGCGCCGGCATCCACTACAGCGACCAGGAGCGCGCCGCACGCGCCTGGGAACTCTCCGGCCCCCTGACCCAGGCCGAGCTGGGCGACGTGCTGGCCGCGGTCGACGCCGCCGTGGAGGAGCGTGCCGCAGGTGAGGACCCGCTCGTGCGCAGGGATGACGAGCACCTCCTGCAGGCGGCCATCCGCCGGGTGCCGGCCGTTGTGGGCATCGAGCAGAACGCCATGCGCGAGGTGCCGGCCTGGCGCCCGACGGACAGCACGAGGCCGTGGGCCCGTGGGTTCATCGACCTGCTCGGCCTCGACGGGAACGGCGACATCGCGGTCGTGGAGACGAAGGTGGAGAAGAACGCCGACCCGCTGTTCGTCCTCCAAGGCCTCGACTACTTCGTCTGGGCTCAGGCCTACCGCACCCCGCTCGTCGACCGGCTCGGCGCCGCATCGTCGGCCCGTATCAGGCTCACGCTGGCGGTGGGCGGCCAGGCGGAGCACTCGCTCCACGTCCCGAGCTACACGCGGGCGCTGGCCGCCGGTCTGGACGACGTCGTCCCCTGGACGGCGCGCGCCATCCGGACGTGGACGGACCCGGCGGTCCGGCCGACGAGCGAGCCGCTGGACCTCACGCCGTGAGACGGTCACGGCGGTCTCGGAGAGCTGCTCGCGAGTATCAGCTGCCCACGGCGTTGACGACCGACGACGACGCCACGGCCCTCGGCCACCTGAAGCGGTACTACGGCCGCGACGGCGGCCAGCGGTTCACCGGCTCGTACTTCGACGGGTGGGGCGGCCCGCAGGACCCCTACCGCTTCACGGCCGAGGACCTCGTGGCGGTCAGCTTCCTCTCTGTGTTCGTCCCTCCGATGGCCGCGCACCGGCTCTTGGGCTCGATGAGCGGTGAATTCGCCGACCTGCTGCACGAGGTGGGCATCGACCGGGACCTTCGCGACGAGACGGCGGACATCGTCCCGGGGTGGCCGGCCTGGGTCCTCTACGACCGGTTGAAGGGGCTGCCGGGGGTGGGGCGCACCATCGCGAGCAAGCTGCTCGCACGGAAGCGTCCGCAGCTGATCCCCGTGAAGGACTCGATCGTTGAGCAGGTCACCCACTGCCGGGACGCGCAGTGGGTGCCGCTTCGGGAACAGCTGCAGGCGGACGGCGGTCGTCTGCACGAGCGCCTCGAGCGCCTCCGGGCAGACGCCGGACTGCCGACCGACGTGACCGCCCTCCGGGTGTACGACGTCATCACCTGGATGGAGGGCAGGACGAAGAAGCTCAAGCCGCGAACGGACGAGGAGAAGCTCGGTGCGGCCCTCGCCGACCCCGACGGGTTGCTCTAGCCGGTCGGGCCGGTGGCGTCGGAGATGCCCGGCGCCTTGGCGTCGGCGCCCTCCTCGACGTCTTGGTCGCCCGGCACCCGGGTGACGTCGCCCGACATCGGGCCCTGCGCGGCGCGCGGCGACTGCTCGGGTGCGGCGGACACCTGCTCCTGGTCCTCGTTGCGGGTGCCACCCTGCGGTCCCTGGGTCATGACGCTTCGGTGCCCGGCCGGCCAGGCCCCAAACGGTGCCCCTCCGGCAGCGGTCGCCTACACCGCGTGCGGCCACGCTGACGTGGCCGAGATCGTCCGACCTGCGCTTTTCCCGGGCGTCCCCGGGCCGACTTTCCGCGTCGCCGGTGGTCGGGCAGGCGTGTCGGGTGGCAGGCCGGCGCCGGGTACACCGTCGTCCCCGCTTTGCCGCCTCCTCCGCGATCTTCCTAGCGTCGTCGCGTCCGACCGGGCCGCACCCGTCCCCGAAACCCTGGGGACACCCGCTCGGACGCCGCCGAACCGGGCGGCCGGCCGCGCGCCGGCACCCGGGCCGGGGACCCACCGCAGTCCTGGGGTGAAGCGCGACGACGACGTCGCGCCGGGCAGGTTCTCCCGCCCGAACCCGTCAGCTAACCCGGTAGGCGGCCACGGAGAACAAGGAGAACCCGTCGTCGATGACGACTGCACACACGTCTCTCGCACGCCGCCTCACCGGTCCTGCCCTCGCCGTCGCCGCTGCGGCGGGGCTCGTCCTCACCCCGGGCGTCGCCTCGGCCAACACCGCGGCCCCGGCCGCTCCCACTGCCACCGCGGCTGCGGTCGCCGCACCCAACGCCGCCGCGCAGACTGCGGTCGACACCGCGCTAGCCCAGCAGGGCAAGCCCTACGCCTGGGGCGGCGCCGGGCCGAGCTCGTTCGACTGCTCCGGCCTGGTCCAGTACGCCTACGCGGCCGCCGGGGTGAGCGTGCCGCACTCGTCGCGCACCCAGTCGACCCTGGGGGCCCCGGTCGACCGGGCCAACCTGCAGCCCGGTGACCTGGTGTTCTTCTACAGCTCGGTCAGCCACGTCGGCATCTACATCGGCAACGGGCAGATGGTGCACTCGTCCACCTACGGCAAGCCGGTCAGCGTCGTGAACGTCGACTCGATGCCGGACTACAACACCGCCCGCCGGATCGTCTGACGCTCCTCCCGTGATCATCGGCGGGTGGCTGCCCGTTCCCGCGTGTCGGGCAGCCACCTGCCGATGATCGACGGCCTCGTTTTTCACCCCCGTTCACCCGCTCGTCGCGCGGACACCCCTTCCGCGGGGCAGGAGGGGCGCGGTTCAGTGGCACCGCCAGGTCCGATGACGGCGGTAGGGGCAGCCCGTGGGAGTACGGCACGCGTCGGCGGTGCTGACCGCCGGGCTGACCGTGGCCGCGCTGATCGCGCTCCCCCAGGGGCTCGCGCCCGCAGCGGCTCCCACGGCTCCCCCGGCACCGGCCGATTCTGCGTACCTGACCGCGTCGCGGGAGACCGCCATCGCCACGAGCACCTCGGCCACCAGCAGCTCCGCCACCAGCACCTCGGCAGCGGCCACGGCGACCCCCGCGCCCGAGCCGGTCGTGGTCGCCGAGGAGCCGGCGCCGCAGGACGTCGTCCTGACCGCCTCCACGCTGGCGGGCAGCGGCATCCCGTCGACCGCCCTCGGCGCCTACCGGCAGGCCGCGGCGGGCGCCCCGTGCACCATCGACTGGACGCTGCTGGCCGCGATCGGGCGGGTGGAGTCCAACCACGGCCGCTTCGCCGGGGCCGAGCTGCACACCGACGGGCTGTCGTCGCCACCCATCGTCGGCATCGCGCTCAACGGGGTCGGCGTCGCGCTGATCCGCGACACCGACGGCGGCCGTTTCGACGGCGACGCCACCCTCGACCGCGCTGTGGGGCCGATGCAGTTCATCCCGTCGACGTGGGCGCTGTACGGCCGCGACGGCAACGGCGACGGCACCGAGGACCCGTTCAACATCTTCGACGCGGCCGCCGCGGCCGCGGCGTACCTGTGCCGGGCGGGCGGCGACCTGACGTCGACCGAGGGCCGGGTCAAGGCGGTGTTCGCCTACAACCACTCCGACGCCTACGTGGCGAAGGTGCTCGGTCTGGCCGCCGCCTACGCCGGGAGCGAGCCGCCGGTCCTGCCGACGACGGAGCCGCCACCGGCGCCGCTGCCGCCCGTCTCGGTCGCTCCCCCGCCGGCCGCAGCGGAACCGCCGGTCGAGGAGCCGCCGGTCGAGGAGCCGCCGGTGGTCGCGGCTCCCGCTGACCCGGGGCCGGTCCCGACTCCCACGCCGACTCCCACGCCCACGCCGACGCCCACGGAGACGCCGACTCCGACGCCGACGCCGTCCCCCTCACCAACGCCGAGCCCGACGCCGACTCCCTCACCAACGCCGTCCCCGACGCCGACTCCCTCACCCACGCCGTCCCCGACGCCCACCCCGACGCCCACCCCGACGCCGACGCCGTCGCCCACGCCGACCCCCACCCCGACGTGTCCGGCGCCCGAGCCGCTGACCGTCGACGTCGTCGACACCATCGGCGATCCGGCGGTGCGCGAGGAGACGGCGCAGCTGCTCACCGCGGCCGGGCTGGTCGTCGGCACGGTCACGACCGCCGCGCCAGCGCCGACCGCCCTCACCTACCCGGCCGCGGAGCAGGAGCGGGCCGAGCAGCTGGCGACCGCACTCGAGGCGACCGACCGGCTGCAGCCCGGCGAGGTCGAGCACGTCACCGTCGTCCTCGGTGCGGACGGGCTGGAGCCGTTCCTGACAGCGCTGCGGGCCTTCACCGGGCTGCCCGCACCCACCTGCTGACCGCTGGTCAGGACGTCGGGACCGGCTCGCCCCGGCGCTGCAGCTCGGTCATCGCCTCGACCATCTGCGTGAACTGCTCGGAGTCCGGCGGCACGTCCGGTTCGGCGTCCGGCACCCGCTGGAGGACGGCGAGGAAGTCCTCCAGCGACGTCCCGCTCGCGGCCGGCAGGTGCGAGGAGAAGATCCGCGACGGCGCCAGGGTGCGGACCCGGCCGAGGACCTCGTCGAAGCGCACCCGGTCGACCAGGTGCGCCCACGGCGAGTCCGCCGTCGCCCAGCCGAGCATGCCGCCGGCCAGGGCCTCGGGCGGCACGTCGGAGATGTGCTGCGTCGCCTCGGGGAGGATCGCGCCGAAGGCGTCGACGCTGAACAGCGCGCCGGTCGACCGGTCGAGCACGCCCGTCGACATGGGGTTGTCGAACAGCGGCGGCGTGGCGGCGGTGAGGGTGCGGTCGCCGGCCGAGATCTCGTCGCCGGGGCGGATCGCGTGCACGCGGTCCAGGGGAACCGGCCACCACGTCGACATCCGCAGCGCGGCGAAGCCGTGCGTGACCAGGGTGGCGTTCGGCGCCAGGTCCATGACCCGCTGCAGGTTGCCGGTGTGGTCGGCGTCGTCGTGGGTCAGCCACACCCAGCGGATGTCGTGCGGGTCGACGATGGAGGTGAGCGCGGCGACGAAGTCCTCGTCGTCGATCGCCAGCCCGGTGTCGATGAGGACCGGCTGCTCGGCCATCAGCAGGTAGGCGTTGATCGGCAGCACGCCCATGCCCGGGAGGGTGAGGTTGGCGGGGAGGACGTGGACGTCGTCGGCGCCCTGGTACGGCTCGTCCATGGCGGACCTCCAGGTGGTGGATGGCCGCTGAAGCTAGGCCGCACGGCACTTCGCGGACACGGTCGTAGGTCCTCTGACTGATGGCGTCGCTCGAACGACGTCGTCCGCGTGCCCGTTCTGGTGCGACTGATGTGCACAGCCGAAGGGACTGTCCACAGCGCGTGCCTTCCTCCCGCCGCCGGCCTGCTACCGATCTAGCGTCCCCCCGTGTCCCGCCGTCCGAAGCGCACCAGGAACGCCCGCCGCCGCTCGGCGTCCAGTGCACGACCTCCGCGACGCGAACCCGACCTCGTCGGAGGTGCTGGACTGGGTCGATCGGTGCTGCGACACGTTGTTCGACGTCGAACACCAGACTGCCTGCCGGCGGCTGCTCGCGGCGGTCGCAGCCGGCGATCCGGTGGTGTTCCGTCGCAAGGGTCGGCCGGAGACGGCGGCCGCCACGGTCTGCTGGCTCGTGGCGAAGGCGAACGACAGCGTGGGGCCTGCCAAGCTCCAGGTCCAGGAGCTGATGCGGTTCTTCGGGGCGTCCACCGCGTCACCGTCCCAGCGCGCGAGCGTGATGCTGTGCGCCATCGGCCTGGACCCGTACGGCAGCCATGCCCTCGGCTCCCCGGAGTACCTGACGGCGCGGCGCCGCCGTGAGGTCGTCACCATCCGGGACCTCCTCCGGTCGCGATCGACGTGACCAGAGCATGCGAATCACATGCGACGATCCGGTGGTGACGAGGATGCTGCAGGTCCGTAACGTCCCCGACGACGTGCACGCCGAGCTCCGCCGCCGCGCAGCCGCGGCGGGGGTCTCCCTGTCGGAGTACGTGCTGCGAGAACTCGAGCGGGTCGCCGCACGCCCGCCGGTTGCGGAGGTCCTTGCCCGGTCGGCTTCCCGGCGCCTGGACGTGTCACTGGCCGAAGTGGTGCGAACCGTGCACGCCGACCGGCCGGAGCGTTGATCGTCGTCGACGCGTCCGTCGTCGTCGCCGGTCTCCTCGTCGCCGGTGACGAGGGCGACGGCGCTCGCGCACTCCTGGCGCGCGACGACGCCCACGCACCGCACCTGATCGACGTCGAGGTCACCGCAGCGATCCGGCGGTGGGTGCTCTCCGGACGTCTGTCGGCGGCCGACGGCGCGGCGTTCCTCGCCGACCTGCGAGCGCTCGCCGTCTCCCGTCACGCCCACGAGGCGCTCCTCGACCGGGTGCTCGAGCTTCGGGACAGCGTCACCGCGTACGACGCCACTTATGTGGCACTGGCCGAACTTCTCGACGCGCCGCTGGCCACGGTCGACCTGCACCTGACCCGGGCTCCCGGACCGCGCTGCCCCTTCGTCGTTCCGACCGCGTGAGCCGGACAGATCGATCATCGGCAGATGGCTGGTCGCCACGCCGGCGGCGGCAACCACCTGCCGATGATCAACGCCCGACCGGCAACGTGACCGAGGACGGCGAAGCGACGTCGTGGCCGATCCGGTGGGTGACCGGCCGGCCCTCGGTGGCCCGGCCGATCGGCTCGCCGGTGCCGAGGTTGCGGGCGTAGCGCGGGTGCGCGCCGCCGGAGACCTGCAGCCGCACCCGGTGCCCGGCGAGGAAGCGGTGCGCCGTGTCGGGCAGCGTCACGTCGAGGGTCCGCTCGAGGGCGCCGTCGTCGGAGTTCAGCCGCACCAGCTGGTCGGTGACGTTGACCGACCGGCCGCGCGGGTCGACGTCGCACAGCCGCACGAACACGTCGGAGTACGGGTTGTCCGACGACAGGAACAGCCGCACGGTCGCGCCGCCGAGCAGCTCGACCGGCTCCTCCAGCGGCGCGGTGGTGAACGTGCGGACGTCGGGCCGCGCCTCCAGCCGCCGGTTGTCACGGCGGCCGGCGCCCCGGGCGAGCACCCGCCCGCCGACCGACGGCGTCGGGTCCATCGGGTCGTACGTGACGAACGTGCCCGCGCCGGGCTGGGTCGGTGCAGCGTCGGTGAGCCCGCCGGCCGGGGCCAGGTACCAGGTGCGGTCCTCGGTCGCCGGCGGCCAGTCCGGCAGCTCGCGCCAGCGGTTCTCGCCGGTCACGTAGACCCGCACGCGGGGCCGCCCAGGTGCCGGAGCCTCCCCCACCGGGAGGTGGGCCTGCAGCCAGGCGAGGCTCTCCCGGGTGGCCACCCGGGCGTCGAGCGTCAGGTGCGCCCACGGTCCGATCGTCATGGCGACGTCGACGCCGCGGTCGCGCAGGACGGCGTACTGGTAGAGCGTCTGCTCGAGGAACCAGTCCTGCCAGCCGCCGACGAGCAGCGCCGGCACGGTCGAGGAGTGCACGGCCGGGGTCGCGCGGTAGCGGTCCCAGTACGGGTCGGCCGGGTCGAAGTGGTCGATCCACTCGTCGAACCAGGGCGCCGGGTTGCCGCCGAACCGCTGCGCCAGGCCCTCGATCGGCAGGACTCGCAGGTGCGGGGCCAGCCGCCGCTCCGCCGTCATCAGCCGGACCATCCCGCGCACCGTGCCGACCCGCTCCTGGTGGGCGATGAGCTCGGTCCAGACGGCGAGGTTGAGCAGCTGCGGGACGCCGTCGAGCATGCCGGCCTGGGCCAGGTCGTGCGGGCCGATGTGCAGCACCATCGCCTGGAGCTCCGGCGGCGGGTCCAGAGCCAGCGCCCACTGCGTGTAGGCGAGGTAGCTGGGGCCGAGGGTGGCCAGCCGGCCGTCGAACCACGGCTGCTCGCGCAGCCACGCCACCGTGTCGTGCCCGTCGTGCTCCTCGTTGACCACCGGCTCGAACTCGCCACCGGAACCGAACGTGCCGCGGACGCTCTGCAGCGCGACCGCGTAGCCGCGGGCGGCGTACGGCGTCGCCATGCTGGTCGCCAGCTGGCCGGTGCGGCCGTAGGGCGAGCGCAGCAGCACCGTCGGGTGCGGCCCGTCGGTGTCGGGGAGGTAGACGTCGGCCCGCAGGACGGCGCCGTCGCGCATCGGGACGTCGACGTCGTGCACCACGCGGATGGCGCTGGTCGCCGGCGGCAGCTGCCAGCGCCGGTCGAGCGTGCGCGCGACGAAGCGGGCGGGACGGGTCAGCGGCTCCCCGGCGGCGGGGACGAGGCGGTCGAGCTCCGGCACGAGCGCCGACGATAACCAGGCCGTCAGGACCAAGGGGTGAGCGGCCGCGCCAGCCGCTCGCCGTCGACGACCAGGTCGACGTGCTCGTTGCGGAAGCAGATCAGCCCGGCGATCCGCGGGTTCTCGGGCACCGGCGTCGGATAGCTCCACGCGACGTCCTCGAGCTCCCGGTCCCCCACGCGCACCGACCACCAGCTGGCCACGCCCTTGTACGGGCAGGTCGTCCGCGTGGGGCTGCGCCACAGCTCGACCCGGACGTCGTCGCGCGGCAGGTAGTAGCGGGTCGGCAGGGACGTCTCGAACAGCAGCAGCGGACGGCGGCTCTGCGCCAGCAGCGTGCCGTCCACCTCGACGCGCACGTGCCGCGAGCTCGGGACGACGTCGACGCGCTTGTGCGGGTCGCGGGCGTGGGCCAGCAGCGGCTCGTCCTCCTCGAACCAGGTCAGGCCGCCGCCCCAGGAGAAGGTGACCAGGTCGCGCAGCGCAGCCAGCGGTGCGGGCGGCGCCCGGTGCGCCCATGCGGCGTCCTCGGCCCGCTGCCCGCCGGCCTGCACCGTCCAGGTGGTGAGCCCGCCGTCGTCCCGCCGGTCGACCAGCACGCCGGGCGCGACGTCATCCGGCGGCAGGTAGTAGGTCGGCAGGAAGCTGCGCGGCACCTCCCCCGGCCCGTACTGCACGTGCAGCAGCGCGCGGCGGGAGTCGGCCACCAGCTCGCCGCCGAGGCGGACGCGGACCCACCGGGGTGACGGCTCGACCAGCGGCCACCAGGGACGCATGCCGGCCAGCGCGGCGAGCCGCTCGCCCAGGTCGCTCGGAGGGGCGCTCATGCCCGGTCAGGCTCCTCCCGCCGGGCCCCTCAGTCCACGAGGTCCAGCGCGGCGCCGACGATCGTCTCGGTGTCCAGGCCGTGCAGCCGGTGCACCGACGCCAGGTCGCCGCTCTGCCCGAACTGCGTCACGCCGAGGTGCGCGGCCGGCACGTTCCGCACGCCGGCGAGGAAGGCCAGCGTGTGCGGGTGGCCGTCGAGGACGGTGACCATCGGCCGCGCCCGGTCGGCGGGGAACGCGGCGTCGAGGATCCAGGTCGGTCCGTCGTCCAGCCCCCGCCGGGCCTGCAGCGCCCGGAACAGCAACCCGGGCGAGGTCACGATGACCACGTCGGCGGCGAAGCCGAGCCGCTCCAGCCGCTCGGCGGCAGCCAGCGCCTCCGGCACCACCGCACCCATGGCGACGAGCGTGACCCCGGGGTCGGACACGTCGTGATCGCTCCAGCGGGGGCAGGCCCCGGCGACCACCTGCTTCCGGCGCCGCTCGCGGGCGGCCGGGTCCTCCGGGATCTGCGCCAGCGACTGGTCGACCGGCCGGGTCGACAGCCGCAGATAGGCCGACGAGCCGCCCGGCTTCCCGAGCCGACCGAGCGCCGCGAGCAGGCACCACTCGGTGTCCTGCGCGAACGCCGGCTCGTAGGAGACGCAGCCCGGCTGCTCCAACCCGATCGAGGGCGTCTTGATCGACTGGTGCGCCCCGCCCTCCGGCGCCAGCGTCACGCCCGACGGCGTCCCCACCAGGATCGACTGCCCGCCGGCGTAGATGCCGAACGACCACGGCTCGAGCGCCCGCTCGACGAACGGGTCGTAGAGGACGCCGATCGGCAGCAGCGGCTGCCCCCACCGTGACCAGGTGGCGCCGAGCTCGCCGATCGCGCCGACCAGGTTGGTCTCCGCGATGCCTAGCTCGATGTGCTGGCCCGAGGGCTTCTCCCGCCAGTGCAGGATCGTCTCGGCGTCGTCGGCGAACCAGTCCTGCCGCGCCTCGTGGGACCAGACGCCCACCTTGTTCACCCAGCCACCGAGGTTGGTCGAGGAGGACACGTCGGGGCTCACGGTCACCACGCGGTGGCCGACGTCGGGCGCGGCGCGGTTGAGGTCGAGCAGCGTGCGGCCGAGCGCGGCCTGCGTCGTCCCCACCCCGTGCGGCGTCCGGCCCAGGTCGGTCGGCACCTCGGGTGCCTTCACCGCGACCGGTGGCACCCGGGTGAGCCGCGCGGCCACCTCGGCGAGCAGCTGCCCGGCATCACTGGACGGGTCGAACCCGGCCCACGGGTCGGCCGGGTCGACGCCGAGGTCGCCGGCCAGCGCCTTGAGCTGGTCCTCGGTCAGCAGCGCGGAGTGGTTCTGCGGATGGCCCTCGATCGCCAGCCCGTAGCCCTTGAGCGTGTAGGCGATGACGACGGTCGGCCGGGTGTCGTCGATCTGCGCGAACGCCTCCCGCAGCGCGGAGAGGTCGTGCCCGCCGAGGTTGCGGACGGCGGCGACGAGGTCGTCGTCCGGGACGTCGGCGATGAGCCCGGCGATGTCGGCGGCGCCAGGACCGTCGCCGGGCAGGTGCGCGCGGACCTCCTCGGCGGTGCGCCGCAGCATGCGCTGGTACTCGGGGTTGGACATGGCGTCGATCCGGTCGCGCAGGGCGCCACCGCCGGTGCGGGTGAACAGCTCCTCGAGCAGCCGGCCGTATTTGACGGTGAGCACCTGCCAGCCGGCGGCGGTGAACATGCCCTGCAGCCGGTTGGTGCCCATGGTCGGGACGACGCGGTCCAGCGACTGCCGGTTGAAGTCGACGATCCAGTTGACCTCGCCGAGCTCGGCCACCATCGGGTCGAGCACCGCCTCCCAGACGGCGCCCTCGTCGAGCTCGGCGTCCCCGACCAGCGACCACTGCCGGCCGGTGCCGCCGGCGCCGAGCTGGGTGTTGACGTACCGGCGGGCGATCGCGCCCCAGATCGGCGCCGTCGCGCCGATGCCCACCGACCCCGTCGAGTAGTCGGCCGGCACCGGGTCCTTGAGCCGCGACGGGTAGGACTGCAGGCCGCCGAACTCGCGCAGGCTGGTCAGGTACTTCCGGTCGAGCTGGCCGAGCAGGTACTCCAGCGCGTGCAGCACCGGCGAGGCGTGCGGCTTCACGCTGACCCGGTCGTCGGCGCGCAGCTGCTCGAGCCACAGCGACGTCATGATCGTGACCATCGAGGCGCTGGAGGCCTGGTGGCCGCCGACCTTGAGGCCGGTCGGGTTCGGCCGGACGCGGTTGGCGTGGTCGACGATCGCCGTGGCCAGCCACAGCACCCGCTGCTCGATCTGCCGCAGGACGTCGTCGGTGGTGGTCCCGGCCCGGGCCGCCGTCAGGCTCATGTGCTCGCTCCTCGGTCCGCGACGCTGCGTCGTCCGCCAGTCTCCGCCGCCCGGCCGGGCCGGCGCGATGCCCTTCCCTGGAAGCTCGTGCTCTGCCCAGCATGGTGGGCAGAGCACGAGCATGCGGGAGAGGAGCCGGTGATGGCCGGACGGCGGTGGAGCGAGCTCGACCAGCGCACGCGCAGGCTGATCCTGCTCGGCGGCGCCGTCGAGTGGGGGCTGAAGATCATCGCGCTGGCAGACCTGCGGCGTCGGCCGGCGGCGGAGATCCGCGGGCGGAAGTGGATCTGGGCCACCGCCGTGTCCGTGGTCGGCTCGCTGGGCGCCGTCCCGCTGGCCTACCTCCTCGTCGGACGGCGCCGCCGCTAGCGGGATGCAACGTCGGTGCAACCGTCGCGCTTGACACCGCGATCACCCCAGGCGAAGGGTGCGGGACGTGCTCCGCTCCCGGGCCCGCCGCCGTGGACAGGGAGGTGCGCGGCCCGGTCGTCGGTAGCGCCCCCACCCACCGCCTCCAACGAGGGAGCAGCCATGGCCACGGGAACGACCGTCAGCATCCTGCCGTGCGGCGCGATGAGCACCGACCTCACCTGGCTGCTCCTGGCCCCCGGCCGGGCGATGCGGACCAGGACGACGAAGGACCAACCGGCCGAGTGGATCGACTGCCCCACGCACTGCGTCCTCGTCGACACCCCCGACGGCCGGCTGCTGTGGGACACCAGCTGCCCGCGCGACTGGGAGGAGCGCTGGGCGCCGACCGGTCTGCAGGAGTTCTTCCCCTACGACAAGGTCTCCGAGGACGAGTACCTCGACTCCCGGCTCAAGCAGCTGGGCCTCGGCCCCGGCGACCTCGACTACGTCGTCTTCTCGCACCTGCACTTCGACCACGCGGGCAACGCGCAGATGTTCAAGGACACGAACGCGAAGCTGGTCTGCAGCGACAAGGAGCTCGAGTGGTGCCACGCCTTCGACGGCCCGTTCAACGGCGCGCACCTCAAGGCCGACTACGAGGGGCTGACCTTCGAGACGGTCTCGGGTGACACGGAGGACTTCCTGCCGGGCGTCTCGTTCATCCAGACCCCGGGGCACACGCCGGGCAGCATGTCGATGCGGGTCGACCTGCCCGAGACCGGCACGATGATCTTCACCGCCGACGCCGTCTACATGGGCGCCAGCTACGGCCCGCCGACCGTGCCCGCGGCGATCGTGAACAACCTCGAGCAGTTCTACAGCTCGGTGGAGAAGATCCGCGGGATCGCCGAGGAGACCGACGCGACGGTCGTCTTCGGCCACGACGCCCAGCAGATCCACGAGCTGCGGACGGCGCCGGAGGGCAGCTACCGATGAGCGAGGACACCGGGCGCACCGAGGAGACGATCTTCACCTGGGGCGCGACACCGCTGAAGTTCGGCCCGGGCGCGGTGGACGAGATCGGCTTCGACATCTCGCAGTACGGCGTCGAGCGGGTGCTGATCATCACCGACGCGAACGTGCACTCCGCCGGGCTGCCGCAGCGGATCGCCGACTCGCTGACCAAGTACGGCATCCGCTCGGAGATCTTCGACGGCGTCCACGTCGAGCCGACCGACGAGAGCATGGACAAGGCGGCCGGCTACGCGCGGGCGCAGGGGCCGTGGGACGGGTTCGTCGCCGTCGGCGGCGGGTCGGCCATCGACACCGCCAAGGCGGTCAACCTGCTCACCACCGACGGCGGTGAGCTCATGGACTACATCAACAAGCCGATCGGCCAGGCCCGCGCGCCGAAGGGGCAGCTCAAGCCGCTGATCGCCGTCCCCACGACGGCCGGGACCGGGTCGGAGAGCACCGCGATGTGCGTGCTCGACATCCTCTCGATGAAGGTGAAGACGGGGATCAGCCACTGGCGGCTGCGCCCGACGCTGGCCGTCGTCGACCCGCTGCTGTCGCTGTCGCTGCCGCCGGAGGTGACCGCGTCCGCGGGGATGGACATCGTCTGCCACGCGCTGGAGAGCTACACCGCGCGCTGGTACGAGAGCTTCGACCGGAAGAAGGCCGAGGAGCGGGTGACCTACTGCGGGTCGAACCCGGTCTCGGACCTGTGGTGCGAGAAGTCGATGACGCTGCTGGCGCGGTCGTTCCGCAAGGCCGTGCACCAGGGCGACGACCTGCAGGCGCGGTCGGACATGATGGCGGCGGCGACGTTCGCGGGCATGGGCTTCGGCAACTCCGGGGTGCACATCCCGCACGCCAACGCCTACCCGATCGCCGGCATGGTCAAGGACTACCGGCCGCCGGGCTACCCGCAGGACGAGCCGATGGTGCCGCACGGCATGTCGGTGTCGCTGACGGCGCCGGAGGCGTTCCGGTTCAGCTTCGAGTCCGCGCCGGAGCGGCACCTCAAGGCGGCGGCGCTGATGGCGCCCGACCGGGACACGCTCAACGACCCGCGCGAGCAGCTGCCGACGGTGCTGACCGAGCTGATGCGCGACATCGGCATCCCGAACGGCATCGGGGCGGTGGGCTACACCGAGGCCGACATCCCCGACCTGGTGCCGGGGACGATGAAGCAGCAGCGGCTGCTGGCGACCTGCCCGCGTCCGGTGGACGAGGACGCGATCGCCGGCATCTTCGCCAAGTCGATCTCCAACTGGTGACGGCGATGCCGCTCTACGACTACCGCTGCACGGCGGGTCACCGCTTCGAGGCCATGGCGTCCTTGTCGTCGGGGGCCGATGCGGTCTGCCCCTGCGGCGCCGAGGCGGTCAAGGTGCCGTCGCGGGTGACGCTGGGCGGGTCGGCCGACGCCGGCCGGCCGATGGAGCTCATGCCGCAGACCTGGCGCGGCACCTACGAGGGCAACCGGGAGTACCTCGGGCAGCTGCGCCGGGACTGGGGTGCACGGCAGAAGCTCGAGGAGAAGTACCCGGAGCTGGCCGGGGACCGCCGGCCGATCATCGCGCACGAGGGCCGCTACCACGGGGCGCCGCTGCGGGCGGGTGACCCGGTGCCGGGCCATGCGCACGGGGGCCACGCGCCCGGGGGCCACGCGCACGGGGGCCACACGCACTCGCACGACGGGACGGGGACGACCTAGGGGGACGGCGATGGCGCTCGAGGAGTTCCGGCTGTTCATCGACGGCACGAGCGTCGACGCGCTGTCGGGGCGGACCTTCGAGTCGGTGAACCCGTACACCGGGCAGCCGTGGGCGCGGCTGGCCGACGGCGGCCCCGAGGACGTGGATGCCGCGGTCGGCTCGGCGCGGGCGGCGTTCGACGGCGAGTGGGGCGGGCTGACCGGCTTCCAGCGGGCGGCCGTGCTGCGCGCGTGCGCGGAGGCGGTGGCCGACAACGCGGAGCGGCTGGCGCTGCTGGAGGTCCGGGACTCCGGGAAGCTGCTGCGGGAGATGCGGGGGCAGTTGCAGGCGATCCCGCAGTGGTTCTTCTACTTCTCGGGGCTGGCCGACAAGCTCGAGGGCCGCACGATCCCGCCGGTGAACGCGAACTACTTCGGGTACACGCGGCGCGAGCCGGTCGGGGTGGTCGGCGCGATCACGCCGTGGAACTCGCCGCTGCTGCTGCTCACCTGGAAGCTGGCGCCGGCGCTGGCCGCGGGGTGCACCGTGGTCGCCAAGCCGTCGGAGCACTCGCCGGCGTCGACGGTGGCGCTGGCGGAGGTGCTGTTCTCGGCCGGGCTGCCGGCGGGGGTGCTGAACGTGGTGACCGGCTGGGACCGGTCGACCGGGGAGCGGCTGGCCGGGCACCACGGCGTGGACAAGGTGGCGTTCACCGGGTCGACGGCGACCGGGGTGCGGGTGGCGCAGTCGGCCGCGGCGAACGTCAACCGGGTGACGCTGGAGCTGGGCGGCAAGAGCCCGCAGATCGTGTTCCCCGACGCCGACCTCGACGCCGCGGCGAACGGGCTGGTGGCCGGGGTGTTCGCGGCGACGGGGCAGACGTGCATGGCGGGGTCGCGGCTGATCGTGCACGCCGACGTCCACGACGCCTTGGTCGACCGCATCGCCGAGCGGGCGCGGACGATCAGGCTGGGCGACCCGACGGACCCCGCGACGGAGATGGGGCCGGTGGCGAACCAGCCGCAGTACGAGAAGGTGCTGGGCTACCTGAACGGGGCCGCCGCCGAGGGGGCTTCCTTCGCGTGCGGCGGGGCGCCGTCGTCGCTGGGCGGGCTGTTCGTGGAGCCGACCGTGGTCACCGGCGTGACGCCGGGGACGACGATCGTGCGCGAGGAGGTGTTCGGGCCGGTGCTGGCGGCGCTGACGTTCACCGACGAGGACGAGGCGCTGAAGCTGGCCAACGACACCCCGTACGGGCTGGCCGGGTCGGTGTGGACCAAGGACGTGCACCGGGCGCACCGCGTGGCGGCGAAGCTGCGGGCCGGGACGGTGTGGATCAACGCCTACCGGGTGGTGGCGCCCAACATGCCGTTCGGCGGGTTCGGGCTCTCGGGCGTCGGCCGGGAGAACGGCATGTCCGCGGTGGACGAGTACACCGAGACCAAGTCGGTGTGGGTGGAGCTCACCGGCGGCACCCGCGACCCCTTCCAGCTCGGCTGATCTCGCCGACCTCAGACCTTGGTGAGCAGCTCCACCAGGCGCTCGGGGTCGAGGTCCGGCCAGTCGTGCACGGTGAAGCCGGGGGTGCTGCGGGCACGCTCGGCGGTCGGCGCGGGCCCGGTCTGCACGTAGTGTTTCGCCGGCACCCGCTCCCAGTAGCCGACGAGCGTGATGGGCTGCAGCAGCGTGGCGCGGGGATGCGGCTTCGCGGGCGGGTCGTCGTCCGGTGGGGGCGGGACGGCGAGGCCCCCTGCTTGGCGCCGTCCAGGCGCTCGTCGGTGAGCGCAGAGCACGACTCGCCGTCGGCGGGGACGAGGCCGTCGAGGTAGACCTGCGCGCGGACGTACCAGGGCGGCCGGTCGGCGACGCCCGTGATGACGGCTCCGCCGTAGCCACGGCCCACGAGGACCACGCCCTCCGAGTCGCGGTGGGCGACGAGGGCGCCAGTGGCCTCGGAGACGTGGACGTCGAGGTCGACCGGCCGCATGCGCGCGAGGTCGTCGAGCGCGCCGAGGCCGCTGAGCGTCACCGGTTTCGCGACGTGACCGAGTCCAGGGAGGCGGTCGGCGACCGGCTGGAACCACCACCCGCCGTGGAAGGTGTCGGGCACGAGCACGAAGGCCGTCATCGCGAGTCCTCCCCCAGCCCCGAGAGGACTGTGCCGCGCTCCGAGGCAAGTGACCCCTTGCCGTCGAGATCAGGCCGTGAGCCTGGGATCCGTTGACGATGATGTGTTGTCGACAGCCTCGGCTCCGCGCTTTGCTGCCCACTCCAAGATTTCCACCCCTGCATGGATACCGGTGGTCGGCACGACGTCGACCCACGGGGCCTGCCATCCCGACTCAGCAATCTCGCCATGCCCCGGCCGGACGCCGTGATCAGCACCGGCGAGCAGATCGATGTCCAACAGCGAGTCACCGGCGGCGAGCGTCAAGGCCGTGCCGGCGCGCCGGGCGACCTCCCGTATCGCGGCTGACTTGGTCAGCGGCCCCGGAACGACGTACAACTTGCGCCCTTGCAGTGAGACCGTCCAACCAGCCGGGTCGGCCCAGTTCCGGAGCTCGCCCAGCACTTCTGCCGGCATCGCCGTACGGTCGACCACCCCGTAGCAGAACAGGTCCGCGGCCATCCGGGGTGGCTTGGCCCACGCAGAATCACAGGCAGCACTCAAGGCATCGAACGCCTCCTCGAGGGGGGCCACCTGCGCAACCGCGACGCGCACCGTCTCGGCCCAGGCGTGGTCAGCGGTCCCGTCCACCAGGAGTACCCCGCCGTTGGCGGCAACGGCGAAACGGCACGGCGAACCTGGCAGCCGGACACGGGCCAGTTGCTCCGGCGTCCGGGTGGTGACCGGGACAACCACCTGCTCGGTCACGAGCCGGGACAGAAGCGCCAGTCCAGCCGTCGTCATGAACGAGATCGCCCGTCCGTCCAGGTACTCGACGGGCACGAGTTCCCCTGGCGACGAGTCGCCGGCGGCCGTCCTCGAATAGATCAGCGTCCGGTCGAGGTCGGTGGCGAGCAGTACGCGTGGCGTCATGCGTGTCCTCCACGCACGAAGCCCGGGCGGACGATGCCGACGCACGAGTAGGCCATGTCTTCCACATACTCGATGGGGGCGCCACGCTGGGCGGCGAGCATGACCACGTGCTCAAGATCCGGGGCAGCATCCCGGCGCATCAGGACTTTCCACGGCACGCGGCGCAGCAGAACCCGCGTCGTCTCCCCGACTCCCGGCTTCACCAGGTTGATGTCCCCGACTCCGAACAGCCTGGCGATGCGCTGCACGGTGGTCCAGCCGGCCCACGTGGCCGTGCGATCTCCAGCGCGCACGCCGGGGAGCTCCTCCATCACCCTGTCGGCGACCACACCGAACTGCCCGCTCACGACGTCGAGGAACTCATGGGACACGTCTGCAGGAGTCAGGTCAGCGTAGAACTTGGCGCCGTGGAACTGGCCTGGGCCGATCAATTCGTCGTTCAGCACTGTTCGTGAGATCAGGCCCGAGACGGTTGAGTTCAAGCAGGCTGACGGGATCAAGTAGTCCTCCCGCGTGCCGAACAGCTGCACGCACCGTCCGGGATCCGCCAGTACCGCCAGGTCGTCGCGGAAGCGGTGGCCCGGAGGAAGGCCCAGCGCATCATTCGCTTCCGCCAGGGCGGCGGTCAGTTCGCGGGCGATCGCCCCCTTGCCCGTCCACCCGTCGACGAAAACCACGTCCGCCGGGTCGTGGTTCGCGGCTAGGTAGGCGAGAGCCACTTGGTCGATCCCCCGTCCACGGACGATGGACACGGAGTAGTGCGGTAGGTCCATGCCATGAGCAGCGCGGGCCCATCGCCGCATGAGGATGCCGACTGGTGTGCCAGCCCGCGCCAGGGAGACCAGAACAGGCAGGCCGGCCCGTTCGGCCAGCACGAGTTCCATGACCAAGCCGACAGAGCGCGCCAGGTCGGGCGCCGAAGCCGTCAGCGCCCGGGTGAACAGCTGCTCGTACTCCGGACCGGGCTGGTATTCGACCGGCAGGGATGCTGCATAGTGTGCCGCGCCTGATTGGATGGCTTCCTCGCGCTCCTCGACCGGCGCCTCCAGTTCGGCGGTGGAGAGGTCGGTGAGCAACCAGCTCACCTCGTCGGCACGGTAGGACCCGAAGGTCGGCCCGTGCAGAGGAGCCGGGAGCGTGCGGACATCGATGGTGGTCACGACTTGGTCTCCGCAGCCGTCGAGGGCCGATAGCTCGGGACGATCAGGACGATGACCGGACCGCCGATGACCTCGGCCAGCCGGTCGGGTAACCCGCCGCCGCCCTCTGGCCAGGAGCAGCTCATGTCGTCGACCACCAGCACGGCGGCGTCGAAGGCGTCCCCCTCGGCCGCCTGCGCGACGTTGTACGCGTAGCGGCGGCCAGGACCGTCGATGGGCCTGTCGTGGCTGTCGAAGGTCAGTACCGTCCGGATGGCGCAGCCTGGCTCGTCCACCGGAACGACGGGCGAGCGGGTGGTGCTGGAGAACCAGACGTCCGCGCTCTCAACGGGCATTCGGTCAACCAGCGCGGCCGCTAGCCGCAGCGGTAGGTACATGAGCTCCTCGGTGCCGAGCACCAGCACGCGGGCCCCCACCCCCGTCGGCACCCCCGGCAGGAGGGCGTCAGCCGCCGCCCGCACGGCGGCGTCGAATGCGGTTCGCTCCGCAGCCGGGAAGCCGTGCCGGCCTCCGTCCCGGACGCCTTCAGGCCACGGAGGAACGACGATCGTCGGGGCCGCGCCCCTGCCCCGCGTCCGGTCGGCGCTCCCGTCGAGCGGCCTCCGTCCATGGGCGGCGGTGAGCGCCTGGCCGCGGACCACGGCGTCTTCGGGAAGCCGGATCTGCCCGCTCACGAGCGTGACGACGTCCAGCCGAATGCCGATCTGCCTCGCGAAGTCATGCAGCCGCTGGCGGTCGGCGCGCGACCGCAGGTCGACCAGGCTCGCCACCACGAAGCGATCGCGCCGGGCCACGCGCTGTACCGCACGGATGGTGTCCATGACGGTCGCGCCGGTCGACAGCTCATCGTCGACCAGCACCAGCGGACGGGGGTTGGCCAGGAGCAGTGGGTCCTCTGGCAGCAGCAGGTGCTGGGTTGCGTGCGAGTGCGCCTCCTCGAAGGCGCCCTCCCGGGCGACGCCGGGCACGTCTCGGCGGGTCGAGTGGAGGTAGTCGGCGTCGATCGCGTCAGCGACAGCGTGGCCCAGCCCGGTCGCGGTCTCGGCGTAGCCCAGCACGAGCGCGTCCACGATCGGTCCGTCCGCGAGGTGTCGGTTGCAGAGCGCGAGCAGCGACGGCGCCGCCCCGCTGGCACCGGACAGGGCAGCGGCCAGCAACGAGCCACCGGCATCGGCGATGCCGGTGTCCCTCCCGGACAGCCGATCGGCCACCAGGGCGCCGAGCAGACGTCCGGCACCGAGGATGAGCCGGGGGTCCGCCGGCACGTGTTTGCCGAGGACCCGGCTGACCAGGAGGTGGGCTCGGCGGGGGTTGATCCGCAGCGCCATGCCGACCAGGTCCTCGATGACCAGGCCGCCCACCCCCACTTCGGTGAGGACCTGGATTCCAAGCCGCTCGGCCGCCCAACTGCCGCTCCACACCGCCGATCCGGCGCCGGTGACGGTCACGCCGTCAGCCCCGCTCCCAGGAGGTCCACGAACGACGTGGTCGGATGTGCGACGCCGAAGACTCGGGCGCGCTCCACGATGCCGGTCGCCCAGGTCGTGTGGGGTTTGGACTCGTTCATCTTGTTGCGGAAGGCCGATGCAGCGGCACCACCTGCGGCCGCCGTACCCAGGATCTCGACCGCGTCCGAGTACTCCTCGTAGGTCACAACAGCGAGCGCGTGCACCGCGGCGACGTGGGAAGGGTGGATGACCGTCTTGCCGGTGAGGCCGTTGGCGCGATCGAGCACCACCTCACGGATCAGACCGTCGAGGTCATGGCTGAGGAGTTCAGCCCGCAGAGGCCGCTCCTGGTGCTCGGTGAAGGGCGATTCACGCAGCTGCGGCTTGAAGAGCCGCTCCGGGCTGTGGAAGTACTCCCACACAGGGCCGGTGACGACGAAACCGATGCCATCCGAGCGGCAGAGCACGTTGACGATGTCGCTGATGGCGTCCGCCACGACCCGTATGTCGTAGACCGTGAGCTCCCTGCTGCGGCGCAGCCCGTAGATCGAGGAGAAGTCGGTGGCACCGATCCTCAACGCGAGCACGTGCGAGCGGTGCTCGGCCAGCAGGTCGCGAATGCCGAGCAGCGTCGACACCCGATTCTCGGCATGCATGATGTCGGGAGATTCGAGTACCGGCATCACCCGCAGGAGCCGGCCCACCCGTTCCGACGCGGCGACGACCTCGCGGAGGAACGCCGGCCCCGTGCGTGGAGTGAACTTGGGCAGCACGAAGCCGGTCAGGAGGGACAGGTCCTCGCCGAGCCCCTCCACCAGAGCAGGAATCTGCTCGGGGGTGCGCACCCGGATGAAGACGAGCGGACCGTCCGGGTTGGTGGCCGCGAAGCCGCGCAGCTGCTCGACGGCGTTGCGCTCCGCGGCAGCCACCTCCGCATCAGGGATCGCATCCTCGAGGCACACCACCACGCTGAGAACGCCGGCGGCTCGCTGCCGCGCGAGGTCCTTCGTCAAGGTGGGACGGGTCGCGGGGGTGTAGAGGGTCGCGCCCAGAGCGATCGCTAGCACGACGTTCTCGTCGTCCGCCGTGAACGACTGCGGGGGAACGTGGAACAACCGAGCGCGGTCCGCCGCGGTCAGGTGATCGAAGTGGCGCATTCAGACCTCGAGAAGTGTCCACCGGTGTTCGGTGGCGCCGGAGCGGCGGTGGGAAGGCAGGGTCGACGTCGGGACGGGAGGGAAGGACGCAGGGGAGGGTGGCTCAGCGCTCACAAGACCGGCGTGGAATGATCGGCCCAGGTGATGCGGTCGTAGCCGAACGCCCGGGCCACTTCACGTACCGCCCCCGAGATCTTCTCCGTCTCGGCGCGCAGCACGAACTCCCCGTCGATGTTGTAGAGCGACAGCAGTGCGATCGGCCCGTGGTGCCGACCGAGGTCGAGGGGCAGTTCCACGCGGGCGCCGCCGAAAGTGGTCACCAGCAACGTCCCTCCCCACGTGAGCTCTCGCCCCGACTCGGAGACCGCGTACACCAGCAGTCGGCGCAGCGCGCAGGATTGGCGCAGATCCACGGTCAGCCGGTCGTACTCGGCCGCCGAGCCGGTGAGCACGGGCCGCCGAGATCCCCACGGCGCTGTCAGGATCCCTAGGGCGCGGTGCACGATCGATGAGGTCCCATCCTCGAGCTCGTACAGGGCGCCGAGCCGGATGTCCCCGACGGCCGGAGAACAGACAGCCTCGACGACGAGAGCGCCGAGACCCGACTGGACCCGGTTCAAGGTCACGGTGCAGTCGCGCGGCGTGAGAATCCTCCGGCCGGAGGATGTGACGCGCGGTACCGACCGGCGGGATCGGCCCCGTGGCCCCGGCACGACAGGCGCTGACCGGTGCTGTGTCGAGAGGTCCAGAGTCGACACCGCTTCCGGCGACGCCGGTCGCTCAGCTGTCGGCGCCGCCAGATCGAGTGACGTGGCCGGAACGTTCCGAGAGCCCGCCCCGGGCGCGGAGGGGACCAGCGACGTGGAAGACCGCGGCGACGGGGACGGATGCGCGGATGCGTGCTGCGACGGCCCGCGCTCGGCCACTACCCCTGACCCGGCGGCCGGTGCGGCGCTGGTGGAGCGACGAAGGCTGCGGTGCCGAAGCCAGTACAGGTCGGTGCGGGGCGGCGCGCCCTCGGGAGAACGAAGAGTCACAGGGGCACGCCATAGTCAGAGGCGATGCCCGCGATGCCGTTGGCGTAGCCCTCGCCGACGACCTTGAACTTCCAGCCGCCGGCGTGTCGGTACACCTCGCCGAGCACCAGAGCGGTCTCGGCGGACAGTGCCGGCGCGAGGTCCTCCGACCGGACCAGCTCCCGGTTCGTTCCCGCCTCGCGGACGCACACGCTCATCTCGCGCAACTGCCCCAGGGTCCGCCGCTGAGCCGTCCCTTCGTTGAGGTACGCGACGACGACGATGCGGTGGACGTCGGCAGGCACCGCGGGGAGGTCGATCTCCACTTGCTCCTTGTCACCAGCCAACGCAACCCGCAGCTGATGGACCGACAGGTCGGGCGAGGCCAGCTGATTGAAGAAGACGAAGTGCTCGGCCGACGGCGCCTTGCTCCGGGCGTCGCAGAGCACCGTCGCGAGCACCAGATTGTCGTCCAGCAGCCGCTCGGCACCAGCGTTCCAAGACACCCCCACGACGATCGTGGAGAGGCCCGGGATCTCACGGGTCAAGGCGACGTTGGCGCCGCGGCTCATCGCCGTCATCAGGTTGCCAGTCCTCACAGATCGAGATCGGAGCGGGAGAACTTCGTGCGCAGGAAGCTGCCCTGCGTCATGAGCGCGTCCACGTCCTGGTGCTGGGTGGCCTCCAGCACCGCGACGGCGGTCGCCTCGAGCGCCTCGAGCTGCTCCATCAGCGACTCGATCGGTGTGCGGCCCGATGCGCGCGGGACATCCACGAGCGCCTCGTCCACCGCTAGGAAGGTCCTGATCGTGGTCGGTAGGTAGTCGGTGGCGGCGGCCCGCACCGAGATCACGGCATGGATGTCCAGCGGCCGCACCTCCGAGGTGTCCACCACTTCGGCCAGCACATCCGTGATGCGTCGGGCCGCGACCACCGCCGGCAGCGGAAGCCGGCCCGCGGAGCCGTTCACCAGCCGGTTGAACTCCGTGATCGCGGCTCGTAGCGCATCGGGGCTATCTCCCGGATCGACTCCCGGCGGCACGGGCGGCGTGCCGGAAGCTCTCCGGAACCACGGCACCCTGCTTCTCCTCCCTCCGGACGCGACGTCGACGACAACTGAGCACGGCCGTCCGCGACTCAACCGCCGTCGAGCTCGTTGCGGCGGGTGCGTTCCAGATACGGCTGAGCACGCTGGATCTGCCCTTCGAGCGCCTGGACGGTCTGCGCCATCGAGTCGACTGCCTGCGCCCGGAAAGTGTCGAGCGCGTCCATGGTCGCGAAGACGTTGTCGAAGGCGGCCTGCAGCTTCGCGACATCGACCGTGGAGGAAGCCGCCTGCTGGTTGATCGCCGCACCTTGGATGCGCAGCTGCTCGGACGTCGACTCGATGAGGTTCGACGTCACCGTGTTGAGTGCGGTGATCTGGTCGAGCACCAGCTTCTGCCGGCTGAGCGCCTGGGACACGATCACAGCAGTGCGCAAGGCTGCGACGGTAGTCGTCTGCGCGCGATCCACGCCTCGGATGAGCTCGAGGTTGTTCCGCCGGATCAGATCCAGAGCCATGTACCCCTGGACCGCGACCGCCAGCTGCGTCTGGAGGTCTTGACGTCGCTGACGCACCGGGAACAGGGCATCGGACCGGACGGTGTTGGCGTCGTCGGAACGGCCACTCGCCTCGAGCTCGGCGATCTTGCCCTCCAGAGCTGCGTCGAGGGCGGCTGCTAGTTGGTCGTACTCGCGGAGCGTGCCCATCAGAGCCCACATGTTGGCCTTCTCGGTCTCGATGGCCGCGTTGTCCTTGCGCAGCTCGTCCTGACCGGAGTCGAGGGCCTTGATGATCGCGTTGAGATGGGACTGGGCCGACTTGTACTTGTCGAAGTACCGGTCGATCTTGTCGCCGCCGGGGAGCCAGCGGAGCACCTTCTTGACGCCGGTCAGATCAGCCCGGTTCGGGTCGAGGTCGGTGACCGTCCGCCGGAGGTCGATCAGAGTGTTCGAGACGCGTGTCTGGGCATCACCTCCGCTGCCCTTGCCCATCGCTGCTGCAGGGCGCTCCAGCATTCGGTTGGAGACCGCCGCCGAGGACCGCATCTCCCGCTCACCCATGGAGGTGATCGACGCGATCTTCTCTGCGAACGCCGGCGAGCGGGTGTCCAGTGACACCAATTCACCGGCGAAGGCGTTGGCCTTGCTGCGCAGCTCGACGGTTTTCGCGTCTTCGAGTGGGACGGCCTCGACGGCCTGCTCCGGCGCTACCACCACGACCGGCTGCGGCGGCGTCAGCACGAGGGCGCCGCCGGCTGCGGGCGGTGAATTGGGCGCGCTCGGCGCAGGGGTGGAACCGAGGTCCAGGTCTGACATGGAGGTCACTCCTCGAGGGGACGTCGATCTGCGCGGCAGGGAGAAGTCACAGCACGCTGGCCATGGCGGGGAGGAGGTCGCGGAAGGTACGCCCGGACGCCGCGACGCCCAGCGCCGTCATCGACCAACCGGCGCCGTCGCGGGCCACCTTGGCCATGATCTGCGCGTTGTGCCGGCCAGAGCCGCTGAGTTCGTACCGGGCGATCTCCGATTCGTTCGACTCGTCGATGAGGCGGCAGAACGCATTCTCGATCTGCGAGAAGTCCTGACCGGTGAACGAGTTCACCGTGAACACGATGGTCGACACCGACGGCGGCAGGCCGGCCAGGTCGACGCGGATCGACTCGTCGTCCCCCTCACCGGCACCCGTCAGGTTGTCCCCGGTGTGCCGGACGGCCCCGTCCTTGCTCTTCAGCTGCCGGAACCACACCTGGTCCACGAGGTTGCCCGAGCGGTCGAACAACAGCGCGGAGGCGTCCAGATCGATGGACTGACTCTTCATCCCGCCGAAGAGGCCCTTCCTCTTGACGGCATCCCATCCCAGGCCCATGCGGACCTGCGTCAACGTGCCGCCGTCCCGCTTGGCCAGCGAGACCGTCTGCCCCTTGCTCAAGCTGACGCTCATGTGTCCCCGTTCCTCTTCGTCATGACTGGGCCCACGTGGGGGGTAGCAGCTCCGGACCGTGGGTTGTCCTTCGTCGGTCACGCCCGTCAGCTGCCGATTCCCCCTACGCCGCCGATGCAGGCCTTGAGCAGCGACACATGGAAGCAGGTCACCGCCGCCTTGCATAGGTACTTCCGGTTCCGGTTCCGGCGCGTCCACCGGAACCGGAACCGTGCTGATCAGACGTCGACGCCGAAGTCCCGGGCGATACCAGCCAGCCCGGTGGAGTAGCCCTGCCCGACGGCGCGGAACTTCCACTCCGAGCCGTTGCGGTACAGCTCGCCGAACACCATGGCGGTCTCCGTGGACGCGTCCTCGGAGAGGTCATAGCGGGCGATCTCGCTGTTGTCCGCCTGGTTGACGACCCGGATGTACGCGTTGCGGACCTGACCGAAGTTCTGACCCCGATCGTCCGCCTCGTAGATCGACACGGGGAACACCACGCGGTCGAGCTCAGCAGGAGCGCCGGCGAGGTCTACCCGGATCTGCTCGTCGTCGCCGGCGCCTTCACCGGTGACGTTGTCCCCGGTGTGCTCGATCGCCCCGTCCGGGCTGCGCAGGTTGTTGAAGAACACGAAGTGCCCATCGGAAGCCGCCTTGCCGTCGGCCCGGCAGCCGATCGCCGAGGCGTCGAGGTCGAAGGGCTTGCCGTCGGTCGTGCGGGCGTCCCAGCCCAGCCCGACGGTCACCGAACGCAGGCCAGGGGCCTCCTTGGTGAGCGAGACGTTGCCACCCTTCGTGAGGCTGACTCCCACTGTGTTCTCCATCCGTCCAGAGGGCGTGTCGCCCGTCGTTCCGTGTGCGCCGCCATTGCCCGACGCCCGCGGCATCGTAAGTGGCGCGTGGCCGCCGAAGGGTCCTGCGACGCCGGTTCCCCTCTTCGAGGGGGGCAGCCTGCCACGGGACGCGACAGCATGCCCGTCGTCCTCAAGCATCACTTCCGGCACACCACAGGACGGAAACCGTGGCGGGTCGCGCCTTTCGAACCTAAGGTTCGGGCGATTTTCGTCCGAGACGGGGGACCCCATGACAGCGGTGCTCATCCGCGGAGCCAACGCGCCGCTCCGGGCTGACGGCCAGCCGGTTCCCCGCGTGCGCGTGGAGATCGCATGGCAGAGGATCCATGCGGGTCGGGACGCCGTCCTCCTGGCGGTGGCTTGCGATCTGCGGGGTCAGGCGATCAGTCCGGCGCACCACGTGACCTTCCGAGCGCCGACTGCGATTGGCAGCACCGCCCGTTTCGAGATCTTCATGGATCTGGAGGCTGTTCCGGCGACTGGCGCGCAGGTGTCCTTCGCCCTCGCGACCGAGTCTGGGAGCGTCCAGCAGCTCGGTGCGGTCACTGCCACCGTCCGAACCGAGGACGGTCAGGAGCTCGCCCGCTACGCGGTCGAGGACTCGCCGGACTGGCCGGCCCTTGTGGTCGCGGAGGTGTACCGGCGTTCCGGGCAGTGGAAGGTCCGTGCGATCGGACATGGTCTGGCGGACGGCTACGCCGGCCTGCTCCGCTCGTTTGCGTTGACCGGATGACGCGGTCCACGTCGTACCCGGTCGCCGTCGGCGGCACGGTTCAAAGGGCTCACACGACCGGCGAGGTCGCACAACGGGGGAGCACATGGTGAATCGTCATCGCGCTGGACGGAGCTGCGCTCTCCATCGGCGCACAGATGCGGTATCCGCATGAGCGCGGGCTACTTCCCCGGCTTGGGCCCGGAGCCGAGGGGTCAGGAGCCCTCCGGAGGGCTCCCCGGCGGTCCGGTGTCGGGCGGAGGATCCGGCGCCTCACCGGTGCCGAGCTCTGCGGACTTCTGGAACCGCCTTCCCGCTCAAGGTGACGGCGGTCGCTCGAGGGGCGAGTCGGGTCCCCCCCTCCTGCTGCTCGCCGCTGCCGTCATCGTCCCGTTGTTGACCACTCCACTCGTCTTCCTCGACGGCTGGGGTTGGCACGTGCTCGGGTGGGCAGCGGCGACGCTGATCACCGCCGCCCTGCTCATCGTGGCCACGTTGCAGGACACCCGTCGGCGGGCCAGCGCCTTCTACCTCCGCCGAGACGGCATGGTGCGTGCACTACGCGCGGGCGCCCTTCTGCTCGCCCTCGGCGCGGCGGCCTCTCACGCGTGGCTGTTCGCCGACTGGTTCGCCCGACTCCCGGTGTTCGCAGCATGACCGCGCACGCACGCGCATCTGCCCGAGTCGGCAATCGCGCACGGGCGATGTTGGCTCTGTCGGTCTTGGTGGGAGCGCTGACCGCAGGTCTGGTGGCAGGCCCGAGCCCTGCTCTCGCTGCGCCTTCGGCGACCGGCACGAGTTCGTTGCAGGACCTCGGCGCCTGCCTGAGCGAGACCAAGAATGCCGACGTGCTTCTGCTGGTGGATGAGAGCGGCAGCCTTCGGAGAACCGACCCGGGGGATGCACGCGTCGCCGCAGCCTCCCTGCTGCTGCGCCGGCTCACTGACACCGCCGCGCGCACGGGCAGCACCATCGACGTCGCCGTGCGAGGCTTCGCGGGGGACGTCCGCTCCGCGTTCGAGTGGCAGCCCCTCGGCGACCACTCACTGAGCGCGGCCTCCGCCGCGGTGGCCGACTTCGCCGGCCGCGAGAACGGGTTCGAGACCGACTACTGGACTGCGCTCACCACCGCTCGCCAGCAGTTGGTCGACCACCGGGAGCCCGACGCCGAGCAGCCGCCCTGCCAGGCACTGGTCCTGTTCACCGACGGGCAGTACGAGCTCAGCGCGCGCGACACCCCGGAGGAGCGCCAGCAGTACGGGGAAACCAAGCCCATCCCCGGCGCCGAAACCATTCCGCTCACCTCCGACGACGCCGCCGCGCAGGTGGCGGCCAAGGGCCAGGAGGACATCTGCCGCTCTGGCGGGGTGGCCGACCAGCTGCGCAACGACGACATCCTGCTCATCGCGCTCGGCCTGTCCGACGCCGGCAGCGTCGACCTCAGCCTGCTGAGCAGCATCGCCGAGGCCCAGCCGAACCCGTGCGGCGACACCGCCCCCTACGGCGTCTTCCTCGAAGCGGACGACGTCGGCGACCTGGTGCTGGCGTTCGATGCTGTGGGCGACCCCGGCAATCCGCCGCAGCCGGTGGACCAGCAGGGCGTCTGCGTGGGTGCTGCGTGCCCGCAGGAGGTGCATGAATTCACCTTGGACGCCTCGATCCAGTCCATCCACCTGGTGGGTACGAGCAGCGCCGCCGGCATCGTCGTCCAGGTCCAGCCGCCGGGGCTCCCTGTTCCGGTCCAGATGGCCTACGACCCTGCCGCACCGGCCGGCACCGTCCGCGCCGGGGACCTCGCCCTGACCTACAACTGGTACGGCGACGACGCACTCTCCCTCGATGCGGCCATCCCGCCGTCGGGTGACAACTGGTCCGGGCCCTGGCAGGTCGTCTTCATCGACCCGACCGGCCAGAACCCCCAGGCGGTCACGCGCACCCAGCTGACCATCCAGGCCGACCTCGGCGCCGTCGTCCACCCGCACGCCTCGGTGGAGTGGCGGGTCGGTGAGGACCTCGGTCCGGTCCGCATCGCGCTCGTGCGCAGTGACGGGACACCCGCCGTGCTGGGAGATCCGGCCCCGACCCTCGCGCTCGACGTCGTCCTCGCCTCCGCGGACGGCACCGAGACGATGCTGGCGCAGGGCGTGCCCGGTGCCCAGCTCGCGGCCGGCGTGCCGCTGGCGGTACCCGACGACGTCGCCCCCGGGCCGGCGGAGCTGCAGACGGTGCTGGCGGTCACCACCGTCAGCGGCCAGGTCCTGCAGCCGCAGGTGCGGACGCAGGAGGTGACGGTCGCCCCGCCGCTGGGCTTTCCGACGCTCGTCTCCGAGTCGGTGGACTTCGGCGCGATCGAGGGAACCACTGCCAGCACCGCGACCATCGAGGTCACCGGCCCCGGCTGCGCATGGGTGACCGGCGGCGGCCTCCGGGTCCGCCCTGCCGAGGTCGAGGGCGTGACCGTGACGGGCTCGGATGCCCAGAGCCACTGCCTGGCCGACGGGGAGACCGCCGAGATCCCGGTCGAGCTAGCCCCGGGCGCCGCGGCGGACGGCCAGCTGCAGGGTGACCTCGTCGTCCACCTGGCACCCGAGGGGCTGGATCTGGAGCAGCGCACGGAGCGCGCCGTCCAGGCCACTGTGCCCTACACCGCCGACCTGCAGCTGCTGGCCAACACCAAGGTGCTGCTGCTCGCCTTCGTGCTGGCGCTGCTCGTCGGCATCGGGCTGCCGCTGCTGGTCTTCCTCCTCGGCCGCCGGCTGGCCGCGAAGCTGCCCGGCACGCCGCTGCAGTCGGCGCTGCTCGACGTGCGCGTCAGCCCGGGTGGCCTGCTCGCCGCCGGTGGCGGCACGCTGCCCGCGCCGGACTGGGAGCTCGTCCCGCCGCCCCAGGCCGGCCGCCGCCGCGGCGTGCTGTCCGGCGTGCCGGTCCGCGCCCGTGCGGGTGCACGCTTCACCGAGGCAGGGTTCGCCGAGGTCGACGACCCCGCGGGGGTCGGCGTCTCCGGTGCCCCCGGCAGCCGGTCGGGCAAGCTCCGTGCGCGGCTGCCGTTGGCCCTGCAGGGCAGCTGGACGGTGCTGCTGGACCGGTCCGCAGCCGAGTCGGACACACCGGAAGTCCCGGCCAAGCTGCTGCTCGTCACCGATGCGCTCGCCACGGCCGAGCAGCGCGCCGAGCTCGTCGGACGGGCGCACTCCGAGGGTCCCTCCGCCGTGGAGGACCTCCGCGACGCGGCACGCACCGCCCGGCCCGCGGACGGTGCCGACGGTTCCGCTGGTCCGGCCAGGACCGCGGCATCCGACGACCCGTTCGCCCCGGGGCCGTTCGGGGGCGCGGCCGACCCGTTCGCCCCCGGCGGCCGAACGGCTAGCGATCCCTTCGCACCCGCGGCCGACCCGTTCGCCACCGCGCCCCGCAGCGGCCCGCCGGGCAACGCCGCACCGGTGGCCGACCCGTTCGCCTCCGGATCCGCGCACGGCACGCCCGGTCCGGCCAGCTGGCCTGCGCCTGGCGACGACCCCTTCCGTCGCTGATCCGACGGCACTCCTCACCACCCCTGGAGAACTTCCGTGTACAAGATCTGCGTCGTCGGCCTGGGCGGTTCGGGCGGCAAGACCCTGCGCTTCCTCATGGAGCAACTGAAGGCCGAGCTGGCCGCCAAGGGCTGGACGGCGGACCAGCTGCCCCGCTGCTGGGAGTTCGTGCACATCGACGTCCCGGCCCAGCCCGACGGGCTGGGCCCCGGCCTGCCGCCGGCCGTCGACACGCTCGGCGGCACGTACATCCCGGTGACCAGCCCGACCGACGACTACGGCGTGCTCGACGCCGCCCTGCAGCGCAGCCTGGTCACCCAGCCCGCGGGCAATCAGCTGCGCCAGCTGGCCCGGTGGCGCCCCCAGCCCAACACCGTGGACGCGATCACCCACGGAGCCAGTCAGCTACGCGCCGTCGGGCGCCTGCTGACCCTCACCCGGGCCGGGATGATCTACGACCGGCTCGTCCCGGTCGCCGAGCGGCTGAACCAGAGCGGTGCCGACACCGACCTCAGCCGGCTCGCCGGGGCGCTCGCCCGGCCCGGCGAGCAGGGGGCGGTCGAGAACACCACCTCGCAGGGCACCATCCTGCTGGTCGTCTCGTCGCTGGCCGGCGGCACCGGGGCCTCGATGACCCTGGACGTCTGCAACCTGCTGCACGCGGTCGCCTCCCAGGTGCCGCATTTCCCGCACGAGTCGCTGGCCTTCCTCTACACCCCGGACGTCTTCTCCGAGCTGACGGAGTCGGAGCGAGGTGGGGTGAATGCCAACGCCCTGGGCACCGTGGCCGAGCTGATGTCGGCGATGGCCGCCCGGCAGCAGCCCTGGACGGCCGAGGAGTGGACGGTGTACGGCGGGGTGCCGCGGCCGACCGCCCCAGGCCGCGGTCCCATGCTCACCTTCCCGGTGGGCTCCTACAACGGCGTCAGCGGCGCCCGGTTCGGCGACGGCCGCACCGACACGATCTACCGGGGCTTCGCCCGGTCGCTGACCGCGCTGTTCCTCTCCGAGGCCCAGCAGGGCCAGCTGATGAGCTACGCCATAGGCAACCTGAACAACAGCAAGCTGTTCGTGCAGGACCACACCCACATGAGTCTGCAGCCGGCGCGTGGCGGGGCCGACGTGGAGCGCAACGAGCCGATGGTGTTCGGCTCGCTCGGGTTCGCCTCGATCGGCCTGGGCCGCGACCGGTACGCGCAGTACGCCGCACAGCGGCTGGCCCGGCAGGGCGTGGAGCGGCTGCTCCGCGGGCACGTCGACCTGTCGGTCCTCCAAGGCCAGCGCAGCCCCCAGCAGGCCATCGCCACGACCGCCGGGGAGTACTACCCGCAGTTCCTCGCCTGGGCAGGGCTGCCGGACCTGCGCGCCCGCGACACCTCCTACCTCAAGGCGCTCGTCGACGACATCTGGGCCGACGAGGCGCGGACGGCCTTGAGCGACACCATGACCCAGGAGACGGTCGGCCCAGTCATGCGCCCCGGCATCAGCGAGAAGGGCGCCTGGTTCGCCCAGCAGCTGGGTGGCCTGCTCGCGTCCTCCTTCGGCCGGGTCATGGGTGTCGCGGACGCCGAGCTGCGGGAGGCGGCGATCCGCTGGGTGCCGGCCATCCAGAACCGCCTGGAGACGGCGACGCTGCGGGTGATCGGCGAGCGAGGACTCCCCGTGGCCGAGCACGTGCTGGAGACCTTCCGCACCGACCTGCAGTTCGCCGCCGAGCAGCTGACCCGCAACTCCGCGACGTCGCAGCAGCCGCACGAGATCGCGCAGGAGGTTACCGGCGAGCTGCAGACGGTGGGCTCGACCATCGACGCGAACCACGGCGTCCTCGCCAACGCGACCAACCGGATCCGCGCCCAATTCAGCAACCTGTTCGTCCGCCGCGGAGCGGCGACCGCCGGTGAGCTGTTCGCGCAGCTGAACAAGGACGTCATAGGCCCGCTGCGCGCCGGCGTGGCTGAGGCCCGCGCGGCGCTCGAGAGCGCCGAGAAGGCCTCGGCCGCAACTGCTCCGGTCTCCACCGTAGCCACGGACCAGGTGGTGCAGTGGCCGCGCGGGGAGGAGGTCCCCACCCGCTTCGCGACCGCGCAGAACGAAGTGCTGCTGGAGGACATCAGCAGCTACCCCCGGTCCTACGCCGACCACCTGCTGCAGAACTTCAAGGGCTTCGGCGCAGGAAGCACCACCCCGTCCGCCGACCGCGCGGAGGAGCTGGCACTGTTCGAGGTGCTGACCTGGCTGCACGCCGACGCGCGCACCCGCGTGCGGCCTGCCGACCGGCTGACCGGCTTCACCCCGGAGGGCTCACCGACGCGGATCGGCCGCCGTTCGGAGTGGTGGCCCCAGGCGCTCGCCTCGGTGCAGTCGTCGCGTCGGGCGGACTACGCCGTCGACCTCGACCACCATGGCGTGCTCGACGGCGCGCTGGCCTGGGTGACCCGGGCCGGCGAGGTCATGGGCACGTTCATCCAGGAGGGGCTCGACAGCTACCTGACCCGGCCGGGCGCGGGCGTTCACGAACGCGAGGCGACCGCCCGACACTTCGTCGAGCGGTTCCGGCAGGCGCTTCAGCTGGCCGCGCCGCTGGTCGCCGTCGACGCCCGGATGGTCCAGGCGGTGCACACGCAGAAGGTGGCCGTCGGCTACCGGTTCAGCGAGCTGCCGTTCGGGCCCAACGACACGGTCGGATCGCTGCTGGTCCAGGCACTCCAGGCCGACTCCTCGATCGATCCCGAGAGCGTGAAGAACTTCACGAAGGCGATGGTGAACGCGCAGCGCAACCGGATCGACATCCTCGGCGCGTACGCGAACCTGTACCACCCGATGGTCTTCTCGTCCCTGCAGAAGCCCATCCGGAACCAGTGGCTGGACTCCACTACTCCGCAGATGCGACAGGCCTTCTGGTCCAACCGCCGCGGTCGGCCGCTCGTCGACTTCGTCCCGGTCTCGCGGGGCTGGCTCCAGGCCGTAGTTTCCGGCTGGCTCGTCGGCCGGCTGACTGGCGAGGTCTTGCTGCCCGGCGAGGGGCCGGTTACCGAGGGCGGCGTGGCGGTCTGGTCGGCCGAGCACCACGTCTTGGGCCGGTTGCCGCAGCCGCTGCTGGGCGTGGAGAACTCCGCCCGGGACGCACCGGGGTGGGGCCTGCTCGCGGCCGTCACCGAGTCGTTGCCCCTGGCCATCGCGCTCTGCGACGGGGATGCAGAGTTCACCGCCTTGCGCCCGTACCTGTCGCTGTTCGAGCTGGGTCGATACCTGCAGGATCCGCAGGGCCGCGGGGAGATCCCGGCGCTGCGCGCCTGGTTCGGCAGCGGCCTGGGCCGCAGCGGGCTGCCGCCCCGGGGAAAGCCCGGCACCGAGACCACGGCGGAGGCGCGGCTCGCCGCCGCCCGGGCGTGGGCGGCGTCGGTGCAGCGGGATGCGGCCAAGCAGCTGCCGCCGGACCCAGCGACCCCCGGTGAGCGCGGGTCGTTCAGCGAGATCACTCCGCACAACTTCTGGCAGGTTCCCCGCGTGTGGGAGCTCGCGCCGCAGCTCTACACGGCCGGTCAGCAGCTCCTCGACCACTTTGCACAGGTCGACTACACCGGCAGGCAGCGTGTCGAGGTCGTCGACGACGGCTTCTCGGCGGCGCTGTGAGCACCGCGGAGATGCCGACCACGCTGGTCGTGGGGCGGCTGCGCGAGGGGCTCGCCGGGGATGTCCTCGAGGTGGTCCGCGACTGGACGGCGACCGGGCTGCTCCGGCCGTCGCTGTGGCTGGAGGCCGACCAGAGCGGGAGCAGGACCGTGCTTGCCGTCGTCGACGGCGACGGCCTGCACCGTCATCCGGCCGAGCAGTGGCTGGCCCGTTCCGGCGTGACCGTCGACCGCGTCGTGCTGCTCCAGGTGTTCGCCGACGGCCACGCCACCGTCCCGCTGCCCGCAACAGCGCGGGCGCTACTCGACCGGGTCGGGCTGGCCACCCGCCCGCTGGTGAACCTCCTCGTCCCGGCGACGACGGAGACCGTGGTCCCGGGGGACTCGGTGCTCGGCTCACGCCCCAACGTGCTGCTGCAGGCCCGCGATGGGCAGAGCCCGGCGACGGTCAGTCAGCCGGTGTCGCCGAACGACCTCGCCCAGCACGCGGCGAGCGGCCTCGCGGCGGTGGGGGCTCTCTGGACGCCCATGGAGGCGGCGCCGTTCGACGGCACGCCGCTGTGGCCGGGGCGCCAGGTCGTCGTCGCCCGCTCCTACGCCCGCACCCTCGACTCGCGGGATGTCCTCCTCGCCCTGTCCGAGCAGGTCCACCGGGCCGAGAGCACGCTCCCGCGTCCGCGGACGCCTCGGGGTGATGAGCTCACCGAGGTCCCAGACATGCAGGCCCTGCCCACGGCGGAGGCCGCGGCGACCTCCGTCGTCGAGGCGCACGCCGCGCTGACGCGGTTCCACGCACCCCCGGCCTACGTGCCGGGCCGCGCCACCGGTGTGGGTTTTCTGGCCGCCATCGGGATGTTCCTCTCCTTCCTCTGGAGCGCGCTGCGCAGCTCACCGCGCGCGTGGGCCGAGGCGTTCGTCCGGAAGTCCGCCGGCCGGATCGCGGACCGCACCACCCGGCTGCTCTACGGGGAGGACTCCGCCTACGAGGTCGTCGTGCTCGGCGTCCGGCCCGACGGAACTCCCGCGGGCCCCGCCGACGAGGACGACGTCAGCTCGCTGATCGACACCGCGCACCGGGTGGCGACCGAGGTCTCCCCCGGCACCGAGTTCACGACGGTCGACGCCAGCGACTTCTGGAACGACGTCACGACGGTTGCAGTGAGCCTGGCCGACGGCTCCACCGTGCCCCATCAGGTGCGCATGCCGATGCTCGGGCTCGACCGTCAGGTCGTCGACCGTCCCGAGCTGATCGCTCCCTCTCCCGCGGCGGGGGGGGGGGGGGGGGGGGGGGGGGGGGGGGGGGGGGGGGGGGGGGGGGGGGGGGGGGGGGGGGGGGGCGGGGGGGGGGCGGGGGGGGGGGGGGGGGGGGGGGGGGGGGGGG
>NZ_JBJGYZ010000031.1:0-75818 GCF_054050275.1 Geodermatophilus sp. SYSU D00691
GTATTCGGGGTGTACCCTAACCTCACCCTAAAAGTGAGGTTGAACGATACAGCGGGGTTAGTTCCACCCGCACAGGGCCCCCCCCCCCCCCCGCGCGCCGGGGCCCTTTCGCATGCAGGCGGCGCCCGCTGTGCCGAGATCCCGTGATCTCGGGCGCTCGACGGCCCCCGGAGCGCCGAGATCACGTGGCCTCGGCGGCCGGCCCGGGCCCGCGGCGGGCCGCTGTCGCGGGCGTGTACCCTTGTCGACGTTCCCCCCAAGACCGCTGGTCGTCGCACGTCCGCGTGCGATCGAAGGTCCCGGATCCCCGGGCGGCCCGCGCAGGAGGACGGTCCGAACGACGGGCGCCGCGTGCGTCCCGTCCTCGCCCCGTGCGCCTGCGCCGGGGCGTCTCGTCTTTCCGGGCCCGGCAGATCGCTCCGTCGTCGGTGCCAGTGGTCGCCCGACAGACGAGAGGAGGCCCATGCCCACGCAGGCGAAGGCCGCCGTGATCGACGAGATCACCGAGCGGTTCCAGAAGTCCAGCGCGGCCGTGCTCACCGAGTACCGCGGGCTGACCGTGGCGCAGCTGACCCAGCTGCGCCGTTCCCTCGGTGAGGGCAGCAGCTACGCCGTCGTCAAGAACACCCTGACGAAGCGGGCGGCGGACGAGGTCGGCTTCTCCGACCTGGGCCCGCTGCTCAACGGCCCCACCGCGATCGCCTTCATCGAGGGCGACCCGGTGAGCGCCGCCAAGGCCATCCGCGACTTCGCCCGGGCGAACCCGCTGCTGGTCGTCAAGGGCGGCGTGGTCGACGGTCGCACGGTCGACGCGCGCGAGGTCAGCCGCCTCGCCGACGTCGAGCCGCGCGAGGTCCTGCTGGCCAAGCTGGCCGGCGCGATGAAGGGCAACCTGACCAAGGCCGCCGGCCTCTTCCAGGCCCCGCTGTCGCAGGTCGCCCGCCTGGCCGCCGCGCTGCAGGAGAAGAAGCCCGCCGAGGGCGCGCCTGCGGCCGACGAGGCCCCCGCCGCTGCTGACACCACCCCCGACACCGACGCTGCCCCGGCCGACGCCGCGGCCAGCACCGACTGACCCCGAGAAGGAGAGAACCATGGCCAAGCTGTCCACCACGGAGCTGCTCGACGCGTTCAAGGAGATGACGCTGCTCGAGCTGTCCGACTTCGTGAAGCAGTTCGAGGAGACCTTCGAGGTCACCGCCGCTGCCCCGGTCGCCGTCGCGGCCGCCCCGGCCGCCGGTGGCGGCGACGGCGGTGCCGCCGAGGCCGCTGCCGAGCAGGACGAGTTCGACGTCATCCTCGAGAGCGCCGGCGACAAGAAGATCCAGGTCATCAAGGAGGTGCGCGGCCTGACCTCGCTCGGCCTCAAGGAGGCCAAGGACCTGGTCGACGGCGCGCCGAAGCCGGTCCTGGAGAAGGTCGCCAAGGACGCCGCGGAGAAGGCCAAGGCCGCCCTCGAGGGCGCCGGCGCCACCGTCACCGTCAAGTGACGCAGTCCCCGGCCTGACGCCGGGGAACGCACCACCGCGGTCCCGCAGGGGCCGTCCTCCGTCCGGAGGGCGGCCCCTGCGGCGTTCCCGCGCGTCGCTCGCCTGGGTGACAGCTTCGATTTGCTGCGTGACCTGCGTAACCCCCACGATGGGCGGTCGTTACTGACGAGTAGAGCCAGTGGCGGGGACCGGCGCCGGGGCCGGAGCAGGGGAGGGCGTTCGTGGGCGTCGCGGTCGAGGTCCAGGGTCTGACCAAGTCCTTCGGCAGCCAGAACATCTGGAGCGACGTCTCGCTGACCCTGCCGCCCGGTGAGATCTCCGTGCTGCTCGGCCCCTCCGGCACCGGCAAGTCGGTGTTCCTCAAGTCGCTGGTCGGCCTGCTCAAGCCCGAAGAGGGCTCGATCGTCATCGAGGGCACCGACATCGTCCGCTGCAGCGAGCACGAGCTGTACGAGATCCGGAAGCTGTTCGGCGTCCTCTTCCAGGACGGTGCGCTGTTCGGCTCGATGAACCTCTTCGACAACATCGCCTTCCCGCTGCGCGAGCACACGCGCAAGAGCGAGACCGAGGTCCGCGGCATCGTCCTCGAGAAGATGGAGATGGTCGGTCTCCAGGGCGCCGAGGGGAAGCTGCCCGGCGAGATCTCCGGCGGCATGCGCAAGCGCGCAGGCCTGGCCCGCGCCCTGGTGCTCGACCCCGAGATCATCCTCTTCGACGAGCCCGACTCCGGCCTCGACCCGGTCCGCGTCGCCTACCTCAACCAGCTGATCGTCGACCTGAACGCCCAGATCGACGCCACGTTCCTCATCGTCACGCACGACATCGGCACCGCCCGCACCGTGCCCGACAACCTCGGCCTGCTCTTCCGCCGCCACCTGGCGATGTTCGGCCCGCGCGAGCAGCTGCTCACCAGCCAGGAGCCGGTGGTCCGGCAGTTCCTCAACGGTCGCCGGGAGGGCCCGATCGGCATGAGCGAGGAGAAGGACGTCGCCCAGGTCGAGGCCGAGATGGCGGCGCTCGAGGCGCGCGGCGGCGACCAGCACAACGGCGTCGGCCCGAAGGGCGCCACCGGTGGGGACGCCGTCCCGCCGCAGCTCGACCCGACCCCCGGCCTGCCCGAGCGCAAGGCGCAGCGGCGCCGCCAGGAGCGGGTCGTGCGCATGCTCCACCAGTTCGACCAGGACACCGCCGACGCGATCCGCGCCTCCCTGCCCGAGGACCTGCTGGCCCACGCCGACGCCGGCACGTACCAGCCCACGCCCGGGCCGCGGGGCCGGCACTGGGCGCCCGAGCCCGACGCCGCACCGCAGGCCGACCCGGTGGGCGAGCCGGTCGCCGAGCCCGCCGGAGCGGGCGCGCGTCGTCCCTGGTGGGCCGGCTCGCGGGGCGAGGGATGACGGCCTCCGGCAAGCCCGGGGCCCCCGGCCTCTTCGACGGCACGTTCTCGCCGACCCGGCCGCTGGCGGCCAGCGGCAATCTCTTCGCCTTCGCCCTCGACGTCCTCCGGGCGCTGCCCAAGCGGCCGTTCCAGCTGCGCGAGTTCGTGCAGCAGACCTGGTTCGTCGCCAGCGTGACCATCCTGCCCACGGCGCTGGTCGCGATCCCGTTCGGCGCGGTCATCGCACTGCAGCTGGGCTCGCTGACCCGTCAGCTCGGCGCGCAGTCGTTCACCGGGTCGGCGTCGGTGCTGGCCGTGTTGCGCGAGGCCAGCCCGATCGTCACCGCGCTGCTCATCGCCGGGGCCGGCGGCTCGGCCATCTGCGCCGACCTGGGCGCGCGCAAGATCCGCGACGAGATCGACGCCATGGAGGTGCTGGGCATCAGCCCGATCCAGCGCCTCGTCGTCCCCCGGGTGCTCGCCGCGATGATCGTCGCCGTCCTGCTCAACGGGCTGGTCAGCGTCGTCGGCGTGGCCGGTGGCTACTTCTTCAACGTCATCCTCCAGGGCGGCACCCCCGGCGCGTACCTGGCCTCGTTCAGCGCCCTCGCCCAGGTGGCCGACTTCTGGTCCGGTGAGATCAAAGCGCTGATCTTCGGGCTGATCGCGGCGATCGTCGCCTCGTACAAGGGGTTGCGCGCCGGAGGTGGGCCCAAGGGCGTGGGCGACGCCGTGAACCAGTCCGTCGTCATCACGTTCCTGCTGCTGTTCGCGGTGAACTTCGTGATCACGGCGATCTACTTCCAGCTCGTCCCGCCGAAGGGGCAGTGACGTGGCACTGCTCTCGCCCGCGGACCGCATCCGCCTCCGGTTCCGCCGCCTCCGCCGGGTCGGCCGCAAGCCGCTGGAGACCCTCGACGACCTCGGGGACCAGCTCAGCTTCTACGGCCGCGCCCTGGCCTGGACGCCGCGGACGCTGCGCCGCTACAAGAAGGAGACGATGCGGCTGCTCGCCGAGGTCACCTTCGGCACGGGCGCGCTCGCGGTCATCGGCGGCACCGTCGGCGTCATCGCCTTCCTGTCGTTCTTCACCGGCACCGAGGTCGGCCTGCAGGGCTACGCCGCGCTGGACCAGCTCGGCACCTCGGCGTTCACCGGCTTCCTCTCCGCGTACTTCAACACCCGCGAGATCGCGCCGCTGGTCGCCGGCCTGGCGCTGTCGGCGACGGTGGGCTGCGGGTTCACCGCGCAGATCGGCGCGATGCGGATCAACGAGGAGATCGACGCCCTCGAGGTCATGGGCGTGCCGTCGCTGCCGTTCCTCGTCACGACGCGCATCGTCGCCGGCTTCATCGCCGTCATCCCGCTCTACGTGCTCGGGTTGCTCACCAGCTACTTCGCGACGAGGACCATCGCCACGCAGGCGTACGGGCAGTCAGCGGGGACCTACGACCACTACTTCAACCTCTTCCTGCCACCGCAGGACGTGCTGTGGTCGTTCGTCAAGGTGCTGGTCTTCTCCGTCGTGATCATCCTGACCCACTGCTACTACGGCTACCGCGCCAGCGGCGGCCCCGCGGGCGTGGGTCTGGCCGTCGGCCGCGCGGTGCGGTTCTCCATCGTCGCGGTGAACGTCATCGACCTGTTCCTCTCCCTGGCCATCTGGGGTTCCACCACGACAGTGCGGATCGCGGGGTGAGCGCGTGACCTCGAAGCGAGCGAGGACGGTCCGGCGGCGCCTGCAGGGCGTCGCGTTCCTCGTCGTCCTGACCGCCCTCCTCGGGCTGGCCGTGGCGCAGTACAACAAGGCGTTCACGGACGTCGCCACGGTGACGCTGCAGACCGACACCGCCGGCAACCAGCTGCAGGAGGCGTCCGACGTCAAGGTCCGCGGCGTCATCGTCGGCGAGGTGCGCGAGGTCCGCGCCGACCTCGAGGGCGCGACCATCGAGCTGGCGATCGACCCCGAGCACCTGGCGCAGATCCCGGCCGACGTCACCGCCCGGCTGCTGCCCAAGACGCTGTTCGGCGAGCGGTTCGTCAGCCTGGTGCCGCCGGAGAACCCCTCGGCCGAGCCGCTGGCCGACGGCGCCGTCATCGGGCAGGACCGCACCGAGAACGCCATCGAGCTGCAGCGGGTCATCGACGACCTGCTGCCCCTGCTGCGGGCGGTGCCGCCGCAGCAGCTGTCGTACACGCTCGGCGCGGTCGCCGACGCGCTGCGCGGACGGGGTGACGCGCTGGGCGAGAACCTCGCCGACGTCGGCAGCTACGTCGGCGAGCTCAACACCGTGCTGCCCGAGCTGCAGGCCGACATCTCCGGCATCGCCGACGTCGCCGACACCTACAGCGGGGCGGCCGAGGACCTGCTCGCCGTCCTGGACAACCTGGCCGTCACCAACACGACGATCGTCGACCAGGCCGAGCAGCTGCGGCGCACGTTCACCGTCGTCGGCAGCTCGTCGGTGACCGTGGCGCAGTTCCTCGAGGCCAACGAGCGCAACCTCATCTCGCTGGCCGAGACCTCGCTGCCGGTGCTGGGCGTCTTCGCCGAGTACTCCCCGGTGTACCCGTGCCTGCTCGACGGCCTGACCCGGTTCAACCCGATGATCACCGAGGCCTTCGGCGGGGACGGCGACCCGGCGCTGAACCTGAACATCTCGGTGGTCCTCCCCCCGCGCAACCCCTACGTGCCCGGCGACCAGCCGTCCTACGACGACCAGTCCGGCCCCGACTGCCAGGGGCTGGACGACATCGACGCGATCATCGCCGCGGCGGCGCAGGGCGAGTACTACTGCCCGACCCCGCCGGCGGACGGCGTCGACTCCACCGACGACCCGGTCTCCGGCAACCCCGAGTGCCTCGGCGGCTCGGGGCCGGACGACGTCCCGACGGGCGCCGGTGAGCCCAACCCGACCGCGGGCCGGTCGGTGGGCGCCGGACTCGCCGGATCCACCGCGGAACTGGACTTCGTGCAGAGCATCCTCGGCTACCAGACCGGCGTCGCCGCCGACGACGTCTCCGACCTGTCCGCCTCCCAGCTGGCGCCCCTCCTGCGCGGGACGGAGGTGGTCGTCCAGTGAGGAGCCTCGCGGGGCCGCTGACCAAGCTGGCCGTCTTCGCCCTGGTCACCGTCCTGGCCAGCTACGTGCTGGTCACGACGATCACCAACGCCGGCTACGGCGAGCAGGTGACCTACCGGGCCCAGTTCACCGACGTCGCCGGACTCGTCGAGGGCGACGAGGTGCGCATCGCCGGCGTCCGCGTCGGCCAGGTCACCGGCATCGGCCTGGCCGACGGCACCGACCGCCCGGTGGCCGAGATCGAGCTGGAGGTGTCCCGCGACGTGCCGCTGCCGGCCGCGGTCGAGGCGACCATCCGCTACCGCAACCTGGTCGGGCAGCGGTACGTGGCGCTCACCGAGGGGGAGGGGTCGGCCGGGCGCACGCTGTCGGAGGACGAGGTCATCCCGCTGGACCGCACCCACCCGGCGCTGGACCTCACCACGCTGTTCGGCGGGTTCCAGCCGCTGTTCCAGGCGCTCTCGCCGGCCGACGTGAACCGGCTGTCCTTCGAGATCATCCAGGTCTTCCAGGGCGAGGGCGGCACCGTCGAGAGCCTGCTCGGCCACGTCGCGTCGCTGTCGTCCTCCCTGGCCGACAAGGACGCGGTGATCGGCAGCGTCATCGACAACCTGACCACCGTCATGAGCAGCGTCGCCGCGCGCGACCAGCAGCTGAACGACCTGGTCATCAGCCTGCAGCAGTTCGTCACCGGCCTGGCGGTGGACCGGGACGCGATCTTCGACTCGCTGCAGACCATCGACACGCTCGCGGCCACCACCAGCGGGCTGCTCGAGCAGGCCCGCCCGCCGCTGGCCGCCGACATCCAGCAGCTGGGGGTGCTCGCCGGGAACGTCGCCGACACCGGTGACGTGCTGGAGGGCTTCCTCCAGCTCGCCCCCACCAAGCTCGACCTCGTCACCCGGACGGCGGTCAACGGCAGCTGGTTCAACTTCTTCCTCTGCGGGGCGTCCGGCTTCGTCGTCCTCCCCGGTTCCGGCCCCAGCACCACGAACGGCATCACGGTGCCGGCCGGCGGCCTGGACAACGGAGAGGCGGGGTGCAGCTGATGGCCCGCCGGAGCAAGCCGTTCCGCGACCGCAACCCCGTGGTCATCGGCGCGATCAGCCTGACCGTGATCGCCGCGCTGGTGCTGCTGGCGTTCAACGCGCAGTCGCTGCCGCTGATCGGTGGCGGCACCGTCTACACCGCGCAGTTCTCCGAGGCCGCCGGGCTGCAGCCCGACGACCCGGTGCGCGTCGCCGGCGTCAAGGTCGGGCAGGTCGAGAGCCTGTCGCTCGCCGACGGCGCCGTGCAGGTGGAGTTCCGGGTGGAGGACACCTTCGTCGGCGACACCTCCGAGGCGGCCATCCGGATCGAGACCGTGCTCGGCGCCAAGTACCTGGCGCTGGTGCCCCGCGGCACCTCCGAGCTCGACCCCGACCAGCCCATCCCGCTGGAGCGCACCGCCTCGCCGTACGACGTGGTCGAGGCGTTCGCCGACCTGTCCACCACCATCGACCAGATCGACACCGGCCAGCTGGCCAGCTCGTTCGAGGTGCTCTCGCAGACCTTCGCCGACACCCCCGACGAGGTCCGCACGTCCCTGGAGGGCCTGGCCCGCCTGTCGGACACGATCGCCTCGCGGGACCAGCAGCTGCGCGACCTGCTCGCCGCGACCCGCCAGGTGACCCAGGTGCTGGCCGACCGCAACGGCGAGTTCACCCGGCTGATCGTCGACTCCAACGTGCTGCTCCAGGAGGTGCAGGAGCGGCGGCAGCTGATCGACTCGATCCTGACGACCACCCAGCAGCTGGCCACCCAGCTCTCGGGGCTGGTCGCCGACAACCGCGAGGCGCTCACGCCGGCGCTGCAGCAGTTGTCGACGGTCACCGACATCCTGTCGCGCAACCGGGCGGCGCTGGGCGAGACGGTGGCCAACCTGGCCCCGTTCGTCCGCGTCTTCACCAACACCCTGGGCAACGGGCGCTGGTTCGACAGCTTCGTCGAGAACCTGCTGCCCGGGATCCTCGGCTCCGTGGTCTGCGGCGGCGCGCCCCAGACCCCGCTGCCCATCGGCTGCAGCACGGGGGGCAACTGATGACCGGCACCCTGCAGCGCGGCGTCGCCATCGCGGCCGCCGGCGTCCTGCTCCTGGCGATCGGGTTCGCCGTCCTCCGCCCGGTCGGCTCCTACCGGGTCACCGCTTACTTCTCCGCGGCGGTGGGCCTGTACGAGGGCTCCGACGTGCGGATCCTCGGCATCCCGGTCGGCACGATCACCGCCGTGGTCCCCATGGGCGACCAGGTGCGGGTGGACATGGAGATCGACGAGGACTACGACATCCCGGCCGAGGCCGACGCGGCCGTGCTGGCGCCCTCGCTCGTCTCCGACCGGTACGTGCAGTTCGCGCCGGTCTACGACGGCGGCGCCACGATGGAGGACGGCGCCGTGGTCCCGCTCGACCGCACGGCGGTGCCCGTGGAGCTCGACGCGGTCTACGGCGCGCTCGACGACCTGTCGGTCGCGCTCGGGCCCACCGGCGCCAACGCCGACGGCGCGCTGTCGGGCCTCATCGACACCGGCGCGGCCAACCTCGACGGCAACGGCGAGGCCCTCAACCGCACCGTCGCCGGGTTCTCCGAGGCGGTGGAGGTCCTCGCGGAGAACCGCGACGACCTGTTCAGCTCGCTGGACGACCTGCAGACGTTCACCACGGCGCTGGCCACCGTCGACACCCAGGTGCGGCAGTTCAACGACAACCTGGCCGCGGTGGCCGAGCAACTGGCCGGCGAGCGGGAGGACCTCGCCGCCGCCGTCGCGCTGCTGAGCCAGGCCCTCGGGAAGGTGGCCACGTTCGTGCAGCAGAACACCGCGCTGCTCTCGACGAACGTCAACCGGCTGGCCGACGTGACGCTCACCCTGGTGCAGCAGCGCGACGCGCTGGCCGAGGTGCTCGACGTCGCGCCCGCCGCGCTGGGCAACCTGGCGCACGCCTACAACCCCGACTACGGCACGCTCGACACCCGCGACAACTCGCTGGGGGCGACGAACGCCGACGTCCTCGTGTGCCAGGTGCTCGCCCAGACCGGGCGGCTGCAGCTGGCCGGGATCGACCTCGACGACGCCACCTCGCTGCTGAGCCTGCCGCCGCTGGAGCAGATCTGCGCCCGGCTGCTCTCCGGCGACGCGGACGCCGACGGCGCGCTCGACGACCTCGACGGCAACGGCATCTCCGACCTGCAGGAGCTGCTCACCGGCATCTTCGGCGGCGGCACCGGGGCGGCCCCGTCCGGCGGCTCGCTGCCGGGGCTGCCGTCGGTGGGGGGTGCCCGGTGACCGGGGCGGTGCGCCGGGCCGGCGCGCTGGCCGCCGGGCTGGTGCTGCTGTCGGGCTGCGGGTTCCGCGGCGCGTACTCCTTCGACCTGCCGGGCGGCGCCGACGTCGGCGACGACCCGTACACGGTGCAGATCCAGTTCGCCGACGTCCTCGACCTGGTGCCGCAGTCCGGCGTCCGCGTCGCCGACGTCCCGGTCGGCCGGGTCACCGAGATCGAGCTGTCCGACGACTGGACGGCGGTGGTGACCGTCGTCGTCAACGGCGACGTCGACCTGCCGGCGAACGCGGTGGCGATGATCCAGCAGTCCTCGCTGCTCGGGGAGAAGTACGTCGAGCTCGCCGCCCCCGGCAGCGAGCCGGCGCAGGGCATGCTCGAGGACGGCTCGCTGATCACCCTCGACCGGACCAACCGCAACGTCGAGGTCGAGGAGCTGCTCGGCGCCCTGTCGCTGGTGCTCAACGGCGGCGGCCTGGCCCAGCTGCAGACGATCACCCACGAGCTGGGCGAGGCGATGCAGGGCCGCGAGGAGGAGCTCAAGGCCACCCTCGACCAGCTCGACGTCTTCATCGGCGGTCTCGACCAGCAGCGCGAGGAGATCAACCGGGCGCTGGACAGCGTCAACGCCCTCGCCGCCACCCTGGCCGAGCGCACCGGCACGATCGAGACGGCGCTGGACACCATCGGCCCCGGCCTGGACGTGCTCAACGAGCAGGAGGACCTGCTGGTCTCGATGCTGCAGAGCCTCGACCGCCTGGGCGACGTCGGTACCCGGATCATCAACGAGGCCGGGCAGAACACCGTCCGCGACCTCGAGCTGCTGCAGCCGATCCTCAGCCAGCTGGCCGCGGCCGGCTCCGACCTCACCGGCTCGCTGGACCTGCTGCTGACCTACCCCTTCCCGGCCAGCTCGCTGTCGGCGCTGCAGTACCGGCCCGACTCGCGCACCGGGGGCTACGGCCTGTTCACCAACATGACCGCGACGCTGAACCTCGACCTGCGCGAGATCCTCTGCCGCTACGTCGTCGACCCGGTGACCGGCGCGCTGAAGATCCAGCCGCAGGAGCTGCTCGGCGACACCTGCGGCCAGGCGGGCACCCCGCCGGCCAACCAGGGCGGGACGACGACCACCACGACGACGGTCCTGGACCTGCCGGGCCTGCCGACCGACCTGGTCGGGGACGTCGTGGGCGGCGTGACCGGGGCCGCCGGCCTGCCGGGGCTGCCCGCCATCCCGGGGGTGACGCGGTGATCACGCGACAGACGAAGATCAAGCTGATCGCCTTCGCCACCCTCGCCGTGCTCGGCATGGCCTACCTGGGCTTCAACTACGTCGGCCTCGACCGGGTCGTGCTCGGCAGCGGCTACGACGTCGAGGCCGACTTCTCCGACTCCGGCGGCATCTTCGTCAACGCCGAGGTCACCTACCGCGGCGTCTCCGTCGGCCGGGTGACCGACATGCGGCTGGTCGACGACGGCGTGCGGGTCACGCTGACCATCGACCCCGAGGCCGAGCGCATCCCGGCCGACACCGAGGCGGTCGTGGCCAACCGCAGCGCGGTGGGGGAGCAGTACGTCGACCTGCGCCCCGACGACGCCGAGGGCCCGTTCCTGGAGGACGGCTCGGTCATCCCCGTGGAGCGCACCGCCATCCCGATCCCGGTCGAGCAGCTGCTGCTGGACGTGGACGAGCTGGTCAACTCCCTCGACGTCGAGAACCTGCGGATCGTCGTCGACGAGCTCGGGCGGGCCTTCGACGGCGCCGGCGACGACCTGGGGCGGCTGATCGACAACGGCGACCTGCTGCTGACCCGGGCGGAGCAGTCCCTGCCGCAGACGCTGCAGCTGATCACCGACGGGCAGACCGTGCTCGACACGCAGAACGCCAGCCGCTCGGCGATCCAGCAGTGGGCGACCGACCTGCGGCTGCTCACCGACACGCTCGTCGCGATGGACCCCGACCTGCGCAGCCTCGTGGTCAACGCCCCCGACGCCGGCGACGCGCTGCAGCAGCTGATCGAGAACGCCGGCCCGGGCCTGGGCCCGCTGGTGCGCAACCTCGACGTCCTCAACGGGATCACGATCCCGCGGCTGGACGGCGTCGAGCAGCTGCTCGTCACCTACCCCGACGTCGTCTCCGGCGGGTTCACCGTCGTCCGCAACGACGGCGGCACGATGCGGGCGCACTTCGGGTTCGTGCTCAACATGGACGACCCCCGGGCCTGCACCAGCGGCTACGTCTCGACGGGATCGACGCCGAGCCCCGGTTCGGTCGCCGGTGTGGACACCGGCGCGGTGTCCTGCGACGTCGTCGACGGCGTGGACCCGAACCCGGGTGACGGCGTGGACGAGACGGGGTCGAACATCCGCGGCGAGCAGAACATCGGGCGCAGCGGCGGCGTCGGCTCGCCCGGCGCCCAGGGCGGCTTCGCGGCCGGCGGGGAGTCCGGGGCCGGGGTCGTCGGCGGGGTCGTCGACGAGGTGCTCGGGGGGATCCTGTCGGCCACCCCGTTCGCCCGCACGATCGGGTGAGCCACGGTGGGGACGACGGGCCGGACGGACGGACGACCGGGAGGATGACGCGGGTGACGAGCGAGGCGCGGGGCCGCACGCTGGCCGAGGACGTCGGCGGGGACACCGCGGTCCCCGGCGGCACGGCCGAGCGGGCGCCGGACGTCGAGGAGGCGAGGACGAGCGCCCCCGGGACCGGGACCACCGACGAGGTCGAGGACGCCGCCGAGGACGCCGCGCCGCGCCGTCGGCCGCGGCGCCGGCCGCGGGTGGCCGACCCCGAGCCCGACGAGGGCGTGGAGGAGGCCACCACCGAGGACGAGGACGAGGACGACGACGACCGGGGCCGCCGGCTCTCCCTCCCGCTCGTCCCTGTGCTCGCCGTCCTGCTCGTCCTGCTGCTCGGTGCGGTCGTCTGGCTCTGGACGACCCGGCCCGAGGAGTCGCCGGTGCGCACCGACGACTACGTGGACGTGCTGCAGGCCGCCCGCTCCGGTGTGGTGGACCTGACCTCCTTCGACTACGTGACCATCGACGACGACATCGAGGAGGCACGCCGGATCACCACCGGCGACCTGCGCGAGGAGACCGTGCAGCAGCTGGACTCCTCGCGGCAGCAGCTGACCGACTCCGAGGCCGTCGTGCAGACCGAGGTGGTCGGCGCCGCCGTCACCCGCGCCGACGCGGAGCGCGGCACCGTGCTGCTGGTCATCCAGTCGACCCAGAAGACCAACGCCGCCGAGCAGGCCCAGGTCGTCCGGTACCGGGTCGAGGTCGAGCTGGCGAAGGAGGACGGCCGCTGGCTGCTCTCCGGGCTGACCGGGAGGTGACCGACGTGACCGACTCCGAGGACCGCCCCCGCCCGTCGCCGCGGCCCCGCCCGGGTGCCGCCGCGCGCCCGAGCCCGCGGCCGCGCGTCGCCGGCAGCCGCCGCGACCGCGAGGAGCCGGACACCGCGGCCGAGCGGACCGCGCGCGCGGTGCCCGCGCCCCGGCCGCGGCCGGGGCGAACGGCGTCGACCGCGCCGGCGAAGGGCCCGGCGACGGCAGCCGTGGAGGCCGCTGCCCGGCCAGCGTCCCGCACCGGTGCGAAGCCGGCCGCCCGCCGCTCCGCACGCCCCACCGCCGTCGTCGATCGGCCGGCCCCGCGCCGCCGCGGTCGCGGCCTCGCCCTAACCCTCGCCGTCCTGTGCCTGCTCGCCGCGGCCGCCGCCGGGTTCCTGTTCTGGCAGCGCAGCGAGCCGGCCTACGTGGACCCGGGGGTCTTCGCCGCCACCCGCGAGAACGTCGAGGCGCTCTACGCCTACGACTACCGCGACTCCGACGGCAGCGTCGAGGCCAAGCTCGCCGTCCTCACCGGTGACCTGCGCGACCAGTACGAGCAGGACCTGTCGCAGGGCGGGATCATCGACACCTACGAGCAGGTGTCGGCGACCACCAGCTACGAGGTCCTCGACGTGGGACTGCAGCAGATCGACGACGCGCAGGACTCCGCGACGCTCGTCGTCTTCGGCCGCTACGTCGTCGAGTCGGTGAACAGCGGGGAGCAGGCCGCGCCCGAGGGCTCCGAGTGCGAGGTGACCGCCGACGGCGCCCAGGCCTGCACCCAGACCGTCCGCGTGCACGTCGTCCGGGCCGACGGGGACTGGAAGATCGACGAGCTCACGCTGCTGACCACCGCCTGATCGGGCCCGGTCCGGAGGCGCGCCCGGAGGAGAAGGACCGGGTCCTTTCTGGCGTGGCAGTGCCGCAACGGCCCGGGATTTGGCATCATGGCTGCCACGAACGGCCCGAGAGACCCCTGCGCGCAGGGCGTGTCTGTCGTCCCGGGTGTGGCGCTGGTCGCGAACCAGGCACCCGACGTGGACAGCGCGCGCGAGCAGGGGTAGGGTCTCCTGTTGCGCTGCCCCCTGACTGCCTGCCCGCCGAGACGGGTCACCAGGGGTGCCCGGGAATCCCGGGTCACCCGGGACGACCACTGGACAGGAGAACGCGGACAGCCAGCCGTTACCGACTTTCGACCCAGGACGAAACCCCGCACCCACCGGCCGCACGTCGTGAGTCCTTGGAAGGACGCATCTTGGCAGGCTCTCGCCCCACCAGCATTTCCGCCAGCACCACCGAGTCCGGCACCACCCGCACCGCCCCGCAGGAGCCCCAGCCCGGTACCCGTACCGGCGAGACCGATCTCCAGAAGATCCCCGGCGCTCCGCTCCGCGTCTCCTTCGCCAAGATCCACGAGCCCCTCGAGGTGCCGGATCTGCTGGCGCTGCAGACCGCCTCGTTCGACTGGCTCATCGGCAGCCCCGAGTGGCGGGCCACCCTCTCGCCCGAGGAGCAGGAGACCGCCGTCGGCGGCCTCGCCGAGATCCTCGAGGAGATCAGCCCGATCGAGGACTTCAGCGGCTCGATGTCGCTGTCCTTCTCCAACCCGCGCTTCGAGGACGTCAAGGCGTCCCTCGAGGAGTGCAAGGACAAGGACATGACCTACGCGGCGCCGCTGTTCGTCACCGCCGAGTTCATGAACAACACCACCGGCGAGATCAAGAGCCAGACGGTGTTCATGGGCGACTTCCCGATCATGACGAACAAGGGCACCTTCGTCATCAACGGGACCGAGCGCGTCGTCGTCTCCCAGCTGGTCCGCAGCCCCGGCGTCTACTTCGACAAGACGCTGGACAAGACGTCGGACAAGGACGTCTTCAGCGCGAAGGTCATCCCCAGCCGCGGTGCGTGGCTGGAGTTCGACGTCGACAAGCGCGACACCGTCGGCGTGCGCATCGACCGCAAGCGCCGCCAGCCGGTCACCGTGCTGCTCAAGGCCCTCGGCTGGACCGAGGACCGCATCCGCGAGCACTTCCAGTGGTCGCCCACGGTCCTCGCCACCCTGGAGAAGGACCACATCGCCGGCCAGGACGAGGCGCTGCTCGACATCTACCGCAAGCTGCGGCCGGGTGAGCCGCCGACGCGGGAGAGCGCCCAGGCGCTGCTGGAGAACCTCTTCTTCAACCCGAAGCGCTACGACCTGGCGAAGGTCGGCCGCTACAAGGTCAACAAGAAGCTGGGTCTCGAGGTCGCGCAGGGCACCACGGTGCTCAGCGAGGACGACATCGTCGCCACGATCGAGTACGTCGTCCGGCTGCACGCCGGCGAGCCGGACCACGACGTCGACGACATCGACCACTTCGGCAACCGCCGCCTGCGCACCGTGGGCGAGCTGATCCAGAACCAGATCCGGGTCGGCCTCTCCCGCATGGAGCGCGTCGTCCGCGAGCGGATGACGACCCAGGACGTCGAGGCGATCACGCCGCAGACCCTGATCAACATCCGGCCGGTCGTCGCCTCCATCAAGGAGTTCTTCGGCACCAGCCAGCTGTCCCAGTTCATGGACCAGACCAACCCGCTCGCGGGCCTGACCCACAAGCGCCGCCTGTCGGCGCTGGGCCCGGGTGGTCTGTCCCGTGAGCGGGCCGGCATGGAGGTCCGCGACGTGCACCCGAGCCACTACGGCCGGATGTGCCCGATCGAGACCCCGGAAGGCCCGAACATCGGCCTGATCGGCTCGCTGTCGGCCTACGGCCGGGTCAACGCCTTCGGCTTCATCGAGACCCCGTACCGCCGGGTCGAGAACGGCGTCGTCACCGACCAGATCGACTACCTGACCGCCGACGAGGAGGACCGCTTCGTCGTCGCCCAGGCGAACTCGCCGCTGGACGCCCAGGGCCGCTTCGCCGAGGACCGCGTCCTGGTCCGCACCAAGGGCGGTGAGGTCGACTACCTCTCCCCGGAGAACGTCGACTACATGGACGTCTCGCCGCGCCAGATGACCTCGGTCGCGACGGCCATGATCCCGTTCCTCGAGCACGACGACGCCAACCGCGCGCTCATGGGCGCGAACATGCAGCGCCAGGCCGTGCCGCTGCTCCGCTCGGAGGCCCCGCTCGTGGGCACCGGCATGGAGCTGCGCGCCGCGGTCGACGCCGGCGACGTCGTGGTGGCCGAGAAGGCCGGTGTGGTCGAGGACTCCACCGCCGACTACGTCACCGTCATGGCCGACGACGGCACCCGGCAGACCTACCGGCTGCTGAAGTTCCGCCGCTCCAACCAGGGCACCTCGATCAACCAGACCCCGGTCGTCGACGAGGGTCAGCGGGTCGAGGTCGGCCAGGTCATCGCCGACGGGCCGTGCACCGACCAGGGCGAGATGGCGCTGGGCAAGAACCTGCTCGTCGCCTTCATGCCGTGGGAGGGCCACAACTACGAGGACGCGATCATCCTGTCGCAGCGCCTCGTGCAGGACGACGTCCTGTCCTCGATCCACATCGAGGAGTTCGAGGTCGACGCCCGCGACACCAAGCTCGGCGCCGAGGAGATCACCCGGGACATCCCGAACGTCTCCGAGGAGGTCCTCGCCGACCTCGACGAGCGCGGCATCATCCGCATCGGTGCCGAGGTCGTCCCCGGCGACATCCTCGTCGGCAAGGTGACGCCGAAGGGCGAGACCGAGCTGACCCCCGAGGAGCGGCTGCTGCGCGCGATCTTCGGCGAGAAGGCCCGCGAGGTCCGCGACACGTCGCTGAAGGTCAAGCACGGTGAGTCCGGCAAGGTCATCGGCGTCCGCGTGTTCTCGCGCGAGGACGGCGACGAGCTGCCCGCCGGCGTCAACGAGCTGATCCGGGTCTACGTGGCCCAGATGCGCAAGATCTCCGACGGTGACAAGCTCGCCGGCCGCCACGGCAACAAGGGCGTCATCGCGAAGATCCTGCCGGTCGAGGACATGCCGTTCCTCGAGGACGGCACCCCGGTCGACATCGTGCTCAACCCGCTCGGCGTCCCGGGCCGGATGAACGTCGGCCAGGTGCTGGAGACCCACCTCGGGTGGGTGGCCAAGTCCGGCTGGCAGATCGAGGGCGACCCGGAGTGGGCGGGGAACCTGCCGGCCTCCGCGCGCTCGGCCGACCCCGGCACGCGCACCGCGACCCCGGTGTTCGACGGCGCCAAGGAGGACGAGATCGTCGGCCTCCTCGGCTCGACGATCCCGAACCGCGACGGCGACCGCATGGTCGCCCCGACCGGCAAGGCGCGGCTGTTCGACGGCCGGTCCGGGGAGCCGTTCCCGGAGCCGATCTCGGTGGGCTACGTCTACATCCTCAAGCTGCTGCACCTGGTCGACGACAAGATCCACGCCCGGTCGACCGGCCCCTACTCGATGATCACGCAGCAGCCGCTGGGTGGTAAGGCCCAGTTCGGTGGCCAGCGGTTCGGCGAGATGGAGTGCTGGGCGATGCAGGCCTACGGCGCGGCCTACGCGCTGCAGGAGCTGCTGACCATCAAGTCCGACGACATCCTGGGTCGCGTCAAGGTCTACGAGGCGATCGTCAAGGGCGAGAACATCCCCGAGCCGGGCATCCCGGAGTCGTTCAAGGTGTTGCTCAAGGAGCTGCAGTCGCTCTGCCTCAACGTCGAGGTGCTCTCCGGCGACGGGCAGGCGATCGAGCTGCGCGACACCGACGACGAGGTCTTCCGGGCCGCGGAGGAGCTGGGCATCGACCTCTCCCGCCGCGAGCCGTCGAGCGTCGAGGACGTCTAAACCGTCCCGCCGGCCGGCCCCGGGCTCCCGGGGCCGGCCGGCCACCCACTTGGTCAGAGAAGAGAACTAGCCCCTGGAAGGGGTCACCACTTTGCTCGACGTCAACTTCTTCGACGAGCTCCGCATCGGGCTGGCCACCGGCGAGGACATCCGCCAGTGGTCGCACGGTGAGGTGAAGAAGCCCGAGACCATCAACTACCGCACGCTGCGTCCCGAGAAGGACGGGCTCTTCTGCGAGAAGATCTTCGGTCCCACCCGGGACTGGGAGTGCTACTGCGGCAAGTACAAGCGCGTCCGCTTCAAGGGGATCATCTGCGAGCGCTGCGGCGTCGAGGTCACCCGCGCCAAGGTGCGTCGTGAGCGGATGGGCCACATCGAGCTGGCCGCGCCGGTCACCCACATCTGGTTCTTCAAAGGCGTCCCCTCGCGCCTGGGCTACCTGCTCGACCTGGCGCCCAAGGACCTCGAGAAGATCATCTACTTCGCCGCCTACCTGATCACCTCGGTCGACGAGGAGTCGCGCCACCGCGACCTGCCGACCGTCGAGGCCGAGATCAGCGCGGAGAAGAGCCAGCTGGAGAACCGCCGCGACGCCGACGTCGAGGCCCGCCAGCAGAAGCTCGAGGCCGACCTGGCCGAGCTCGAGGCCGAGGGTGCCAAGTCCGACGTGCGCCGCAAGGTGCGCGAGGGCGGCGAGCGCGAGATGCGCCAGATCCGCGACCGGGCGCAGCGGGAGATCGACCGCCTCGAAGAGGTGATGGACACCTTCCGCAAGCTCGAGGTGAAGCAGCTCATCGCCGACGAGGGCCTCTACCGCGAGCTGCGCGACCGCTTCGGCGAGTACTTCGAGGGCGGCATGGGTGCCGCGGCGCTGCAGAAGCTGCTGGCCGACTTCGACCTCGACGCCGAGGCCGCCTCGCTGCGCGAGACGATCCGCACCGGCAAGGGCCAGCGCAAGCTGCGGGCCCTCAAGCGGCTCAAGGTCGTCGCGGCGTTCCAGCAGACCCGCAACTCGCCCATGGGCATGGTGCTGGACTGCGTCCCGGTCATCCCGCCGGACCTGCGCCCGATGGTGCAGCTCGACGGTGGCCGCTTCGCGACCAGCGACATGAACGACCTGTACCGCCGCGTCATCAACCGGAACAACCGGCTGAAGCGGCTCCTGGACCTCGGCGCGCCCGAGATCATCGTGAACAACGAGAAGCGGATGCTCCAGGAGTCCGTGGACGCGCTGTTCGACAACGGCCGCCGCGGCCGTCCGGTCACCGGGCCGGGCAACCGTCCGCTGAAGTCGCTGTCCGACCTGCTCAAGGGCAAGCAGGGCCGGTTCCGCCAGAACCTGCTCGGCAAGCGCGTCGACTACTCCGGCCGGTCGGTCATCGTCGTCGGCCCGCAGCTGAAGCTGCACCAGTGCGGTCTGCCCAAGCAGATGGCGCTGGAGCTGTTCAAGCCGTTCGTCATGAAGCGGCTGGTCGACCTCAACCACGCGCAGAACATCAAGTCCGCCAAGCGGATGGTGGAGCGCGCCCGTCCCGTCGTCTGGGACGTGCTGGAGGAGGTCATCACCGAGCACCCGGTGCTGCTGAACCGGGCGCCGACGCTGCACCGCCTCGGCATCCAGGCCTTCGAGCCGCAGCTGGTCGAGGGCAAGGCCATCCAGATCCACCCCCTCGTCTGCACCGCGTTCAACGCGGACTTCGACGGTGACCAGATGGCCGTGCACCTGCCGCTGTCGGCGGAGGCGCAGGCCGAGGCCCGCATCCTCATGCTGTCCAGCAACAACATCCTGAGCCCGGCCGACGGTCGTCCGATCACCGCGCCGACCCAGGACATGGTGCTGGGCCTGTACCACCTGACGACCCTGGTGCCGAGCCGCAGCGAGGCCGACGGCGCTCAGCCGGCGGCGTTCGCGTCGACGGCCGAGGCGATCATGGCCTACGACAAGGGCGTGCTGGGTCTGCAGGAGCGGGCCCTCATCCGCCTGGACGAGGTCTTCGGCGTCGACAACGGCGTGAACGAGCCGTGGGAGCAGCCGGAGGACTGGACGCCGGGTGCCCCGGCCATGGTCTCGACCAGCCTGGGCCGCGTGCTGTTCAACGAGGCCCTGCCCGAGGACTACCGCTTCGTCAACTACCAGGTGCCGAAGAAGGAGCTCGGGGCGATCGTCAACGACCTCGCCGAGCGCTACCCCAAGGTGCACGTGGCGGCGACGCTGGACGCCCTCAAGTCGGCCGGTTTCCACTGGGCCACCCGGGCCGGCGTCACGATCGCGATCGACGACGTCGTCACCCCGCCGGCCAAGCAGGAGATCCTCGACCGGCACGAGGACGAGGCGCGCAAGATCGAGCGCCAGTACGAGCGCGGCGTCATCACCGACGCCGAGCGTCGTGGGGAGCTCATCGAGATCTGGACCCGCGCGCGGGCCGAGGTCAGCCAGGCGATGGTGGACAACTTCCCGACCACCAACCCGGTCTGGGTCATGGTCAACTCGGGTGCCCGAGGCAACATGATGCAGATCAGCCAGATCGCCGGTATGCGCGGTCTGGTGGCGAACCCGAAGGGCGAGATCATCCCGCGGCCGATCAAGGCCAACTTCCGGGAGGGTCTGTCCGTGCTGGAGTACTTCATCTCCACGCACGGTGCCCGCAAGGGTCTGGCCGACACCGCGCTGCGGACCGCCGACTCCGGGTACCTCACCCGCCGGCTGGTCGACGTCTCGCAGGACGTCATCATCCGCGAGGAGGACTGCGGCACCGACCGCGGCGTCATCATGCCGATCGGCACGGTGATCGACGGTCAGCTCACCCGCGACCCGCACGTGGCGACGGGCGTCTACGCCCGCTCCCTGGCCGCCGACGTGGTGGCCGAGGACGGCACGCTGGTCGCGCAGGCCGGTGCCGACCTGGGCGACGTCCTCATCGGTCAGCTGATCGACGCCGGTGTCGCCGAGGTCAAGGTCCGCTGCGTGCTGACCTGCGAGTCGCTGCTCGGCACCTGCGCCACCTGCTACGGCCGGTCGCTCGCGACCGGCAAGCTGGTGGACGTCGGCGAGGCGGTCGGCATCATCGCCGCCCAGTCCATCGGCGAGCCCGGCACCCAGCTGACGATGCGCACCTTCCACACCGGTGGTGTCGCGGGTGAGGACATCACCCACGGTCTGCCGCGTGTGGTGGAGCTCTTCGAGGCCCGCGTCCCCAAGGGCAAGGCCCCGATCGCCGAGCTGGCCGGCACGGTCCGGATCGAGGACGGCGAGCAGTTCCGCAAGCTGACCATCACCCCGGACGACGGCTCCGACGAGGTCGTCTACGACAAGCTGTCGCGCCGGTCGCGGCTGCGGGTCGAGGACGGCTCCCACGTCGAGGTCGGCGAGCAGCTGACCGAGGGTGCGGTGGACCCGCACGAGGTGCTGCGGATCATGGGCCCGCGCGAGGTGCAGCTGCACCTGGTCCGCGAGGTCCAGGAGGTCTACCGCAGCCAGGGCGTGTCGATCCACGACAAGCACATCGAGGTGATCATCCGCCAGATGCTCAAGCGGGTGACCATCATCGACTCGGGTGCCACGGAGTTCCTGCCGGGTGCGCTGGTCGAGCGGACGCTGTTCGAGACCGAGAACCGCCGCGTCGTCGCCGAGGGCGGCGAGCCGGCCTCGGCCCGTCCGGTCCTGATGGGCATCACCAAGGCCTCGCTCGCCACCGAGTCGTGGCTGTCGGCCGCCTCCTTCCAGGAGACGACCAAGGTGCTCACCGACGCCGCGATCCAGGGCAAGAGCGACAGCCTGCTCGGGCTCAAGGAGAACGTGATCATCGGCAAGCTGATCCCGGCGGGCACGGGCATCAGCCGCTACCGGAACATCACGGTCGAGCCGACCGAGGAGGCCCGGGCCGCGGTCTACACCATGGCCGGCTACGACGACGGGCAGTACTACAGCCCCGACGTCTTCGGCCAGGGCACCGGCGAGGCCGTGCGCCTGGAGGAGTACGACTGGCGCGGCTGAAAGACACCCCCTGCAGGGGGGCGGCCGCTCCAGCACCTCACGAGAAGGGCCCGCAGGCTTCGCGCCTGCGGGCCCTTCCGCGTTCGTCAGCCCAGGTCGGGCTGGGTGCAGGTGAAGCGGGCCAGGACGGCGGCGTGCACCCGCTGCGGCACCGGCTCCACCTCGAAGTGCACCTCGTCGGCGACGCTGTCGTGCGCTGCCCGGCTGAACATCGCCGGCGCCATGGCGAACCCCTCGTGGCCCGGCATCCCCTCGTCCGCCAGCTCCACCAGGCCGGTCAGCCGCGTGCCGAGGGCGGCGGCGTACTCCTCGGCCCGGCGCCGCGCGTCCCGCACCGCCTCCGTTCGCGCCCGCCGGTGCGCGTCGCTGCCGGGGCGCAGCTCCCAGAACGGGCCCTCGAGGGCGAGCATCTCCCGGTCGGCCAACCGCAGCAGCAGGTCGCCCAGCACGGAGTGGTCGACGACGACCACGGTCAGCTGCGACCCGGCGACGTACCCGGTGACCCGCTCCCGGGGCCGGCCGTCCTTGAACTGCGGCCGCGCCCACAGCGCCCCCGCCTCGACCGCCTCGACGGCCGCGCCGTAGCCGCCGAGCGCTGTCCGGACCTCCTCGATCCGCCGGGTGAGGTCGCGCAGCGCCTGCGCCCGGTCGCCGGACCGGGCGCCGACGGCGATCCGCACGCGGGCCAGCTCCGGCGGCACCTCGCCGGTCCACGACCCCCGGACGGCGACGGTGGGGACGCCGGGCGTGGTCATCGTCAGCCGGCGATGCGGCGCATCGTCTCGACGGTGCGCAGCCGGCCCTCCGGGCTGTCGTCCAGCGGCTGCAGGCTGAGCGTCGTCACCCCCGCCTCGGCCAGCGCGGCGACCCGCTCGGCGACGTAGGACTCCGAACCGATCAGCGACACGGCCCGCACCAGCTCCTCGGGCAGCGCGGCGGCCGCCTCGTCCTTCTTGCCCGACAGGTAGAGGTCCTGCACCTCCCGTGCCTCCGCCTCGTAGCCGTAGCGGACGGCGAGGTCGTTGTAGAAGTTCTTGCCGCGCGCGCCCATGCCGCCGACGTAGAGCGCCAGGTGCGGCCTGACGGCGTCGTGCAGCGCGTCGACGTCCTCGCCGATCGCCACCGGCACGCCGACGACGATGTCCAGCTCGCCCAGCGCGGGATCCCGCTTGGCCTTGCCCGCCGCGACGGACTCGCCCCACATGTCCGCCGCCCGCTCGGGGTGGAACCAGATGGGCTGCCAGGCCTCGGCTATCTCGGCGGCGAGCTCGACGTTCTTGGGCCCGATGGCGGCCAGCATCACCGGGATGCGCTCGCGCACGGGGTGGTTGATCAGCTTCAGCGGCTTGCCCAGGCCGGTGCCCTGCTCCGCCGGGAGCGGGATGTCGTACTTCTTGCCGTGGTGCTCCAGCCGCTCGCGCCGCCACACCTGCCGGCAGATCTCGACGACCTCGCGGGTGCGCTGCAGCGGCGCGTCGTAGGGCAGGCCGTGCCAGCCCTCGATGACCTGCGGACCGGACGCGCCCAGGCCGAGGATGAAGCGGCCGTCGCTGACGAAGTCCAGCCCGGCCGCGGTCATCGCGGTGAGGGCCGGCGTGCGGCTGTAGATGGGGAAGATGGCGCTCATCAGCTGCACCCGCTCGGTCACCGCCGCCAGGTAGCCCAGCTGGCTGACCGCGTCGAAGGTGTAGACCTCCGAGACCAGCGCGACGTCGAGTCCGGCGGCCTCCAGGTCGCGGATCTCCGCCGCCGTCTGCTGGAACCCCCCGGCGTAGCTGGCCTGGATGCCGATGCGCACGTGCACTCCCTCGGTCTCGGGACGCCCTCGTCGGCGTCCTCAGCGACCGTAGCGGGAGCTCACAGCGGGCGGACGGCCCCGACGACCTCGGTGACCACCCGGACGCCGTCCACGACACCGGGGACCCGGCCGGCCGCCGCGGCGTCGGCCAGGTTCACCTTGAGCACGTAGCCGCCGGCGGCGCGCGACAGCCCGATCCCGACGACCGCCGGCTCGGCGGACAGGCGCTGGGCGAGGGCGCTCTTGGCCGCGCGCGCGGTCGCTCGATCGGGGCTCACGCACCCATGGTGCCCCTCAGCGCGTCAGGACGACACCCACTGCACCCCGAACAGGTCGAGCACCGTGGCCAGCGGGTTGGCGAAGGTCACCCCGCCGCCGGCACTGCCACCCTGCTCGCTGCCGGCGAAGAGCAGGGCCAGGGGCGCCCGGTCGCTGCTGCGCCAGATCACCGAGCCGCTGTCGCCCCCGGCGCTGAACGCGCCGGTCAGCCCCTCGATCTCGACCTGGTCGTCGAAGACGTGCACCGCCTCGTCGTACTGGACGGCGACCCCGTCGACCTCCACGGCGGACACCCGGCCCCGCGTGTGCCCGGTCGTGCGCCCCACCTTCTCGACCAGCTCGTCGGGATCGATGTCGGCGCTCGCCGCCACCACGCCGTCCAGCGGGCCGCCGGGCAGGTCGCCCGGCTCGGCCTCGACGCCGCCGTCGAGCACGGCCACCGCGGCGTCCACCGGGTTCGGCTCCTCGGTGAAGCGGTGGAAGGCCGCCAGGGTCGCGATCCGGTCGGTCTCGACGCCACCGTCGGCGGGCCCCGGCTGCAGCACCGGGTCGCCGATGGCCGCCGCGTCGCTCGCCGCGAGCACGTGGTTGTTCGACAGCACCGCCAGCCGGCCGTCCAGCCGGACGAAGCCGCCCAGGGTTCCCGCTGTGACGGAGGGGTGCGCGACCGACAGGCCCGGCCGCAGCGGCCGCACGCGGGCCTGCAGCTCGCCGGGCGCGGGGGAGGAGAGGGGGCGCACCGGGCCGATGACGCGCAGCTCCACCTCGGCCGCCGCGGCGGCGCCCAGGTCGGGGAGCAGCTCGCGGTCGGCGGCCGAGCCCAGGCGCACCGCGACCCGTGCGCGCCCCTTCCCCTCCGGCGCCAGGCCGACGGCCACCCGGAGCCCGGGGGGCGCCCCGGCCTCGCGCGCGGCCGGGACGGCGCGGACGCCGGCGAGGATGCGGGCCTTGAGCTCGCGGGCCGAGTCGAGGAGCACGAGACCTCCGGTGCCGGAACGGGATCGGACGACTCGAACGCTACGGCGGGGGTCCGACAGTCCCGCCCACCTCCGCCCCACGCGGCCCGGCGGAGGGGTACTGTCGTCGCGGCCCGGGGGAGAGCTGCGCCACAGCCGGCCACGTCCTCCCGCATCCGGGAAGGCGTCCGGGGTGCCGTGCGTTGACCCCGGCGAGGCCCGCTCCGGCGGGTGCGGGCGCGGGTCCCGGTCGACAAGGGGACCCGGTTTGCACCGGCCTCTTCGGCGCGGGTATCGTGGTCAGCCGTGCCCAGGGTGTCCTGGGCCTGCTCCCGTTCGCGGTGCGCCTGGGTGTCCTCACGGACACCGGGGTCCCCCCGGTCGAGGCCGGGGAGGCGGCGCCGAGTCGCGAGGGGCGACCGATCCGGTCCGTCGACAGCGGCCGGTTCCGGGGAAGGGCGACACGCCCGACCGCGTGGGCCGGACGATGCAGGGCGGCCTGGCGCCGGTCACGACCCGAGCAGGGCCGGCACCACCGAGCACCACAGCACAGCACGACTTCCAGAGCACGACCCAGCGCAGGTAGGAGATCCAGGCCGCTCATGCCCACGATCAACCAGCTGGTCCGCAAGGGCCGCGAGGACAAGGTCGAGAAGACCAAGACCCCGGCGCTGAAGGGTTCCCCTCAGCGCCGTGGCGTGTGCACGCGCGTCTACACGACGACGCCGAAGAAGCCCAACTCGGCGCTGCGCAAGGTCGCCCGTGTCCGCCTCACCAGCGGCATCGAGGTGACCGCCTACATCCCGGGCGTCGGCCACAACCTGCAGGAGCACTCGATGGTGCTCGTGCGCGGCGGCCGTGTGAAGGACCTCCCCGGCGTCCGCTACAAGATCATCCGCGGCTCGCTGGACACCCAGGGTGTCCGCAACCGCAAGCAGGCTCGCAGCCGGTACGGCGCGAAGAAGGAGAAGAGCTGACATGCCGCGCAAGGGCCCCGCGCCGCGCCGTCCGCTGGTCGCCGACCCGGTCTACCAGTCGCCGCTGGTGACGCAGCTGATCAACAAGGTTCTCGTCGACGGCAAGCGCTCGGTCGCCGAGTCGATCGTCTACGGCGCCCTCGAGGGTTGCCGGGCGAAGACCGACACCGACCCGGTCGTGACGCTCAAGCGTGCGCTGGACAACGTCAAGCCGGCCCTCGAGGTCCGCAGCCGCCGCGTCGGTGGTGCGACCTACCAGGTCCCGGTCGAGGTCCGCGCCTCCCGCAGCACCACCCTCGGCCTGCGCTGGCTCATCCAGTACAGCCGGGCCCGTCGGGAGAAGACGATGACCGAGCGCCTGATGAACGAGCTGCTCGACGCGAGCAACGGTCTGGGTGCGGCGGTCAAGCGCCGCGAGGACACCCACAAGATGGCCGAGTCGAACAAGGCCTTCGCGCACTACCGCTGGTGACGCAGGTCCAGCGGCCCCGCTGACCGCGGGAACGCCGGGACACCCCCGGCACCCGCGCACGGACACCCCGCACGTGGACTGACAGCAAGAGGAGTAAGGACATGGCCGACACCCAGGCCCAGCTCGCCAAGACCCGCAACATCGGGATCATGGCGCACATCGACGCCGGCAAGACCACGACGACCGAGCGCATCCTCTTCTACACCGGTATCAACTACAAGATCGGTGAGGTCCACGACGGCGCCGCCACGATGGACTGGATGGAGCAGGAGCAGGAGCGCGGCATCACCATCACGTCCGCCGCGACGAAGTGCTCCTGGAACGGCCACGACATCAACATCATCGACACCCCCGGGCACGTCGACTTCACCGTCGAGGTGGAGCGGTCGCTGCGGGTGCTCGACGGTGCGGTCGCGGTCTACGACGGCGTCGCCGGCGTGGAGCCGCAGACCGAGCAGGTGTGGCGGCAGGCCGAGAAGTACGGCGTCCCGCGGATGTGCTTCGTCAACAAGCTCGACCGCACCGGTGCCGACTTCTTCCGCTGCGTCGACATGATGGTCGAGCGGCTGGGCGCCAACCCCGTGGTCCTGCAGCTGCCGATCGGTGCCGAGGCCGACTTCATCGGCGTCGTCGACCTGGTCGGGATGCGCGCGCTCACGTGGCGCGGCGAGACCCAGATGGGCGAGGACTACGCGGTCGAGGAGATCCCGGCCGAGCTCGCCGACCAGGCCGCCGAGTACCGGGAGAAGCTGCTCGAGGCCGTCGCCGACACCGACGACGCCCTCATGGAGTCCTACCTCGGTGGCGAGGACATCACGGTCGAGACGCTGAAGGCCGCCATCCGCAAGGCCACCATCGCCGGCCAGGTCAACCCGGTCCTCACCGGCACCGCGTTCAAGAACAAGGGCGTCCAGCCCCTGCTCGACGCGGTCGTCGACTACCTGCCCAGCCCGCTGGACATCGAGGCGATCGTCGGCACCGCGCTGGACGGCGAGACCGAGGTCGTCCGGCACGCCGACGAGAGCGAGCCGTTCTCCGGCCTGGCCTTCAAGATCCAGACCGACCAGCACCTCGGCAAGCTGACCTACGTCCGCGTCTACTCGGGCAAGGTCTCCTCCGGGTCCCCGGTGCTCAACAGCACCAAGGACCGCAAGGAGCGGATCGGCAAGATCTACCAGATGCACGCCAACAAGCGCGAGGAGCGCGAGGGCGTGGGCGCCGGGCAGATCGTCGCCGTCGTGGGCCTGAAGCAGACCACCACGGGTGACACGCTGTCCGACCCGCAGCACCCGGTGATCCTCGAGTCGATGACCTTCCCGAACCCGGTCATCGACGTCGCGATCGAGCCGAAGACGAAGGCCGACCAGGAGAAGCTGTCCACGGCCATCCAGAAGCTGGCCGAGGAGGACCCGACCTTCCGCGTCCACCAGGACGAGGAGACCGGGCAGACCGTCATCTCCGGCATGGGCGAGCTCCACCTGGAGATCCTGGTCGACCGCATGCGGCGCGAGTTCAAGGTCGAGGCCAACGTCGGCAAGCCGCAGGTGGCCTACCGCGAGACGATCCGCCGCAAGGTCGAGAAGTACGACTACACGCACAAGAAGCAGACCGGTGGCTCCGGCCAGTTCGCGAAGGTCCAGGTGACCCTGGAGCCGCTGCCCATCAGCGGTGACTCGGCCACCTACGAGTTCGAGAACGCCGTCACCGGTGGCCGCGTGCCGAAGGAGTACATCCCCTCGGTCGACCAGGGCATCCAGGACGCCATGCAGTACGGCATCCTCGCCGGCTACCCCGTGGTCGGGATCAAGGCCACCCTGGTCGACGGCCAGTACCACGAGGTCGACTCCTCGGAGATGGCCTTCAAGATCGCCGGCTCGATGGTCTTCAAGGAGGCCGCGCGCAAGGCCGACCCGGCCCTGCTCGAGCCGCTCATGGCCGTCGAGGTCGTCACGCCCGAGGACTACATGGGTGACGTCATCGGCGACCTGAACTCCCGGCGCGGGATCATCCAGGCGATGGAGGAGCGCTCCGGCGCCCGCGTCGTCCGGGCCCTGGTCCCGCTCTCGGAGATGTTCGGCTACGTGGGCGACCTGCGCAGCCGCACCCAGGGGCGGGCGAGCTACACCATGGTGTTCGACTCGTACGCCGAGGTCCCGCAGAACGTGGCCAAGGAGATCATCGCCAAGGCCACCGGCGAATGACCCCGCCGGCGGGCACGTCCCGCCGGCCCCCGCGCACCGCCCACCCCTAGAGCACGCACCACCTGCGTCACCACGAGGAGAGGAACCCAGTGGCCAAGGCCAAGTTCGAGCGGACCAAGCCGCACGTCAACATCGGCACCATCGGGCACATCGACCACGGCAAGACCACGCTGACTGCCGCGATCACCAAGGTGCTGCACGACAAGTACCCGGACCTCAACGAGGCGTCGGCCTTCGACCAGATCGACAAGGCGCCCGAGGAGAAGGCCCGCGGCATCACGATCTCGATCGCCCACGTCGAGTACCAGACCGAGGCGCGGCACTACGCGCACGTTGACTGCCCCGGTCACGCCGACTACATCAAGAACATGATCACGGGTGCGGCGCAGATGGACGGCGCCATCCTCGTGGTCGCCGCCACCGACGGCCCGATGCCGCAGACCAAGGAGCACGTCCTCCTGGCCCGCCAGGTCGGCGTCCCCTACATCGTCGTGGCGCTGAACAAGGCCGACATGGTCGACGACGAGGAGATCCTCGAGCTCGTCGAGCTGGAGGTCCGCGAGCTGCTCTCCGAGTACGAGTTCCCGGGTGACGACGTCCCCGTGGTCCGCGTCTCGGCGCTCAAGGCCCTCGAGGGCGACGCCGAGTGGGCCGACAAGCTCATGGAGCTCATGAACGCCGTCGACACGGCGATCCCCGAGCCGCAGCGCGAGATCGACAAGCCGTTCCTCATGCCCGTCGAGGACGTCTTCACCATCACCGGCCGCGGCACCGTCGTGACCGGTCGCGTGGAGCGCGGCATCGTCAAGGTGTCGGAGGAGGTCGAGATCGTCGGCATCCGCCCGTCGTCGACCAAGACCACCGTCACCGGCGTCGAGATGTTCCGCAAGCTGCTCGACCAGGGCCAGGCCGGTGACAACGTCGGCCTCCTGCTCCGCGGCATCAAGCGCGAGGACGTCGAGCGCGGTCAGGTCGTCGTGAAGCCGGGTTCGATCACCCCGCACACCAACTTCGAGGGTTCGGTCTACATCCTCTCGAAGGACGAGGGTGGCCGTCACACGCCCTTCTTCAACAACTACCGTCCGCAGTTCTACTTCCGGACCACGGACGTCACGGGCGTCGTGACCCTGCCCGCCGGCACCGAGATGGTCATGCCGGGCGACAACACCGAGATGACGGTCGAGCTGATCCAGCCGATCGCCATGGAGGAGGGCCTGCGGTTCGCCATCCGTGAGGGTGGCCGCACCGTCGGCGCCGGTCGCGTCACGAAGATCATCAAGTAGCACCCCGCAGACGGGCGGCGGCCCTCCCGGCCGCCGCCCGTCTCCCGGGTCCACAGGACCCAGCCCGGTCCACCCGGACCCACCCCAGCGACAGACATACCGATCGGCAGGAGCGAAGAACAGCGATGGCGGGACAGAAGATCCGCATCCGGCTGAAGGCCTACGACCACGAGGCGATCGACGCCTCGGCGCGGCGCATCGTCGACACGGTGACCAAGACCGGTGCGCGCGTCGTCGGCCCGGTGCCGCTGCCGACGGAGAAGAACGTGTACTGCGTCATCCGCTCGCCGCACAAGTACAAGGACTCGCGCGAGCACTTCGAGATGCGCACGCACAAGCGCCTCATCGACATCCTCGACCCGACACCGAAGACGGTCGACGCGCTCATGCGCATCGACCTGCCGGCCTCGGTCGACGTCAACATCCAGTAAGGGCTTTCAGCAGACATGGCGAGCACATTCCGCGGCCTCCTCGGAGAGAAGCTGGGCATGACCCAGGTCTTCGACGAGAACAACCGCATCGTGCCGGTGACCGTCGTCAAGGCCGGGCCGTGCGTGGTCACCCAGGTGCGCACCCCGGAGCGCGACGGCTACTCGGCCGTCCAGCTCGGGTTCGGCGAGATCGACCCGCGCAAGGTGAACAAGCCCGAGGGCGGGCACTTCGCCAAGGCGGGTGTGACCCCGCGCCGGCACCTGGTCGAGCTGCGCACCGAGGACGCCTCCACCTACGAGGTCGGCCAGGAGCTGACCGCCGAGGTGTTCGACGGCGTGGCCAAGGTCGACGTCATCGGCACCAGCAAGGGCAAGGGCACCGCCGGTGTCATGAAGCGCCATGGCTTCCGCGGCCTCGGCGCCGCGCACGGCACGCAGCGCAAGCACCGTTCGCCCGGCTCCATCGGTGGCGCGTCCACCCCGGGCCGCGTGTTCAAGGGCCTGCGCATGGCCGGCCGCATGGGTGCGGTGAAGACCACGACCCTGTCGCTCAACGTCCACAAGGTGGACACCGAGCGCGGTCTGCTGCTGATCAAGGGCGCCATCCCCGGCCCGAAGGGCGGCCTGGTGCTCGTCCGTTCGGCCGTCAAGGGCGGCCCCGTGGGGAGTGAGAAGTGACCAGCGCAACGCAGAGCCGGACCGACCGCACGGTCGACGTCCGCACGCCGGCGGGGGAGACCTCCGGCACCGCGACGCTGCCCGGTGAGCTGTTCGACACGACCGCCAGCGTCGCCCTGATCCACCAGGTGGTCGTGGCCCAGCTGGCCGCGGCCCGCCAGGGCACCCACGCGACCAAGACGCGTGGTCAGGTCAGCGGCGGTGGCGCCAAGCCGTACCGGCAGAAGGGCACCGGCCGCGCCCGCCAGGGCTCGACCCGCGCGCCGCAGTTCGAGGGCGGTGGCACCGTCCACGGCCCGCAGCCGCGCGACTACAGCCAGCGGACGCCCAAGAAGATGAAGGCCGCCGCCCTGCGCGGTGCCCTCTCCGACCGGGCCCGCGAGGGCCGCGTGCACGTGGTGAGCACCTTCGTCGACGGGGACGCCCCGAAGACCAAGGCCGCCATCGCCACGCTCAGCGCCGTCACCGACGCCAAGAAGGTGCTCGTCGTCCTCGACCGGGACGACGTCCTCAACTGGGTCAGCCTGCGCAACGAGCCGCGGGTGCACCTGCTCGAGGCCGGCCAACTGAACACCTACGACGTCCTCAACGCCGACGACGTGGTCTTCACCGAGGCCGCGCTCGCCGAGTTCGTCGCCGGCCCGGCCCGGGGTCGGGACGCCGGCGTCGACAAGCCCGACCTGACCACACCGCACATCCCCGGCGCCATCCCGTCGATCGAGGGCGAGGGCACCACCGACCTCGACCTCGGCGAGGCGCCGGCCGAGCCGGCCGCGGCGACGAGGGCCGCCACCGACGGGGCGCAGCCGAGGGCCGCGACCCCCGAGGACGCCGCCCCGGCCACCGCCGAGGAGGCCGCCGCGGCCCCGGCCGCGCAGGCCGAGGCCGCCAACGCCGGTGCCGACGCCACCGCGCCCACCGAGGACGGCACCACCGACGCGAGCACCGAGGAGAAGGCATGAGCGTCCGCGACCCCCGGGACGTCCTGCTCGCCCCGGTCATCTCCGAGAAGAGCTACGGCCTCCTGGACGAGAACCAGTACACGTTCCTGGTCCTCCCCGAGGCGAACAAGACGCAGATCAAGATCGCTGTCGAGCAGGTCTTCAACGTGAAGGTCCTCGGCGTGAACACGGTCAACCGTCAGGGCAAGCGCAAGCGCAGCCGCGGCAACCGGATGGGCAAGCGCAAGGACACCAAGCGCGCCATCGTGTCGCTCGCGCCGGGCGACCGCATCGAGATCTTCGGCGGCCCGGGCGCCTGAGGCGCCTGAGCGACCAGGGACGAAGGACACAAGGGAACCAGTAATGGCTATCCGCAAGTACAAGCCGACGACGCCGGGCCGGCGTGGCTCGAGCGTCGCCGACTTCGCCGAGGTCACCCGCGACCACCCCGAGAAGTCGCTGGTCCGGCCGCTGCACGGCCGCGGCGGGCGCAACGTCCACGGCAAGGTGACGGCTCGGCACCAGGGCGGCGGGCACAAGCGCGCCTACCGGGTGATCGACTTCCGCCGGGCCGACAAGGACGGGGTGCCGGCCAAGGTCGCGCACATCGAGTACGACCCGAACCGCACCTCGCGGATCGCGCTGCTGCACTACGCCGACGGCGAGAAGCGCTACATCCTCGCGCCGGCCCGGCTCAAGCAGGGCGACACCGTCGAGTGCGGCCCCTCGGCCGACATCAAGCCGGGCAACAACCTGCCGCTGCGGAACATCCCCGTCGGCACCGTTGTTCATGCCATCGAGCTGCGTCCGGGCGGCGGGGCGAAGATCGCCCGCTCGGCCGGTACCAGCGTCCAGCTCGTCGCCCGCGAGGGCCGGCTGGCGCAGCTGCGCATGCCGTCGGGGGAGATCCGCAACGTCGACGTGCGCTGCCGCGCGACCGTCGGCGAGGTGGGCAACGCCGAGCAGTCGAACATCAACTGGGGCAAGGCGGGCCGCATGCGGTGGAAGGGCAAGCGCCCGACCGTCCGCGGTGTCGCCATGAACCCGGTCGACCACCCGCACGGCGGTGGTGAGGGGAAGACCTCCGGTGGTCGCCACCCGGTCAACCCGAAGGGCAAGCCCGAGGGCCGCACGCGCAAGCGCAAGGCCTCCGACGCCATGATCGTGCGCCGCCGGCGCGCCAACAAGAAGCGCTGAGCGGGTAGAGGAGTCCGACAGAGATGCCACGCAGCCTGAAGAAGGGCCCGTTCGTCGACGACCACCTGCTCAAGAAGGTGGACGCGCAGAACGAGAAGGGCACCAAGACCGTCATCCGCACCTGGTCGCGGCGCTCGACGATCATCCCCGACATGCTCGGGCACACGATCGCCGTGCACGACGGCCGCAAGCACGTCCCGGTGTTCGTGACCGAGGCGATGGTCGGGCACAAGCTCGGCGAGTTCGCGCCCACGCGCACGTTCCGTGGGCACGTCAAGGACGACCGCCGGTCGCGGCGCGGCTGAGGTAGAGAGAGATCACCATGACTTCCCAGTTGGGACAGGAGGCACCGGTCGCCCGGGCTACGGCCCGGTTCGTCCGCGTGACCCCGATGAAGGCCCGCCGGGTGGTGGAGCTGATCCGCTACCTGCCCGCCGACGAGGCGCTCGCCCTGCTGCGCTTCGCGCCGCAGGCCGCCAGCGAGCCGGTGGCCAAGGTCGTCGCCAGCGCGGTGGCCAACGCCGAGCACAACCTGCGGCTCGACCCGCAGGCCCTGGTGGTCAGCGCCGCGTTCGTGGACGAGGGCCCGACGATGAAGCGGATCCGCCCGCGTGCCCAGGGGCGCGCGTACCGCATCAACAAGCGGACCAGCCACATCACCGTCGAGGTGAGCGAGGTGACCGTCAGCCCGGAGCTGGCGTCCAAGTCGCGCAAGGCGCGGCGGGACACCGGCCAGTCGGGGCCGGCCACCCAGCAGACCGGCCGTAAGAGCAACACGAGGGGAGGGACCCGCTAGTGGGTCAGAAGGTCAACCCGCACGGGTTCCGGCTCGGCATCACCACCGACTACAAGTCCCGGTGGTACGCCGACAAGCTGTACAAGGACTACGTCAAGGAAGACGTGGCCATCCGCAAGCTCATGAGCAAGGGCATGGAGCGGGCCGGCATCTCCAAGGTGGAGATCGAGCGCACCCGCGACCGCGTCCGCGTCGACATCCACACCGCCCGGCCGGGCATCGTCATCGGCCGCCGCGGCGCGGAGGCCGACCGCATCCGCGGTGAGCTCGAGAAGCTGACGGGCAAGCAGGTCCAGCTCAACATCCTCGAGGTGAAGAACCCCGAGGCCGACGCGCAGCTGGTCGCCCAGGCCGTCGCCGAGCAGCTCTCCAGCCGCGTGAGCTTCCGCCGCGCCATGCGCAAGGCCATGCAGTCGGCCCAGCGCAGCCCGCAGGTCAAGGGCATCCGGGTGCAGTGCTCCGGCCGCCTCGGCGGCACGGAGATGAGCCGGTCGGAGTTCTACCGCGAGGGTCGTGTGCCGCTGCACACGCTGCGCGCGAACATCGACTACGGCCTGTACGAGGCCCGGACCACCTTCGGCCGCATCGGCGTCAAGGTCTGGATCTACAAGGGCGACGTGAGCGGCTCCCGCGCCGAGCGCGAGGCCCTCGAGGCCCTGGCCGCCCGGCAGCAGCGCCGCGAGCGCTCGCAGCGCCCGCGCCGCTCGGGTTCGTCCGGCACCACCGCCGGCGGCACCGAGGCCGGTCGCGCCGCGGCGGAGTCCACCGACGCCCCGGCCGCGCCCGAGGTCGACACCACCAGCGCCGTCGCCGCCACCTCCGGCGACGTCGCACCCGCGCAGAGCGTCGGCGAGGCCGCCGGCGCCGAGGGCACCGCCGCCGCCGAGTCGGCCGGTGCCGAGAACACGGAGGCCTGATCCCCATGCTGATCCCTCGGCGGGTCAAGCACCGCAAGCAGCACCACCCGAGCCGCTCCGGGCGCGCCAAGGGCGGCACCGAGATCAACTTCGGTGACTACGCCATCCAGGCGCTGGAGCCGGCCTACGTGACCAACCGGCAGATCGAGTCGGCCCGTATCGCCATGACGCGGCACATCCGCCGTGGCGGCAAGGTCTGGATCTCGATCTACCCGGACCGCCCGCTGACCAAGAAGCCGGCCGAGACCCGCATGGGTTCCGGCAAGGGCTCCCCGGAGTGGTGGGTGGCCAACGTGAAGCCCGGTCGCGTGCTCTTCGAGCTGTCCGGCGTCGCCGAGCCGGTGGCCCGCGAGGCCATGCGCCGCGCGATCCACAAGCTGCCGATGAAGTGCCGCTTCATCACGCGTGAAGGAGAGGTGTGATGGCTGCCGGTCTGACCGCTCCGGAGCTGCGTGAGCTCTCCGCCGACGAGCTGGCCTCCAAGCTGCGCGAGTCGAAGGAAGAGCTGTTCAACCTCCGCTTCCAGGTGGCCACCGGCCAGCTGGACAACAACCGGCGACTGCAGACGGTGCGCCGCGACATCGCCCGGATCTACACGATCATGCGCGAGCGCGAGCTCGGTCTGTCCGTCGCCCCGAACGAGGGTGTGGCATGAGCAGCCCCGAGACGCCTGTGAACGAGTCCGTCGCGACGGGCCCCGGCCTGGCCGGCCGTGGCTACCGCAAGGTCCGCGAGGGCCTCGTGGTCAGCGACAAGATGGAGAAGACCATCGTCGTCGAGGTCGAGGACCGCGTGAAGCACGGCCTCTACGGCAAGGTCCTCCGCCGCACGAGCAAGCTGAAGGCCCACGACGAGCAGAACGTCGCGGGCGTCGGCGACCGCGTGCAGATCATGGAGACCCGGCCGCTGTCGGCCACCAAGCGGTGGCGGCTGGTCGAGGTCCTCGAGAAGGCCAAGTAAGGACCAGGTACCGTGGACGGTCGGCCCACCTCGGGCCGGCCTTCCACGGACCCGACGGCCGGGGCGGTTCGCCTCCGGCCGTCTGCGCGTGACGAGAGCGGCGGAACGTCGGCCCCCGACGCGCAGCCGCGGCCCCAGGGCCTACAGCAGAAGTACGAAGACATAGGAGTAGGGACGTGATCCAGCAGGAGTCGCGACTGCGAGTCGCCGACAACACCGGGGCAAAGGAGATCCTCTGCATCCGGGTGCTCGGCGGTTCCGGGCGACGCTACGCGGGCATCGGTGACGTCATCGTCGCCACCGTGAAGGACGCGCTGCCCGGGGCCGGTGTGAAGCGGGGCGACGTCGTCAAGGCGGTCGTCGTCCGCACGGTGAAGGAGCGGCGTCGTCCGGACGGTTCCTACATCCGATTCGACGAGAACGCCGCGGTGATCATCCGCGACAGCGGCGACCCGCGCGGGACCCGCATCTTCGGCCCGGTCGGCCGCGAGCTGCGCGACAAGCGCTTCATGCGGATCATCTCGCTCGCCCCGGAGGTGTTGTGACCATGGCCGTCACGAAGAAGCAGAAGGCCGCGACCAGCCGCGCCAAGGCGCCGTCCATGAAGGTCAAGAAGGGCGACACCGTCCTGGTGCTGTCCGGCAAGGACAAGGGCGCCAAGGGCCGCGTCATCGCCGCCTACCCCCAGATCCAGAAGGTGCTCGTCGAGGGCGTCGGCCGGATCAAGAAGCACACGCGCATCAGCACCAGCCAGCGCGGTGCCCAGCAGGGCGGGATCGTCACGCAGGAGGCGCCCATCCACGTGAGCAACGTGATGGTGATCGACTCCGAGGACAAGCCGACCCGGGTCGGCTACCGCATCGACGAAGAAGGCCGCAAGGTCCGGGTCTCGCGGCGCACCGGTAAGGATCTCTGAGGACCATGAGCGCACCCACCCGTGAGCTGCCCCGGCTGCTCGAGCGCTACCGCGCGGAGATCGTGCCGGCGCTGCAGTCGGAGTTCGGCTACCAGAACGTCATGCAGATCCCGCGGCTGACCAAGATCGTGGTCAACATGGGCGTCGGCGAGGCGACCCGTGACGCGAAGCTGATGGACGGCGCGGTCCGCGACCTCACCGCCATCACCGGCCAGAAGCCGGCCGTCGTGCGGGCCCGCAAGTCCATCGCGCAGTTCAAGCTGCGCGAGGGCATGCCGATCGGCGCCAAGGTCACCCTGCGCGGCGACCGCATGTGGGAGTTCCTCGACCGCCTGCTGTCCCTCGCCCTGCCCCGCATCCGTGACTTCCGCGGCCTGAACGCCAAGCAGTTCGACGGCAACGGCAACTACACGTTCGGCCTGACCGAGCAGTCGATGTTCCGCGAGATCGACGTGGACAAGATCGACCGGCCGCGCGGCATGGACATCACACTGGTCACCACCGCCACGACCGACGAGGAGGGTCGCGAGCTGCTCCGCCAGCTCGGCTTCCCCTTCGCCGGCCAGCCCGTCGTCACGACCACCCGCTGAGCCGGGGCAGGAGATACCGATGGCCAAGAAGGCTCTCATCAACAAGGCGGCCCGCAAGCCGAAGTTCGCGGTCCGCGGCTACACCCGCTGCCAGCGCTGCGGGCGTCCGCACGCGGTCTTCCGCAAGTTCGGCCTGTGCCGGATCTGCCTGCGGGAGATGGCGCACGCCGGGGAGCTCCCCGGCGTGAGCAAGTCCAGCTGGTAAGCACCACCTCACTGTTCGAGCAGTACTGATCGCCGACAGGCCCCGCGCCAAGTCCCGAGAGACCCGGCGCACGCGGAACCGCGGCGAGAGAGGCACCACACCGTCATGACGATGACCGACCCGATCGCGGACATGCTGACGCGGCTCCGCAACGCGAACTCCGCGTACCACGACTCCGCGACCATGCCGTCGTCGAAGTTGAAGACGCACATCGCCGAGATCCTCCAGCAGGAGGGCTACATCGCCGGCTGGAAGGTCAACGAGGTCGAGGTGGACGGCACCGTCCGCAAGGAGCTCGTCGTCGACCTGAAGTACGGCCCCAACCGCGAGCGGAGCATCGCCGGCGTCCGGCGGGTCTCCAAGCCCGGTCTGCGGGTGTACGCCAAGTCGAACTCCCTGCCCAAGGTCCTGGGCGGCCTCGGGGTGGCGATCATCTCCACCTCCAGCGGGCTGCTGACCGACAAGCAGGCGACCAAGAAGGGCGTGGGCGGGGAAGTCCTCGCCTACGTCTGGTAAGAGGAGCGAGCGAAGATGTCACGGATCGGACGACTGCCGATTCCGGTGCCCGGTGGTGTGGACGTCGCCATCGACGGCCGCACGGTGAACGTGAAGGGCCCCAAGGGTTCCCTCTCGCACACCGTCGCGGCCCCGATCACCGTCGAGCGCGGTGAGGACGGCACCCTCCTGGTCAAGCGGCCGGACGACGAGCGCGACAGCCGTGCCCTGCACGGCCTGTCCCGGACGCTCATCGCCAACATGATCACCGGCGTCACCCAGGGCTACAGCAAGACCCTGGAGATCGTCGGCGTGGGGTACCGCGTCCAGGCCCGCGGGTCGGACCTGGAGTTCGCGCTGGGGTACAGCCACCCGGTGCCGGTGAAGGCCCCCGAGGGCATCACCTTCACGGTCGAGGCGCCCACCCGGTTCCGGGTCGAGGGCATCGACAAGCAGCAGGTCGGCGAGGTCGCGGCCAAGATCCGCAAGCTCCGCAAGCCCGACCCCTACAAGGGCAAGGGTGTGCGGTACCAGGGCGAGGTCGTGAAGCGCAAGGTCGGGAAGACGGGTAAGTGATGGCTCAGGCAGAGAAGACCGCGCGGGTGCACAAGCCCGTCGGCACCGACGTCAGCACCGCGCGCCGCGTCTCGCGGTTGCGTCGCCACACCCGGCTGCGCAAGCGGGTCTCCGGCACGCCGGAGCGCCCCCGTCTGGTGGTCAACCGCAGCTCGCGGCACATCCACGTGCAGGTCGTCGACGACACCGTCGGCCGCACCGTGGTGAGCGCCTCGACGCTGGACGCCGACATCCGCGGCAGCGAGGGCGACAAGTCCGCCCTCGCCCGCAAGGTCGGCGCCCTGGTCGCCGAGCGCGCCCAGGCGGCCGGCATCACCGCGGTCGTCTTCGACCGCGGTGGCAACCGCTACGCCGGGCGGATCGCCGCCCTGGCCGACGGCGCCCGCGAGGGCGGGCTGGACTTCTGATGAACGCTTCTGAACTGATCGAGAGGGACGTCTGATGCCAGGACCACAGCGACGCGGCGGCGGCGCCGGCGGCGGCAACGACCGCCGCGACCGTCGTGACGGCGGGCGGGGCCAGGGAGGCGCTCCCGCCGAGAAGAGCAACTTCATCGAGCGCGTGGTGGCCATCAACCGCGTGTCCAAGGTCGTCAAGGGCGGTCGGCGCTTCAGCTTCACCGCGCTGGTGGTCGTGGGCGACGGCGACGGCACCGTGGGCGTCGGCTACGGCAAGGCCAAGGAGGTGCCCGCGGCCATCGCCAAGGGCGTCGAGGAGGCCAAGAAGCACTTCTACAAGGTGCCCCGCATCGCCAGCACCATCCCGCACCCCGTGCAGGGTGAGGCGGCGGCCGGCGTCGTGCTGCTCAAGCCGGCCAGCCCCGGTACCGGTGTCATCGCCGGTGGCCCGGTGCGCGCCGTCCTGGAGTGCGCGGGCATCCACGACGTGCTCTCCAAGAGCCTGGGCTCGTCGAACCCGATCAACATCGTGCACGCCACGATGCAGGCGCTGAAGGACCTCGTGCGCCCCGAGGAGATCGCGGCCCGCCGCGGTCTGCCGCTCGAGGACGTCGCTCCGGCCGCCATGCTGCGCGCGCGTGCGGGCCAGGGGGTCTGAGATGGCGCAGCTGAAGGTCACCCAGATCCGGTCGGCGATCGGCACCAAGCCCAACCAGCGGCAGACGCTGCGGTCCCTGGGCCTGAAGCGGATCAACGACTCGGTCGTGCAGGAGGACCGTCCCGAGATCCGCGGGATGGTCGCGACGGTGCCGCACCTGGTGCGCGTCGAAGAGATCAGCTGAGCAGGGAATCACGATGACTCTCAAGGTCCACCACCTGCGCCCGGCCAAGGGCGCCCACACCCCCAAGACCCGCGTGGGTCGCGGTGAGGGCTCCAAGGGCAAGACCGCCGGCCGCGGCACGAAGGGCACCGGCGCGCGGGGCAACGTCTCCGCCCGCTTCGAAGGTGGCCAGACGCCGCTGCACATGCGGCTGCCGAAGCTGTCCGGGTTCAAGAACCCGAACAAGGTCGTCTTCCAGGTCGTCAACCTCGACCGGATCGCGGCGCTGTTCCCGAACGGCGGCTCGATCAACCCCGACAGCCTGGCCGAGGCGGGCGCGGTCCGCCGCGGCCAGCCGGTCAAGGTGCTCGGCACCGGCGACCTGGGCGGCATCGAGGTGCACGTGCACGCGCACGGCTTCTCGTCGTCCGCCGCCGAGAAGATCGCCGCTGCCGGGGGCAGCACCACCCTCATCTGAACCACGGTGACCCCGGGGCGGCTCTCCCGCCTCGGGGTCACGTGCTGCCCGGCCTTCCACAGGAGTGGCCGGGCACGTTGCTAATCTCGAACGACCGACCAGGGGAGGGCACGTGCTGCAGGCGTTCGCCGCGGCGTTCCGGACGCCAGACCTCCGGCGCAAGCTGCTGTTCTCCCTGGCGATCATCGCCGTGTACCGCCTGGGCGCGAGCGTGCCCGGTCCCGGTGTGTCGGTCGCCGCGATCAACAGCTGCCTCGACGCCGCCAGCCAGGGCGCCCAGCGCGACGTCTACTCGCTGGTGAACCTGTTCTCCGGCGGGGCGCTGCTGCGCCTGTCGGTGTTCGCGCTCGGGATCATGCCGTACATCACGGCCAGCATCATCATCCAGCTGCTGGTGGTGGTCATCCCGCGGTTCGAGCAGTTGAAGAAGGAAGGGCAGTCGGGCCAGCAGAAGCTGACTCAGTACACCCGCTACCTGACGATCGCCCTGGCGATCCTGCAGAGCACCGGCATCATCGCGCTGGCCCGCAGCGGCCAGCTGTTCCCCGAGTGCCAGCAGGAGATCATCCCCGACGACTCGGTGTGGACGACGGTCATCCTGGTGACCGCGCTGACCGCCGGCACCGCCGTCATCATGTGGCTCGGCGAGCTGCTGACCGAGAAGGGGATCGGCAACGGCATGTCCGTGCTGATCTTCACCTCGATCGCGGCGCGGATCCCGGCCGAGGGCGGCTCGATCCTGCAGACCCGCGGCGTGCTGGTCTTCACGCTCATCTGCCTGCTGGCCCTGCTGATCATCGGTGCGGTCGTCTACGTCGAACAGGCGCAACGGCGCATCCCCGTGCAGTACGCCAAGCGCATGGTCGGCCGCCGCATGTACGGCGGCACCTCCACCTACCTGCCGCTCAAGGTCAACCAGGCCGGCGTCATCCCGGTCATCTTCGCGTCGTCCCTGCTGTACCTGCCGCAGCTGATCACCCAGCTGCAGGGCGACGAGACCGGCCCGGTCCGGCAGTTTTTCGAGACCTACGTCATCGACCAGAGCAGCCCGTTCCACATCGCCCTGTACTTCGGCCTGATCGTGTTCTTCACGTACTTCTACGTGTCGATCACCTTCAACCCGGAGGAGCGGGCCGACGACATGAAGCGCTACGGCGGCTTCATCCCCGGCATCCGTCCCGGCCGGCCGACGGCCGAGTACCTGCAGTACGTGCTCTCCCGGATCACCCTCCCGGGTTCGATCTACCTCGGGCTCGTGGCAGTCTTGCCGAACTTCTTCCTGTCCATCACGCAGCAGGGGCAGAACCAGAACTTCCCGTTCGGCGGGACCGCGGTGCTCATCATGGTCGGAGTGGGGTTGGAGACGGTGAAGCAGATCGAGACGCAACTGAACCAGCGCAACTACGAAGGGTTCCTGAAGTAGTGCGCGTCGTCCTGCTCGGGCCGCCGGGGGCCGGCAAGGGCACGCAGGCGCAGATCATCGCGGGGCGGCTCGGCGTCCCGGCCATCTCGACCGGCGACATCTTCCGCGCCAACGTCAGCGGCAAGACCGACCTGGGTCGGCAGGCCAAGGTCTACATGGACGCCGGCGACCTCGTCCCCGACGAGATCACCGTGGCCATGGTCAGCGACCGGCTGGCCGAGCCCGACGCCAAGGCCGGGTTCCTGCTCGACGGCTTCCCCCGCACCATCCCGCAGGCCGAGCAGCTGCGCGCCTCGCTCGTCGAGCTCGGTGGCGCCCTCGACCGCGTGCTCGAGCTCGTCGTCGACGAGGACGAGCTGGTCCGCCGGCTGTCCGGGCGGCGCATGCTCGTCGACGGCCAGTGGGTGCAGCGGGATGACGACAAGCCGGAGACCGTCCGCCACCGGCTCGAGGTGTACCGGGAACAGACGGCCCCGCTGTCCGGGTTCTACGAGTCCGAAGGCCTCCTCTCGCGGATCGACGCCATCGGCGAGATCGAGGAGGTCACCGCCCGCGCGATGGCCGCGCTGGGTCGGTCGGACGGCGCGCAGCTGCGCGCAGACTGAGGGCAGCGCGGGAATGGGTAACGAGCTCCTGGCCCGCATCCCGCTGCTGGCGAAGTGGAGTGGACGCATGATCCAGATCAAGACACCGCACGAGATCGAGCTCATGCGCGCCTCCGGGCTGATCACCTTCGGGGCGCTGCAGGCGGTCAAGGCCGCCGTCCGCCCCGGGGTGAGCACCAAGGAGCTGGACGCCGTCGCCGAGGACTACATCCGCTCCCACGGCGCGGTGCCAAACTTCCTCGGCTACCACGGGTTCACCGGCACCATCTGCGCGTCGATCAACGACGAGATCGTCCACGGGATCCCGAACCCCGACCGCCGGCTGGCCGAGGGGGACAACATCTCCATCGACTGCGGCGCGATCCTCGACGGCTGGCACAGCGACTCGGCGGTCACGGTGACGGTGGGGGAGCCCTCGCCGGAGGACGCGGCGCTGCTCGACGTCACCGAGCGGTCGATGTGGGCGGGCCTGGCGCGGGCCGTCGCCGGCGGCCGGCTGACCGACATCAGCCACGCCGTGGAGGAGGTCATCACCGCCGAGGCGCACCCGTACGGGATCGTCGACCACTACGGCGGCCACGGCATCGGCACCGAGATGCACCAGGACCCGCACGTCCTCAACTACGGCCGCCCCGGCCGCGGCCCCAAGCTGGTGCCCGGGCTGGTGCTCGCCATCGAGCCGATGGTCACCGTGGGCGACCCGGCGACCGCCGAGCTCGAGGACGGCTGGACGGTCGTCACCAAGGACGGCTCGCGCGCCGCGCACTTCGAGCACACGGTGGCGATCACCCCCGAGGGCCCGTGGGTCCTCACCGCCGAGGACGGCGGGGCCGCGGGGCTGGCGCCCCACGGCGTCACGGTCCGTCGCTGACGGAAGTCGCTGCGCTGCTCGTCACCCCCGACCCGGGTTGGTGACGGCTGGGGCAGCGGGGTACAGTGGCCTGTGGCGTTCGCGCCGCTCTGTCGTCGTGCTGTGGCCGCGTGACGCAGGGCGCCCTCGCGAGGACGTCAGGCACCACCAGTTCTGCAAACCACCGCGCGTCCACCGCCGGGTTCCGGCGTGGGCGCAGATCGAATCAGGAGGCCGTGTCGGGCATGGCGAAGAAGGACGGGGCCATCGAGGTCGAGGGTCGCGTCGTCGAGCCGCTGCCCAACGCGATGTTCCGGGTCGAGCTGCAGAACGGGCACCGGGTGCTCGCCCACATCAGCGGCAAGATGCGTCAGCACTACATCCGCATCCTGCCCGAGGACCGCGTGGTCGTGGAGCTCTCGCCCTACGACCTGACCCGCGGTCGCATCGTCTACCGCTACAAGTGACCACCGGCGCGCCGCGCACCGCGGCGCGCGAGGGTGGCCCGATCAGAAGGAATGAGGGGCGGCACCGGTGAAGGTCCAGCCGTCGGTGAAGAAGATCTGCGACAAGTGCAAGGTGATCCGCCGGCACGGCCGGGTCATGGTCATCTGCGACAACGCCCGGCACAAGCAGCGCCAGGGCTGAGTCGGAACAGGACTGGGAGTACCTAGAACATGGCACGACTGGCCGGCGTCGACCTGCCCCGCGAGAAGCGGATGGAGATCGCGCTCACGTACATCTACGGCATCGGCAAGGCCCACGCCAAGGAGACCCTGGCCGCGACGGGCGTCAGCCCCGACCTGCGCGTCAAGGACCTCGGCGACGAGGACCTGCTGAGGCTCCGCGACTACATCGACGAGCACTTCCGCGTCGAGGGTGACCTCCGCCGCGAGGTGGCCGCCGACATCCGCCGCAAGGTGGAGATCGGCTGCTACCAGGGGCTCCGCCACCGCCGCGGGCTGCCGGTCCACGGCCAGCGCACCCGCACCAACGCGCGCTCGAGCAAGGGCCCGCGCAAGACCATCGCCGGCAAGAAGAAGGCCGGCAAGAAGTAAGCCGCCACGCGCGCGGTCGCAGCTACCCCGAGAGGGCGGGAGCGACCGCGCGCGGCGCGCTGTTCTTGGCCATTCGTCAGAAGGACACGGAAAAGACTCATGCCTCCCAGGGCTCGCGCTGCGGCCGGCGCCAAGAAGGTCCGCCGCAAGGAGAAGAAGAACGTCGCCCACGGCGCCGCGCACATCAAGAGCACGTTCAACAACACGATCGTGTCGATCACCGACCCCAACGGGAACGTGATCAGCTGGGCCTCCGCCGGCCACGTCGGCTTCAAGGGCTCGCGCAAGTCCACGCCGTTCGCGGCGCAGATGGCCGCGGAGAACGCCGCCCGCAAGGCGCAGGAGCACGGCATGCGCAAGGTCGACGTCTTCGTCAAGGGCCCGGGCTCGGGCCGGGAGACCGCGATCCGCTCGCTGCAGGCCACCGGCCTCGAGGTGGGCCAGATCCAGGACGTCACCCCGCAGCCGCACAACGGCTGCCGCCCGAAGAAGCGTCGCCGGGTCTGACCGGCCACTGACGAGACGAACGAGGAGAACCCGAAGTGGCCCGCTACACCGGTGCCGACTGCCGCATGTGCCGGCGCGAGAAGATGAAGCTGTTCCTCAAGGGCAGCAAGTGCGAGTCCCCGAAGTGCCCGATCGAGATCCGGCCGTACCCGCCGGGCGAGCACGGCCGGGGCCGCAGCAAGGACAGCGAGTACCTGCTGCAGCTGCGCGAGAAGCAGAAGGCCCGCCGCATCTACGGCGTGCTCGAGAAGCAGTTCCGCGGCTACTACGAAGAGGCCAACCGCAAGACGGGCAAGACCGGTGAGGTCCTGCTGCAGATCCTCGAGTCGCGGCTGGACAACGTGGTCTACCGGGCCGGCTTCGCCGAGTCCCGCGACATGGCCCGCCAGCTGGTCCGCCACGGGCATATCCGGGTCAACGGCCGCAAGGTCGACATCCCGTCGTACCGCGTGAGCGAGAACGACATCATCGAGGTCGCCGAGAAGTCGCGCCGCATGGTGCCCTTCGAGATCGCCCAGGCCCGCGCCGGTGAGCGCCCGGTGCCGCCGTGGCTCGAGGTCATCAGCAGCCAGCTGCGCGTCCTCGTGCACAGCGTCCCGGCCCGGCAGGTCATCGACACCCCGGTCCAGGAGCAGCTGATCGTCGAGCTCTACTCCAAGTAGCAGCTCGTCGGCCTGCGGCAGGGGCTCCGGCTCCTGCCGCAGGTCCGGCGCCGGCGGGCGGACAGATGCCCGCCGGTGCCCGCACCACCCCCCTCACGGCGTCATATGGCGGGCGCCGGAGGACCTGAAGGAGAAGCAGTCCCATGCTCATCGCACAGCGCCCCACGCTGACCGAGGAGACCATCTCCGAGCAGCGCTCGCGGTTCGTGATCGAGCCGCTCGAGCCGGGCTTCGGCTACACCCTCGGCAACTCCCTGCGGCGGACGCTCCTGTCCTCGATCCCCGGTGCGGCCGTCACCAGCATCCGGATCGAGGGCACCCTGCACGAGTTCACCACCGTGCCGGGCGTCAAGGAGGACGTCACCGAGATCATCCTCAACCTCAAGGGCCTGGTCGTCAGCTCCGACTCCGACGAGCCGGTGACCATGTACCTGCGCAAGCAGGGCCCGGGCGAGGTCACCGCCGCGGACATCGCGCCGCCGGCCGGTGTCGAGGTGCACAACCCCGACCTGCACATCGCGACCCTCAACGGCAAGGGCCGCCTGGAGATCGAGCTGGTCGTCGAGCGCGGTCGCGGCTACGTGCCGGCGCCGCAGAACAAGCAGCCCGGCCAGGAGATCGGCCGCATCCCCGTCGACTCGATCTACTCGCCGGTCCTCAAGGTCACCTACGCCGTCGAGGCGACCCGTGTCGAGCAGCGGACCGACTTCGACCGCCTCGTCGTCGACGTCGAGACCAAGCCGTCGATCGCCCCCCGGGACGCGATCGCCAGCGCCGGCTCCACGCTGGTCGAGCTGTTCGGCCTGCTGCGCGAGCTGAACATCGACGCCGAGGGCATCGAGGTCGGCCCCAGCCCGGCCGAGGCCGCGGACATCGCGAACTTCTCGATGCCGATCGAGGACATGGACCTCACCGTCCGGTCCTACAACTGCCTCAAGCGCGAGGGCGTGCACACCGTCGGTGAGCTCGTCACCCGCTCCGAGGCGGACCTGCTCGACATCCGCAACTTCGGGGCCAAGTCCATCGACGAGGTCAAGATGAAGCTCGCGGCGATGGGTCTCGCGCTCAAGGACAGCCCGCCCGGGTTCATCCCCACCTCGGTCGAGAGCTACGACGAGGGCTACGAGACCGACGCGTACCACGGCACCGCCGAGTACGGCAGCCCCTACGGGGACGCGCAGTACGACGACACCGCGTACCAGGAGACCGAGCAGCTCTGACGCTGCACGGCCGGGCAGCGGCGGACCACCCCCGCTGCCCGGCCGGGTCTCCCGGCCCGCCACACTGAACAGCGACGCACTGCAGCAACGGACCGCAGCCGGGCACTGCCCGCCCGGCCGCTCGAGGAGAGACCGACAATGCCCACCCCCACCAAGGGCCCCCGCCTCGGCGGGTCCCCCTCGCACGAGCGGCTGATGCTGGCCAACCTGGCCACGTCGCTGTTCGAGCACGGGCGGATCACCACCACCGAGGCGAAGGCGAAGCGGCTGCGTCCGTTCGCCGAGAAGCTGGTGACCTTCGCCAAGCGCGGTGACCTGCACGCCCGGCGCCAGGTGATGACCGTCATCCGCGACAAGGACGTCGTCCACCACCTGTTCGCCGAGATCGGGCCGCGCTACGAGAACCGCGCCGGTGGCTACACGCGGATCACCAAGGTGGGCAACCGCAAGGGCGACAACGCCCCCATGGCGGTCATCGAGCTGGTCGAGGCCCTGACCGTGGGCCAGCAGGCGGTCGGCGAGGCCGAGCGCGCCCGCGGCACCCGCTTCGCCTCCGGCGCCGGCGCGGCCGCCGCGTCCGGTGAGGTCACCGCCGACGCGGTCGAGACCGCCGACGCCGACGAGATCACCGACACCGAGGTCACCGACACCGAGGTCACCGACACCGAGGGCACCGGCGAGGACACCGGCCCCGGCGGCGACACCTCGCCGGCCGTCACCGACGGGGAGGTGGACGAGGAGGCGCAGGAGATCGTCGCCGACGTCTTCAACCCCGACGGCGAGCGGCAGGACGACGGCGACGTCGAGGCCGAGCCGTCGGCGCAGAACCTCGCCGTCGTCGACAGCGACAACGTCTCGCCCGAGGTGGCCGCCGCGGCCGCCGCCGAGGTGGAGGCCGCCGAGCTCGGCGACGCCGCCACCGCCGGCACGCACGCCCCGGGTGGCGAGTCCGCGCCCGACCCCAAGTGATCCGCTGATCACCTCGCACCACCCCGACGAGCCCGCCACCGGTCACGGTGGCGGGCTCGTCCGCGTCCGGCTCGACATCGCCTACGACGGCACGGCGCTGCACGGCTGGGCGCGCCAGCCCGGTCAGCGGACGGTGCAGGGCGAGCTGGAGCAGGCCCTCGCCACCGTGCTGCGGACGCCGGTCGCGCTGACCGTCGCCGGCCGCACGGACGCCGGCGTGCACGCCACCGGCCAGGTCGCCTCGGCCGACGTCCCGCAGGCGGCCTGGGAGGAGCAGCGCGGGAAGCTCCTGCGGCGGTTGCGCGGCCTCCTGCCGCCCGACATCGCCGTCTCCGCCGTCGTCGCGGCGCCCCCCGACTTCGACGCCCGCTTCGCCGCGCTCGCCCGGCACTACGCCTACCGGCTCACCGACGCCCCGGGCGGCCCGTCACCGCTGCGCCGGGCGGACACCGTCGGCTGGCCACGCGCGCTGGACGACCGGGCGATGGCGCGGGCCGCCGCCCTGCTCCTCGGCGAGCACGACTTCGCCGCCTTCTGCCGCCGCCGGGACGGTGCCACGACCGTGCGCACCCTGCTGGCCCTGTCGGTCGAGCGGGACGGCGACCTGGTGCTGGTGCACGCCTCCGCCGACGCCTTCTGCCACTCGATGGTGCGCAGCCTCGTCGGCGCCCTGCTCGCCGTGGGGGAGGGGCGGCGCCCCGCCGACTGGCCGGCCGGCCTGCTGACGCGCACGGCGCGGGCCGACGAGGTGCCCGTCGCCCCGGCCGGCGGGCTCACCCTGCTGCGCGTCGACTACCCGCCCGACGACATGCTCGCCGCCCGGGCGACGGTCACCCGCGCCCGCCGCGACTAGGGCAGCGCGGCGACCGCCTCGGCCACCGGGGTGTCGCCGCCCACCAGCTCCACGACGTCGTTGACCTTGCCCGTGCGCAGGATCTCGGCCAGCACCGCCGCGACGTCGTCCCGCGGCACGTCGCCGAACTCGACCCCGTGGGCGAGGGTGACCCGGCCGGTGCCGGGCTCGTCGGTCAGCCGCCCGGGCCGGACGATCGTGGTGTCCAGACCGGGGCGCGGCAGGATCTGGTCCTCCGCCCGCAGCTTGGCCTGCAGGTAGACGGCGAACACCGGGTCCATCCCGGCCGGCGTCCCCCCGCGCGCCTGCTCGACGCCCATCGAGGAGACCAGCAGGTACGGCCGCACCCCGGCCCGCTCGGCGGCGTCGGCCAGCAGGACGGCGGCGCCGTGGTCGACGGTGTGCTTGCGGGCGGCGCCGCTACCCGGCCCGGCCCCGGCGGCGAACACCACCGCGTCGGCGCCCCGCAGCACCTCGGCGACGTCGTCCGGCGAGGCCCGCTCGAGGTCGAGCACCGCGGGCTGCACGCCGTCGGCCTCCAGGTCGGCGGCGTGGTCGGGGTTGCGGACGATCCCCACCACGGTGTCGCCGCGGACGGACAGCAGGCGGCCGAGGCGGCGGGCGACCTGCCCGTGGGCTCCGGCGACGACGACGCGCATGCCGCCCTTCCTACTCCGGTCGGCGGGCCCGGCCCAACCGCGCGGCCGCCTCGCGGGCCCGGGCGAGGTCGGCCGGGGTGTCGCAGTCGGTCCACGGCGGGGGCACGCCGGGCACGGTCGGGGGCCGGAACCGCCGCACCGCCAGCGGGCTGAGCACCTTGCGCATCGAGGTGGGCCCCGCGACGTCGGCGACCGCGGCGCGCAGCACCGCCGTCCGCCAGACCCCGAGCAGGAGCTGGTCGCGGCCGGTGTCGTCCACGACGAGGACGCCGTCGCCGGTGAGCCGCTCGCGCAGCGAGCGGACCAGCCCGGCCGTGAGGAACGGCAGGTCGCCGGCGAGGACGGCGACGACGTCGGTGGGCACCGCGGCAAGGCCGGCCCGCAGCGCCGCCACCGGACCGCCGCGCGGCGGCTCCTCCCGGACGACGACCACCCCGGCCGGCACGGGCTGCGGAGGGCCGACGACGACCCGCGGATCGGCGTCGGCGACCGCGGCGAGGACGGCGGCCAGGATGCTGCGCCCGCCGACGTCGAGCTGCGGCTTGGCCTGCCCGCCCAGCCGGGCCGCGCGGCCGCCGGCGAGCACCACCGCCGCGTACGGCGGCAGCGGAACGGACCCGTCCATGACCTGCACGGTAGGGCCTCGCGGGTGGGTACCGTTCCCCGCGTGGGACGAGTCACCAGCCGCACACCGGTGCTGCGCATCCGCGGGCCGGTCTCCTCGACGCGGCCGGACACCGTCGCGGCCGAGGAGCCGCTGGAGATCCGGCTCGGCGGCACGCCGCTGGCGGTCACCATGCGCACCCCCGGCGACGACTTCGACCTGGTCCACGGGTTCCTGCTCACCGAGGGCGTGATCGCCTCCGCCGACGACCTCGCCGGCCTCCGCTACTGCAACTCCGTCGACGCCGAGGGCCGCAACACCTACAACGTCGTCGACGTCGACCTGGCCCCCGGCGTGGCCGCGCCGGACACGGCGCTGGACCGCAACTTCTACACGTCGAGCTCGTGCGGCGTGTGCGGCAAGGCCAGCATCGACGCGATCCGCACGCGGACCCGCTTCGACGTGGCCGGCGACGGCCTCCGCCTGCCGCTGGAGGTGCTGCTGGCGCTGCCCGACCGGCTGCGCGCGGCCCAGCAGGTGTTCGACAAGACGGGCGGGCTGCACGCGGCCGGGCTGTTCACCGCCGAGGGCGAGCTCGTCGCCCTGCGCGAGGACGTCGGCCGGCACAACGCCGTCGACAAGGTGGTGGGGGACGCCGTGCGCACCGCCCGGCTGCCGCTGGCCGGGCACGTGCTCATGGTCAGCGGCCGGGCGAGCTTCGAGCTGACCCAGAAGGCGGCCATGGCCGGCGTCCCGGTGCTGGCCGCGGTGTCGGCGCCGTCGTCGCTCGCCGTGGAGCTCGCCGCCGACGTCGGCATCACGCTGGTCGGATTCCTGCGCGGCGACGGCTGCAACGTGTACGCGCGGCCCGAGCGGGTCGTGCTGCCCGAGAGCTAGGCACCCGGGAGCGACGGGCTGCCTAGCCGAAGACCAGGCAGAAGGGGTGGCCGGCGGGGTCGGCGAACACCCGGAAGCCGGCCTCGCGCTGCGCCGGCAGCTTGCGGGCGCCGAGGGCCAGCACGGCCCGCTCCGCGCTGTCGACGTCGTCCACCCGGATGTCGAGGTGCTCGTGCTGCGGGCGCGCCGGGTCGGGCCAGCGCGGGGGCTCGTAGGGGTCCGCGCGCTGGAACGCCAGCTCCCGCATCCCGGGCTCCCGGCCGATGACGACCCAGTCGTCGCCGTCCTCGTTCACCCGCATGCCGAGCACCTCGGCGTAGAACGCGGCGAGCGCGCGCGGGTCCGGGCAGTCGAGCACGGTCTTCTCGAGACGGCCGATCAATGGTCACCTCCACGGAGCTGGCTCACGACGTGGGGGAGCAGCGGGCCCAGCACGGCGAGGCCGTCCTCCACCCCGCCGGTCGAGCCCGGCAGGTTGACGATCAGGGTGCGCGCGGCGGTGCCGGCGACGCCCCGCGACAGCACCGAGGTGGGCACGTTCCCGGCCCCGTACCGCCGCACCGCCTCGGCCAGCCCCGGCGCCTCGCGCTCGAGCACCCGGCGGGTCGCCTCGGGCGTGACGTCGGTGGGGGAGAGCCCGGTCCCCCCCGTGGTGAGGACGACGTCGAAGCCGGCGTCGACCGCCGCGCGCAGCACCGCCTCGAGCTCGCCGAGGTCGTCCGGGCGCACGTGCGGACCCTCCACGTCGAACCCGAGTTGCCGCAACCCCGCGGCCAGCGCCTGCCCGCTGCGGTCCTCGTACACCCCGGCGAAGGCCCGGTTGGAGGCGGTCAGCACCAGCGCCCGGGCGTCCGCCGGCAGCTCGCTCACCGGCGCCACTCCCCGCTCTTGCCGCCGCTCTTGGCCAGCAGCCGGACGTCGGTGATCGCCGCGCGGGGGTCCACCGCCTTGACCATGTCGATCATCGTCAGCCCGGCCACGGCCACCGAGGTGAGGGCCTCCATCTCCACGCCGGTGCGGTCGGCGGTGCGGGCGGTGGCGGTGATCTCCACGCCGTCGTCGGTGACCTCGAGGTCGACCGTGACGCCGTGCAGCGCGATGGGGTGGCACAGCGGCACGAGGTCCGGCGTGCGCTTGGCCCCGGCGATGCCGGCGATCCGGGCGACCGCCACCGCGTCGCCCTTGGGCACGCCCTCGCCGCGCAGCAGCGCGACCACTTCGGGGCTGACCAGCACCCGTCCCGCCGCCGTCGCCACCCGGGTGGTGACCGCCTTCTCCGACACGTCCACCATCCGGGCGGCGCCGGTCTCGTCGACGTGGGTCAAGCGGGCGTCGCTCACTGCAGGGCTCCTTCGATCAGGACGACGTCCACCTCGGCGCCCTCGGGCAGCGCGGTGACGTCCTCGGGGACCACGACCAGGCAGTTCGCCCGGGCCAGGTGCGCCACCAGGTGGGAGCCGGGGCCGCCGACCTGGGAGACCCGGCCGGCGTCGTAGCGGCCGCGCAGGAACTGCCGCTTGCCGGCGGGCGAGGACAGCGGCGCGGTGAGCCGGGCGGGCGCGCGCAGCCGGTCGGGCAGCGCGTGCCCGAGCGCCCGCCGCAGCGCCGGTCGGACGAACACCTCGAACGACACGAACGAGCTCACCGGGTTGCCCGGCAGCGTGACGATCGGGACGCCGTCCACGGTGCCGGCGCCCTGCGGCCCGCCGGGCTGCATCGCCACCTTGACGAACTCGACCGTGCCCAGCTCGGCCAGCGCGTCCTTGACCACCTCGTAGGCGCCGGCGCTCACCCCGCCGCTGGTGAGCAGCAGGTCGGCCGAGTCCAGCTCGGCGCGGAGGGTGGCCAGGAACTGGTCGACGTCGTCGGGCACGAAGTGCAGCCGCCGGGCCTGCCCGCCGGCGTCCTCGACGGCCGCCACCAGCAGCCGCGAGTTCGACTCGTAGATCTGGCCCGGCAGCAGCGGCTGCCCGGGCTCGACCAGCTCGCTGCCGGTCGAGAGCACCAGCACCCGCGGCCGGCGCCGCACCGGCAGGGTCGTCAGGCCGACCGCCGCGGCCAGGCCGAGCTGGGCCGCGCCCAGCGGGCTCCCGGCGGCCAGGGCCACCGCGCCGGCCGGGATGTCCTCCCCGGCGGTGCGCAGGTGGGTGCCCCGGGCGGGGGCGTCGCGGATCTCGACGACGTCGGTGCCGCGGTCGGTGAGCTCGACCGGGACGACGACGTCGGCGCCGTCCGGCAGGGGAGCGCCGGTCATGATCCGCTGCACGGTGCCCGGCGCCAGCGGGCGGACGTCGGTGCGCCCGGCCGGGATGTCGTCGGCGACCGGCAGCCGCGCCGGCAGCTGCGCCAGCTCCTCGGCGCGTGCGGCGTAGCCGTCCATCGCGGAGTTGTCGAAGCCCGGCAGGCCCACCGCCGCGGTCACGTCGCGGGCGAGCACCCGGCCGTGCGCCGCCGCGAGGTGGACGTCCTCCTCGGGCAGCGGGGTCAGCAGGGCGGCCACCACCGCCTGGTGTTCCTCGACCGTGCGCACGGCCCCATCCTGCGGGAGCCGTCCGCCGGGGGGTGCGGCGGGAGGCACGGACCCCCCGTGGTTAGGGTGCGGCAGGCGAGTGACGGAGGTGCTGATGTCCGAGATCGACCGGATGCTGGCGGCCAACGACCAGTGGGCGGAGCGGTTCCCGGGGTCTAAGGACGTGCGGCCGGCGCGCAAGGTCGCGGTCGTGGCGTGCATGGACTCCCGCATGCCGCTGTTCCAGATGCTCGGGCTCGAGGTCGGCGACGCGCACGTCATCCGCAACGCCGGCGGGGTCATCACCGAGGACGTCATCCGGTCGCTGACCGTCTCCCAGCACGTCCTGGGCACCCGCGAGATCCTGCTGGTCCACCACACCCGGTGCGGGCTGCAGGCCACCGACGACACGTCGTTCGCCGACCAGGTGGAGCAGGCCACCGGGCGCCGGCCGCCGTGGGCGGTGCGCGCGTTCCGCGACCCCGCCGACGACGTCCGGGAGTCGATGCGCCTGATCCGGGAGAGCCCCTACCTGCTCTCCCGCGAGGTGCGCGGCACCGTCTACGACGTCGACACCGGCAAGCTCGCCGAGGTCGGCTGAGCGCGTCGACCACGCTGTTCGCCCGATCCGCCGCCTAGGCTGCGGCCCGTGAGCGGGCGGGGGTGGGTGCGGGCCGTGGTCCCGGCGCTGTTCGCCGGGCTGCTGGTGACCGGGTGCACGAGCACGGTCGTGGGGACGGCGAGCCCGGCGGAGACGGCCGCTCCGTCGACCACCGAGGCCGGGCCCACGCCCACCGAGACGCCGCTTGAGGTCACCCCGCCGCCGCCGGTCGGCGTCGGCACCGTGCTCGAGTCCCACCGCATCGCCTCGGTCACCTCGCTCGTCCCGATCAGCTTCCCCAGCCGGACCGAGAGCTGCTTCCCGGCCGGTCCGCAGGTCACCGCGGCCGACCTCGACGCCGCGTACTTCGGGACGGGCACCGTCGCCGACATCCTCGACCGGTACGGCTTCGTCGCCGCGTGGGGTCAGTGCGGCAGCGAGCCGGAGGGGGGTCCGGCCACCCTCACCATGGCCGTGGAGGTCTCCGACCCCGAGGCCGCCGTCCTCGCCGCCGACGAGCTGGTCGCCGACCAGGTGGCCGCCGGGTACGAGGAGGCGCCGATCGAGGTGGACGGCGGCGCGGTGGTGCTGCAGGAGGGCGACGAGGCCACCGTCCAGGCGTTCGTGCCGGTCGGGCGGATGATCGCCTACCTGTTCCACGAGACCACGGCCGACGCGGCCGCCGCCGACGTCGAGAAGGTGCTCACCGACCAGGTCCAGCTGCTCGCCGGGTTCACCCCCACGCCGCAGGCCGACGTGCCCGCGCTGCCGGCCGACCCGCAGGGCCTGTCGGCGTACACGCTCGACCCGCCCGGCGACTTCCGCAACGAGTCGGGCCCCTACGACCTCGAGGGCTACCTGCGGCTCGCCATCGACCCGGTGCGGGAGCGCCAGCTGCTCAGCGCCAACGGGTTCGCGGGCTTCTACACGAAGCAGTCCGACGAGGGCGACCTCAGCTACGCCGTCGCCCTCTACGCGTTCCCGTCGTCGGCGCAGACCAACGCCGTCTACGACGCGTTCGCCGAGCTCGAGACCGCGGCCTTCGGCGGGACCCGCTTCACCCTCCCGTCGATCCCCGAGGCGCCTTGCTTCCACTTCGAGCAGGACGGCGTCTTCTTCCAGCGCTGCTACGTCGGGTACGGCAGCTACCTGGCCAGCGTCGACGTCGCGGGGCTGACGCGGGCGGACGACTACGGCCCCATGGATTCGCTGTTGCCGGCGCAGCGAGACCGCATCGACGGCTGAGCGCCGGCCGCCCTTCTCCGCGCCCGGCGGGGGAGAGCCGCCGGCTGGTATCGTGGCCGATCGGCGCGCGGGTCGGCTGGTGCTCGCGCGCGCGGCACCGTCTCCCGTCCTCGGCGAGGCGAACCCACCGGCCTCCACCCGACAGACGAAAGGTGACGAGCCCGTGCGCACGTACACCCCCAAGCCCGGCGAGGTCGCCCGGGCCTGGCACGTCATCGACGCCACCGACGTGGTGCTCGGTCGACTGGCCAGCCAGACCGCGCAGCTGCTGCGCGGCAAGCACAAGCCCCAGTACGCCCCGCACGTGGACGTCGGCGACTTCGTCGTGATCGTCAACGCCGGCAAGGTCGCCCTGACCGGGTCGAAGCGGGACCAGAAGAACGCCTACCGGCACTCCGGCTACCCGGGTGGCCTCAAGACCATCAACGTGGGCGACCAGCTGCGCACGCACCCCGACCGCGTCATCGAGCGCGCCGTCAAGGGCATGCTGCCGCACAACAGCCTCGGCCGGCAGATGCTCAAGAAGCTGAAGGTGTACGCCGGGCCCGAGCACCCGCACGCCGCCCAGCAGCCCCAGACCTTCGAGATCAAGCAGGTGGCCCAGTGACCAGCGCCCTGACCCTGACCGACGCCGAGGGGCGTCCCGTCCAGACCGTCGGCCGGCGCAAGGAGGCCGTGGTCCGCGTGCGGCTGCTGCCCGGCACCGGCCAGTTCACGCTCAACGGCCGCACCCTCGAGGAGTACTTCCCGAACAAGGTGCACCAGCAGCTCATCCGCGAGCCGTTCGTGACCCTGGAGAAGGGCGAGCAGTACGACGTCGTCGGCATCCTCAGGGGTGGCGGCGTCACCGGGCAGGCCGGCGCGCTGCGCCTGGCGATCGCCCGTGCCCTCATCGAGGTCGAGTCCGAGGACCGCCCTGCCCTCAAGAAGGCCGGCTTCCTCACCCGCGACCCGCGGGTCAAGGAGCGCAAGAAGTACGGCCTGAAGAAGGCCCGCAAGGCGCCCCAGTACTCGAAGCGCTGACCTCTTCGTGGGTCGCCTCTTCGGGACCGACGGGGTGCGGGGTCTGGCCAACGCCGACCTCACCCCCGAACTGGCCCTCTCGGTGGCCCGCGCGGCCGCCGGGGTGCTCGCCGACCGCGACGGGACGTCACGTCCCGTCGCGGTCGTCGGCCGTGATCCCCGCGCCAGCGGGGAGATGCTCGAGGCCGCCGTCGTGGCCGGCTTGACCAGCGTCGGGGCCGACGTGCATCTGGCGGGCGTCGTGCCCACCCCTGCTCTGGCGTTCCTCACCGCGCAGCATGACGCGGACCTCGGCGTGATGATCTCTGCCAGCCACAACCCCATGCCGGACAACGGCGTCAAGCTCTTCAGCCGAGGCGGGCACAAGCTCCCCGACGACGTCGAGGCCGAGATCGAGCGCGTCGTCACCAGGCCGCGCCGCCGGGCGGGCGATCTCGACGTCGACGGTCGCCGGCCGACCGGCCCGGGGATCGGCAGGGTCCGTCCCCTGCCGCGCGCCGGGGAGGAGTACGTCGAGCACCTCCTCTCCACCGTCGAGCAGCCGCTCACCGGGCTCCACCTCGTCGTCGACGGCGCCCACGGCGCCGCCGCCGGCGTCGCACCTGACGTCTACCGGCGGGCCGGTGCCACGGTGCACACGATCGGCTGCGCGCCCGACGGCTGGAACATCAACGACGGCATCGGCTCGACGCACCTGGGGCCGCTGATCGAGGCGGTCCGCGCCCGCGGTGCCGACCTGGGCATCGCGCACGACGGCGACGCCGACCGCTGCCTGGCGGTCACCGCCGGCGGCGACGTGGTCGACGGTGACGCGATCCTGGCCATCTGCGCGCTGGGGCTCAAGGAGCGCGGCACGCTCAAGCAGGACACCGTCGTCGCCACCGTGATGAGCAACCTCGGGTTCCACCACACGATGCGCGACGCCGGCATCGCCGTGCGCACCACGGCCGTCGGCGACCGCTACGTGCTCGAAGCCCTGCGTGCGCTCGATCTGTCCCTCGGTGGCGAGCAGAGCGGCCACCTCGTCTTCCTCGACCACGCCACCACGGGCGACGGCCTGCTCACCGGCCTGTCGCTCATGTCCCGCATGGCGGCGGTCGGGGCCTCCCTGGCCGACCTCGCCGGGGTGGTGCAGCGGCTGCCTCAGGTGCTGATCAACGTGCCGGTGCGCGACCGCCTCGCCGTGGCCGCGAGCGACGCGGTCGCCGACGCGGTGAACGCGGCGGAGGCGGAGCTCGGCGACTCCGGCCGCGTGCTGCTGCGCCCGTCGGGCACCGAGCAGCTGGTCCGCGTCATGGTCGAGGCGCCCACGCAGGAGACCGCCGACGCGGTCGCCCGCCGGCTGGCGGACGTCGTCGCCTCCGTGGACTGACCCGCCGTCGCCCCCCTGCGGGGGAGACGTCGACCCGAGGTCGCCGGTACAGGCGTCCGGCGCCGGTACCCTCGGTGAAATGTGCGGGATCGTGGGTTACGTCGGCCCCCAGGGCGCTCTGGACGTCGTCCTGGATGGTCTGCGGCGGCTGGAGTACCGGGGCTACGACTCGGCGGGCGTGGCGCTGCGCGTCGGCGGGGCCGCCGACGGTGAGCTGGTCGCGGCCAAGAAGGCGGGCAAGCTCGCCAACCTGGAGAAGGTGCTCGCCGAGCAGCCGCTGCCGGCGGCGACGATCGGCCTCGGGCACACCAGGTGGGCCACCCATGGCGGTCCGACCGACCGCAACGCCCACCCCCACCTGTCGGCCGACGGCACGGTCGCGGTGGTCCACAACGGGATCATCGAGAACTTCGCGAGTCTGCGCGCCGAGATCGAGGCCACCGGCGTCGAGTTCTCCTCCGAGACCGACACCGAGGTGGTGGCGCACCTGCTCGCCGCGGCGTACCGGGAGCTGCCCGCGGGGCCGGACCGGCTGATCGAGGCGATGCGCGTGGTGAGCCGCCGGCTGGAGGGGGCCTTCACCCTGGTCGCGACGCACGCCGACGAGCCGGACACGCTGGTCGCCTCCCGGCGCAACAGCCCGCTGGTCGTGGGCATCGGGGACGGCGAGTACTTCCTCGGCTCCGACGTCGCCGCGTTCATCGCGCACACCCGCGACGCCCTGGAGCTCGGCCAGGACCAGGTGGTGGAGATCCACCGCACCCGGGGTGCCACGGTGACCGACTTCGCCGGCCAGCCGGTCGAGGCCAAGCCGTACACCGTCGACTGGGACGCCGCCGCCGCGGAGAAGGGCGGGTACGACTGGTTCATGCTCAAGGAGATCGCCGAGCAGCCGCGGGCGATCGCCGACACCCTGCTCGGCCGCCTCGGGGAGCACGGGGAGCTCGTCCTCGACGAGGTGCGGCTCACCGACCAGGACCTGCGCGACGTCGACAAGGTGTTCGTGGTCGCCTGCGGTACCGCCTACCACGCCGGCCTGATCGCCAAGTACGCCATCGAGCACTGGACCCGGCTGCCCGTCGAGGTGGAGCTGGCCAGCGAGTTCCGCTATCGCGACCCCGTCCTCGACCGCTCGACGCTGGTCGTGGTCGTCAGCCAGTCCGGCGAGACGATGGACACGCTCATGGCACTGCGACACGCCAAGGAGCAGAAGGCCCGCGTGCTGGCCATCTGCAACGCGAACGGGTCCACCATCCCGCGCGAGTCCGACGCCGTCCTCTACACGCACGCCGGTCCGGAGGTCGCCGTCGCCTCGACGAAGGGCTTCCTCACCCAGCTGGTGGCCTGCTACCTGGTCGGGCTGTTCCTGGCACAGATCCGCGGCATCAAGTACGCCGACGAGGTCGGTTCCGTGGTCGAGCAGCTGCGCCGGCTCCCCGATGCGGTCAGCACGGTGCTCGAGAGCATGGAGCCGGTGCGGAAGCTCGCCCGCTCCCTGGCGGACTGCGGGACGATCCTGTTCCTGGGCCGCCACGTCGGCTACCCGGTCGCCCTCGAGGGTGCGCTGAAGCTCAAAGAGCTGGCATACATCCACGCAGAGGGCTTCGCCGCGGGCGAGCTCAAGCACGGGCCGATCGCGGTCATCGACCAGGGCACGCCGGTCTTCGTCGTCGTCCCCTCGCCCCTGAGCCCGCTGCACGGCAAGACGGTCAGCAATATCCAAGAGGTCCGGGCCCGCGGGGCCCGCACCATCGTGATCGCCGAGGAGGGGGACGACGACGTCGTCCCCTACGCCGACCACATCGTCCGGGTGCCGCGCACGCCGACCCTGCTCGCCCCCGTGGTGACCACGGTGCCGCTGCAGATCCTGGCCTGCGAGATCGCCGACACCCGCGGCTTCGATGTCGACCAGCCCCGCAACCTGGCCAAGTCCGTCACCGTCGAGTAGAAGGACCCGACTGCCCCCCACGGCACGCTCCGCGCGCCGCGGGTCCCTGCAGCCGGGCCGCTCCAGCACGTCACCAGGCAGACTGGACGGGTGATCATCGGGGTCGGCATCGACGTGGTGCCCGTGCAGCGCTTCGCGGAGTCGCTCGTCCGGACGCCGGGGCTGCGCGACCGGCTCTTCACCGAGGCCGAGCAGCACACGCCCTCGGGGACACCGCGCACCGGCGAGTCGCTGGCCGCCCGCTTCGCGGCCAAGGAGGCGGTCGCCAAGGCGCTGGGCGCGCCGGGTGACCTGCACTGGCACGACGCCGAGGTGACCGTGGGCGAGCACGGCCGCCCGCACCTGGAGATCCGCGGCACGGTCGCCGGCCGCGCCGCCCAGCTGGGCGTCACGTCCTGGCACCTGTCCATGAGCCACGACGGCGGCATCGCCTCGGCGATGGTGGTCGCCGAGGGGCTGGGGCGCGCGTGATCGGCCTGCACACCGCGGACGAGGTGCGGACGGCGGAGGAGCCGGTGCTCGCCGCGACCCCGGAGGGCGCCCTCATGCAGCGGGCCGCCACGGGCCTGGCCACGGTGTGCCTGCGGCTGCTCGACCGCGCCTACGGCGCCCGCGTGACCGCGCTGGTCGGGGCGGGCAACAACGGCGGCGACGCGCTGTTCGCCGGAGCCGCGCTGGCCGCCCGCGGCGCCCGCGTCACCGCCGTCCTGCTCGCGCCGGACCGGGCGCACGCCGCCGGGCTGGCCGCCTTCCGGCGGGCGGGCGGGCGGGTGGTGACCGACGGCGATCCCGGGCTGGACCGCGCCGACCTCGTCCTCGACGGGATCGTCGGCATCGGCGGCACCGGCGCCCTGCGCCCGCCCGCGGCCGCCCTGGTCGAGGCGGCGGCCACCGGCCCGGGGCTGATGGTCGCCGTCGACGTCCCGAGCGGGGTCGACGCCGACACCGGCGCGGTGCCCGGCGCGGCGTTCCCCGCCCAGCACACGGTCACCTTCGGCGCGGTGAAGCCCGGCCTGGTGGTGGGCGCCGGCCGCGGGTACGCCGGCGACGTCCACCTCGTCGACATCGGCCTCGGCCTGCCCCGGGCGACCGTGCACCAGTTCACCGACGCCGACGTCGCCGCCCGGCTGCCCCCGCCCGGCCCGGACGACGACAAGTACACCCAGGGCGTCGTGGGCATCGTCGCCGGCTCCAGCACCTACCCGGGCGCCGGCGTGCTGTGCACCGGGGCGGCGCTGCGCACCCGGCCGGGCCTGGTCCGCTACGCCGGGACGGCGGCCGACGGCGTCCGCGCCGCCTGGCCGGAGGCGATCGTCACCTCCGGCCGTCCCGCCGACGCCGGCCGGGTGCAGGCCTGGGTGGTGGGCCCCGGCACGGGCACCGACGACGACGCCCGCAGCGTGCTCGCCGAGGTCCTCGCGACCGACCTGCCCGTGCTGGTCGACGCCGACGGCCTGACCATGGCGGCGCGGGAGCCCGACCTGGTCCGGCGGCGGTCGGCGCCCACCGTCCTCACGCCCCACGACCGGGAGTTCGCCCGCTTCGGGTCCGAGGTCGGGGACGACCGGATCGGCGCGGCCCGCCGGCTGGCCGCCGACCTCGGCGCCGTCGTCCTGCTCAAGGGCGACGCCACCGTCGTCGCCGGCGCCGACGGCGCCGCGTTCGTCAACGCGACCGGCACGCCGTGGCTGGCCACCGCCGGCACCGGCGACGTCCTGTCCGGCCTCACCGGCGCGCTGCTGGCCACCGGTCTGCCCGCGGCCGAGGCGGCGGCCGCGGGTGCGCACCTGCACGGCCGCACCGGGCAGCTGGCCGCCGAGCGCGGCCCGCTGCTGGCCGGCGACCTGGTCCGCCGGCTGCCCGACGCGCTGTCCCGGCTGCGCGGGGTCCCGGCGCGCCGCCTGGGAGACTGGCGTCCGTGAGCGATGCCCGGGCCGAGGTGGTGGTCGACCTCGACGCCATCGCGGCGAACACCGCCGTGCTGCGCGCGAAGGTCGGCCGACCCCTGATGGCGGTGGTCAAGGCCGACGGCTACGGCCACGGCATGCTGCCCGCCGCCCGCGCCGCGCTGGCCGGCGGCGCCGACATGCTCGGGGTCGCGGTCGTCGAGGAGGCGCTGCGGCTGCGCGCCGGCGGCGTCACCGCCCCGCTGCTGGCCTGGCTCAACGGCCCGGGGGAGGACTTCGCCGCCGCGCTCGCCGCCGACGTCGAGGTCTCGGTCAACGCGACGTGGGGCCTCGACGAGGTGGTCGCCGCCGCCCGCGCGACCGGGCGGCCGGCCCGGCTGCACCTGTTCGTCGACACCGGGCTCTCCCGCGAGGGCGCCACCGTGCAGGAGTGGCCCGGCCTGGTCGCCGCCGCCGCGCGCGCCCAGGCCGACGGCGAGGTCGAGGTCGTCGGGCTGTGGAGCCACATGGCCTACGCCGACGCGCCCCTGCACCCGACGATCGGCCGCCAGGTCCTCGTCTTCGAGGAGGCCGTGGCGATCGCGCGCGCGGCCGGGCTCACCGACGCCCGCCGGCACCTGGCCAACTCGGCGGCCACCGTCACGCTGCCGGAGACCTGGTACGACATGGTCCGGCCGGGCATCGCGATCTACGGCCTCGACCCGCTCGGCGGCGACCCCGCCGCGCACGGGCTGCGCCCGGCGATGACCGTGCAGGCACGGGTCGCGCTGACCAAGCGGGTGCCCGCGGGGGCCGGCGTCTCCTACGGCCACGCCTACTCGACGGCGGCCGAGACCACGCTGGCGCTGGTGCCGGTCGGCTACGCCGACGGCGTGCCCCGTGCCGCCGGCAACCGCGCGCCCGTCCTGGCCGCCGGCGCGCGGCGCACCATCGCCGGCCGGGTCTGCATGGACCAGTTCGTGCTCGACGTCGGCGACGACCCGATCGCCCCCGGGGAGCGGGTCGTGCTGTGGGGTCCCGGCACCGCGGGCGAGCCGACGGCGCAGGACTGGGCCGACGTCCTCGACACCATCCACTACGAGCTCGTCACCCGGGTCGGCGGCCGGTTCACCCGCCGTCACGTCGGCTCGGCGGGGGCGGTCTGATGGCGCACCGGCCCAAGCGGAGGCAGGCCGGCCACCACGTCTCCACGGGGCAGGTCGCCGGGATCGCCGGCGCCGTCCTCGGGCTCGCCGCCGCGGGCACCGCGGTCGGCGTCGCCGTGGCGAAGGTGGCCACCCGCCGGCGGGCCGCGCCGCCGCAGCTGCCCGAGTCGGCGGCCGACGAGGCGGAGCTGCGCGAGGACGACCCGCTCGGCCCGGCCGGACGGCGGGCCGACCGCACCGCGCTGGTGCAGGCCGACGACGGCGTGCTGCTGTCGGTCGAGGAGGTCGGCCCGCTCGACGCCCCGCTGACCGTCGTCTTCGTGCACGGCTACACGCTCTCGATGGCGTCGTGGGCGTTCCAGCGCCGCTCCCTGGGCGCGCAGCTCGCCACCGCGAACGGGGCCCGCCCCACCGCGCGCCTTGTCTTCTACGACCAGCGCGGGCACGGTTCGTCCGGCCGGGGGTCGGCCGAGCACGCCACCCTCGAGCAGCTCGGCCGGGACCTGGCCACCGTGCTCGAGCGGCGGGCACCGCGCGGCCCCGTCGTCCTGGTCGGCCACTCCATGGGCGGCATGACGGTCATGGCCCTGGCCGCGCTGCGACCGGAGCTGTTCGGCGACCGCGTGGTGGCCGCCGCGCTCGTCTCGACCTCGAGCGGCAACCTCGCCGAGCTGACGTTCGGGCTGCCCGAGCTGCTCACCCGCGTGCGGGCGGCGGTACTCCCGGTCGCCGCCTGGACGATGCGCCGCCGCCCCGCCTTCGCCGAGCGCACCCGCCGGTGGGCCGCCGACCTGGTCTCGGCGGTCACCTGGTCGCTGTCGTTCTCGTCCACCGACGTCGAACCGCGGCTGGGCCGCTACGTCGACGCGATGATCGGCGGGACGCCGGTCGACGTGATCGCCGAGTTCTACCCGGCGCTGGCCGGCATGGACGAGATCGGTGCGCTGGAGCCGCTGCGCCGCATCCCCGCGCTGGTGCTGACCGGGGACCGGGACCGGATGATCCCGAGGGAGCACAGCGACGCCATCGTGGAGCGGTTGCCGGAGGCGGAGTACGTGGTGGTCCCCGACGCCGGCCACCTCGTGCTGCTGGAGAAGCACGAGGAGGTCACCGCGGCGCTGGCCGGCCTGCTGCGCCGGGCCGCCGCCGAGGCCGGCGTCCCGGTCGCCCGGCACTGAGCCGGGCGGTCAGCAGCCGCCGCCGTCCCCGCCGCCACCGCCTCCGCAGTCGCCGCCGGACCCGCCCCAGCCGCCGCCGTCCCCGCCGCCCCAGAAGACCGGGGTGCACGACGAGCCGCCGTCCGCCCACCGCTGCCGGCGGGGCGGCTGCGGCGGGGTGAACAGCCGCTCCCGCAGGTCGGTGTCGGGCATCGCGCGGACCCCGGTGAGGGCGACCAGCAGCGCGCTCGTCCCGGGCGCGACGACGTCGGCCGGCGGGTCCTGGCGCAGCTGCCGGAGCAGGTGGCGGCCCTCGCGGGTCAGGAGCGGCCGGCCGGGCCGGAAGCGCCGGCTGCGCCCGGGGACCACCAGCCCGTCGGCGGCCAGCCGGGCACCGAGCGCGGTGATCCGCTCGTCCTCGGCCGCCCGCCACCGCAGCGTCGACGCCGACCGGCGCGGGCGGGCCCCCACCTGGTCGAGGACCGCGGCCTCGACGGGGGAGCGGCGGCGCAGGCCGGTCGCGGCCAGCGCGCCGGTCGGGGTGGCGGTCACGCGGCCGCTCTCGGCGAGGGCGGCCAGCGCGGTGTCGACGACGTGCGTGGGGCCGCCGGTGAGGTAGGCGATCTCGTACACGTCGAGGAGGCGGGTCGGTGCCGTCATCGTCGTCCGTCCTTCGGTCGGGGGAACAGGGTGCTGCGGCCGCACTCTGACCGTGGCACGGTCGAGCCGGCGCGCGAAAGCTCGCTTGCAACATTGCACGCACGTCGGCGAGGATGGTCCGGTGATCGACAGTCCGTCGGTGCGCGAGCGCCGGCTCGCCGCCGAGCTGCGGCTGCTGCGCGAGGTCGGTCAGCTGCACGGCAAGGACGTCGCCGAGCGCCTGGGGTGGTCGGCGTCGAAGGTGTCGCGCATCGAGAACGGCCGGATCGGGATCAGCCGCGACGACCTGGAGCGCCTGCTCGAGCTCTACGCGGTGCCCGAGCAGCAGGCCGCCTTCCTGCGCCGGCTCGCCCCCTCCGCGCGGCCCAAGGGGTGGTGGGACGCCTACGCCGACACCCTCTCGGCCGGGTACGCCAACCTCATCCGGCTGGAGGCCGGCTCGCGGGCGCTGCGCTGCTACGCCGCCGTCGTCCCGCACGCGCTGCTCCAGGCGCCGGACTACGTCCGCGAGGTCGTCCTCGCCACCTGGGAGCGCCCGCCGCAGACCGAGGTCGACCGGCGGGTCCAGATCTGCCGCCGCCGGCAGGAGGTGCTCGAGCCGGACCGGCCGGGCGGACCGCTGGAGCTCTCGGCGGTCGTCGACGAGGCCGTGCTGCACCGCCGGACCGCCGATCCCGGGGTGCTGCGCGGCCAGCTGCAGCGGCTGCTCGAGGTCTCCGCGCAGCCGAACGTCACGGTGCAGGTGCTGCCGTTCGCCGCGGGGCTGCCGCCGGTGACCTCCGGGTCGTTCTCCGTGCTGGAGTCGCGCGCGACCGGCGCGGCCGACGTCGTCTACCTGGAGAACAAGACCCGCATCTTCTTCCTCGACGCCGAGGGCGAGGTGCACCGCTACACCCGGGCGTGGGAGCTGATCAGCGAGACGGCGCAGGACCCCGAGGAGTCGCGGGCGACGATCCGCCGGGCCCTGGCGGCGCTCTGAGCGCCGCCGCCTAGGGTGCAACGCGTGGCCGAACCCCGTCCGCCCCGCCTCGACGCGGCCGCCGAGGAGGTCGCGCGGACCGCGGCCGCGGCGGCCGACTGGGCGGCGCTGGCCGCCGCCGCCCGCCCCTGCCTCGCCTGCCCCGAGCTGGCCGCCGCCCGGCAGCACGTCGTCGTCGGCGACGTCCCGCGCGCCGGCCGGCCCCGGTTCGCGATCGTCGGCGAGGCGCCCGGCGCGCAGGAAGATGCCACCGGGCGGCCCTTCGTCGGGAGGTCGGGCGCGCTCCTCGACCAGCTGCTCGCCGAGGCCGGCCTCGACCGGGGGGAGGCCGCCGTCCTGAACGTGGTGAAGTGCCGCCCACCGGGCAACCGGACGCCGAAGGCACCCGAGGTCGCCCGCTGCAGCGGCTGGCTGCGGCGCCAGCTGGAGCTGCTCGACCCGCCGGTCGTGATCGCGCTCGGGCTGTCGTCGGCCAAGTGGTTCCTCGGCCCGCGGACCGTGCTGGCCGCCGTCCGCGGCGCCCCGCACGAGGTCGACGGCCGGGCCGTCTGGGCCACCTACCACCCGTCGGCGGCGATCCGGTTCGGCCCGAACGGCGCCCCGCGCGCGGGCCTGGCCGCCGACCTCGCCGCCGTCGCCAGGAGCCTGTCGTGAAGCTCGAGCACACCCTGCCCGCCCCCGCGGACACCCGCGCGCTCGGCGCGGAGCTGGCCGGTCTGCTGCGCGCCGGCGACCTCGTCGTGCTGGTCGGGCCGCTGGGCGCCGGCAAGACCGCGCTCACCCAGGGCGTCGGCGACGGCCTGGGCGTGCGCGAGCCGGTCACGTCCCCGACGTTCGTCATCGCCCGCGTGCACACCGGCGGCCGGCTGCCCCTCGTGCACGTCGACGCCTACCGGCTGGGCAGCGTCGCCGACGTCGACGACCTCGACCTCGATGCGTCCACCGAGGAGTCGGTGACCGTCGTGGAGTGGGGGCAGGGCCTGGTCGAGCAGCTCACCGACGAGCACCTGGAGGTGCGGCTGGACCGGCGGGACGACGACGTGCGCACCGCCGTCCTCGTCCCGCACGGCGCCGGGTGGGCCGAGCGGCTCGGCTGATCAGCCCGCCTTCCCGGCGATCTCGCGGAGGACCGCCGCCAGCTCCGCGGGCCGGGCGAGGAACGGCGAGTGCCCGCCGCTCATCCGGACGACGGTCCCCGCCCGCTGTGCCATGGCCTCCTGCGCGAACACCGGGATGGCCCGGTCGTCCTCGCAGACGACGTACGTGCTCGGGACCGACCGCCAGGCCGCCCGGCTCAGCGGCTGCTCGAACGCGGCGAGGGAGTGCACGCCCAGCCGCCCGACCGCCTCGGCGGTGAGGTCGGCCGGGCAGTCGTCGTAGAACACCTCCTCGGGGGTGCGGACGGCGACGTGCCCGTCCCGCACGTCCCACCACGGCGGCGCCTGCCCGCCGACGGCGCCCAGCAGCGACTCGCCCTCGTCGAGCAGGAAGGCGCACAGGTAGACCAGGTGCGCGGCTCCGCTGTCCGGGGTGACCGCCTCGGTGACGACGGCGCCGGCGTAGGAGTGGCCCACGACGACCGCGGGCCCGTCGATGCCCGCCAGCGCGCCGCGCACCGCCTCCGCGTCGGCGGGCAGGTCGCCCAGCGCGGCGGGGTCCGGGCCCGCGCTGGGCAGGTCGACGGTGCGGACCTCGACGCCGTCCAGGTGGTCGAGCAGCGCGCGCCAGGCCCACGAGCCGTGCCAGGCACCGTGGACGAGCAGCAGGGTGGCGGTCACGCGGGGGCCTCTCCGTCGAGGGGTGGGGTCGCCGGAGTGGATCATGAGCGGGGGCGTCCGCGCCACGTCCCCCGCGGCCGTCCTGGTTCCGTCGGTGACCGGGTCTACGGTCCGGCGCATGTCGCTGGAGGGGAAGGTCGCGCTGGTCGCCGGGGCCACGCGCGGGGCGGGCCGGGGGACGGCGGTGGCGCTCGGCGAGGCCGGCGCGACCGTCTACTGCACCGGCCGGACGACGCGGGAGCAGCGGTCGGAGTACGACCGGCCGGAGACGATCGAGGAGACCGCGGAGCTCGTGACCGCCGCCGGTGGCACGGGCATCGCCGTCCGGGTCGACCACCTGGAGCCGGATCAGGTCGCCGGCCTGGTGCGGCGCATCGACGCCGAGCAGGGGCGGCTCGACGTCCTGGTCAACGACGTGTGGGGCGGCGAGAGGCTGTTCCAGTGGGACACCCCGCTGTGGGAGCACGACCTCGCCAACGGCCTGCGCCTGCTGCGGCTCGCGGTCGAGACGCACCTGGTCACCAGCCACGCGGCGCTGCCGCTGCTGATCCGGCGGCCGGGCGGCCTGGTGGTCGAGATGACCGACGGCACCGCGGCGTACAACGCCGGCACCCTCCGCATCAACGCGTTCTACGACCTGGCCAAGGCCTCGGTGCTGCGGCTGGCGTTCGCGCAGTCGAAGGACCTCGCCCCGCACGGCGGGACGGCGGTGGCGCTGACGCCGGGCTGGCTGCGGTCGGAGATGATGCTCGAGGCGTTCGGGGTCACCGAGGAGAACTGGCGCGACGCCCTCGAGCGGGTGCCGCACTTCGCCATCTCGGAGTCCCCGCGGTTCGTCGGTCGCGCGGTGGCGGCGCTCGCCGCCGATCCGGAGCTCCACCGGCACAACGGCCGGTCCACCTCCAGCGGCGAGCTGGCGCGGGAGTACGGGTTCACCGACCTCGACGGGTCGGCGCCGGACTGCTGGCGGTACCTGGTCGAGGTGCAGGACGCCGGCAAGCCCGCCGACGTCACCGGCTACCGCTAGGCGGGCCGACCGGGGCGCCAGGCCGGGTCGAACCCCGGGTGGTCGGCGAAGTGCAGGGCCAGGCGCCACAGGGCGCCGTGCAGACTGTCGGCGGCGATCCGGTAGGCGTCGGCCGGCGCGGCGTCGGGATCCTCGGCCCAGGAGGCGACGACCTGCCACGTGTCCAGCAGGCGCTCGACGACGTCGCAGTTCGCCAGCGCGGCGCCGGGATCGGCGAAGCGGTCGCTCGCCCGGCCCTCCGCGGCCGCGCGCACCGTCTCCGCGGTGCGCTCCGCGAGGAAGTGCAGCAGCGGCCACACCCGCGACCAGTCCGGCAGCGTCCCGGCTCCTGCCGGCCCGCGCCGGCTGCGTGCCTCCTCGCGCAGCTCCAGGGCGCGCAGCCGCTCGGCCGCGGCCCACGTGCGCAGCAGGGCGGGGGTCCTCACCGCCTCGGGGGTGTGGCCGGCTCGGCGCAGCTGCTGGAGCGGGGTGCGGAACTCGGTCACGGCGGCGACCTCCTCGCGGGTACCCGAAGTACAGACCCACCGGCGGAGGAAGGCAACTCCCCGTCCGGGTGGGCCGGGCCGCACGCCTACCCTGGGCGCTCGTGCTGGTCCTCGCCCTCGACACCGCCACGCCGACCCTCGTCGCCGGGGTGGCGCGCTGGTCCGACGGCGGGGTGGAGGTGCTGGCCGAGCGGGCGGTGCCGTCGGGCAACCGGCACGCCGAGCTGCTGACCCCCGCGATCCGCGGCGCCCTCGCCGACGCCGGCGTGCGCACCGGGGACCTGCGGGCGGTCGTCGTCGGGCTGGGCCCGGGGCCGTTCACCGGCCTGCGCGTCGGGGTGGTGACGGCGGCGACGCTGGCCGACGCCCGCGGGCTGCCGCCGGTCGGGGTCTGCTCGCTGGACGCGATCGGCACCGGCCCCCGCACCGTGGTGACCGACGCCCGCCGCAAGGAGGTCTACTGGGCCGCCTACGACGGCGACGGCACCCGCACGGCGGGCCCGGGCGTGGACCGGCCGGAGGAGCTGCGCGCGGACGGGCCGTTCGTCGGGGACGACCGCTTCGCCGAGCGCCTCGGCGCGCCGGTCACCGCGGCCGCCGTCACCACGGCCGGCCTGCTGCGGGCCGCGGCGCCGCAGCTGGCGGACCCCTCGTCGGCCGGACCGCTCGTCCCGCTGTACCTCCGCCGTCCCGACGCCACCCCGCCGACGTCGGTCAAGCCGGTGTCGCGGTGATCCGGTTGCGGCCCATGCGGCTGGCGGACGTGCCGGCGGTGATGGTGCTCGAGGAGGAGCTCTTCGCCCCCGACACGTGGACCGCGGCGATGTACCGCGACGAGCTGTCGCGCACCGACACCCGCCACTACCTGGTGGCGGAGGAGGACGACTCGGTGGTCGGCTACGCCGGGCTGATCGCCTACCCCGACGAGGCGCACGTCGCGACGATCGGCGTCACGCAGGCCCGGCAGGGCGAGGGGATCGGGGCGCGGCTGCTCGACGCGCTGCTCGAGGAGGCCGACCGCCGCAGCCCGGTGGTGCTGCTGGAGGTCCGGGCCGACAACGAGGTGGCGCAGGGGCTCTACCGGCGCCGCGGGTTCGCCGAGATCGGCCGGCGGCGGGGCTACTACCAGCCGAGCGGGACCGATGCCGTGGTGATGAAGAGGGAGCTGCTGTGAGCGAGCCGCTGGTGCTCGGGTTCGAGACGTCGTGCGACGAGACCGGCGTCGGTCTCGTGCGCGGGCACACCCTGCTCGCCGACGCGCTGGCCACCTCGGTCGGCGAGCACGAGCGCTTCGGCGGCGTCGTCCCCGAGATCGCCTCCCGGGCGCACCTGGAGGCGATGGTCCCGACGGTGCACCGCGCGCTCGCCGACGCCGGCGCGACCGTGGACGACGTCGACGCGATCGCCGTCACCTCCGGGCCCGGCCTCACCGGCGCGCTGCTGGTCGGCGTGGCCGCGGCCAAGGCCTACGCGCTGGCGCTGGACAAGCCGCTGTACGGCGTCAACCACCTGGCCGCGCACGTCGCCGTCGACGAGCTGCAGCACGGGCGGCTGGCCGAGCCGACGCTGGCGCTGCTGGTCTCGGGCGGGCACAGCTCGCTGCTGCTCGTCCCCGACCTCGCCCGCGACGTGCAGTCGCTGGGCCGCACCATCGACGACGCGGCGGGGGAGGCCTTCGACAAGGTGGCCCGCCTGCTGGGCCTGCCCTTCCCCGGCGGTCCGCCGATCGACAAGGCCGCCCGCGAGGGCGACCCCGCGGCGATCGACTTCCCGCGCGGGCTGACCGGTCCGCGCGACGCCCCCTACGACTTCTCGTTCTCCGGCCTGAAGACCGCGGTCGCGCGCTGGGTGGAGGCGCGGCAGCGGGCGGGGGAGCCGGTGCCGGTGGCCGACGTCGCCGCCTCGTTCCAGGAGGCGGTCGCCGACGTGCTCACGGCCAAGGCGGTGCGGGCCTGCCGCGACCACGGGGTGGACCACCTGGTACTCGGCGGCGGCGTCGCGGCGAACTCGCGGCTGCGCGCGCTGGCCGAGGAGCGCTGCGCCGCGGCCGGCATCGTGCTGCGCGTGCCCAGCCCCCGGCTGTGCACCGACAACGGCGCCATGGTGGCCGCGCTCGGCTCCCGCCTGGTGGCCGCGGGGGTGACGCCGTCGGAGCCCGACCTCGGCGCCGACAGCTCGCTGCCCATCGACGTCGTCTCCCGGTAGCGGGGTCCCTGGGACGCGGCTTCCGCGCCCTGTGACTCCGCTCAGCCTCCGGTGACGTCGCAGACGATCGCGGTGGGGGCGCCGGCCACCCGGGTGACGACGACGACGGCGGTGCCCCCACCCGGCCCGCGCAGCTGCCGCACCAGGGTCTCGGGCTCGATCGCCGAGCCGCGCTTCTTGACCACCACCCGGCCGACGCCGCGGGCCCGGAGCAGGGCGCGCAGCCGCTTCAGGTTGAACGGCAGCACCTCGTCGACCCGGTAGGAGCTCACCCAGGGCGAGCCCGGGTCGGCGTCGGAGGTGAGGTAGGCGATCGTCACGTCGACCAGCGTGGCGTCGAGCCGGCGGCCGAGCAGCGACACCAGCCCCGACCGGATGACCGCCGGGTCGGGCTCGTGCAACCAGCCGCGGACCGGCCCCACCGGCGCCGGCCCCGGGTCCTCGTCGGCGGTCAGCTCGAGGAACCCGCCGTCGTGCGCCAGGGTCGCCCGGCGCCAGGTCGAGGCGAGGCCCCGGCCCCAGAGCAGCGCCTCGGCGATGCTCCCGCCCACCGACACCCACTCGGCCTCGATGCCCTCGGGGACCCGGTCGTGGTCGAGGCCGGGGGCCACCTTGACCACGCAGCAGGGGACGCGGTCGAGCAGCGTCGCCACCGTCGACCACGGCGGCGACCAGCGGTCGGGGTCCAGCCGGCGGCGCCCGTCGGCCCGCCGGGCGGGGTCGAGCACGGCCGCCGGGCAGCCGGCCACCCAGCCGTGCTCGGCCCGGTCGACCACGTCGACGACGTCGCCGGCGACCACCCGCACCAGCGGCGCGACGCCCAGCGCGGCGGCGTTGGCCGCGGTCAGCTCCCGCGCCAGCGGGTCGCGGTCGACGGCCACCACCGAGGCGCCCCGCCGGGCGAGCGCCACGGTGTCGGTGCCGGCGCCGCAGCCGAGGTCGGCCGCGGGACCGCCGTCGGCGAGCAGTCGCTCGGCCCTGCGGTCGGCGAGGTCCGGCCGCCCGGCCTGCTCCAGCGTGTCGGCCGTGAGGTGGAGCAGGTCGGCGTCCGCGCCGAAGACCGGTCGCGCCCGCAACCGCAGGCGGGCCAGCTCCCAGGCCGGGCCGGCCAGCTCGGCGCCGAGCTCGTCGCGGAGGCGGGAGAGGCCGGTCAGCAGGTCCACGCCCTCCGAGAGCAGCCCGGTCGCGCGCTGGACCGCCGCCGTGCCCTCCACCGTGCGCAACCGGCGCAGCGCGGCGACCGCGCCGTCGGCCGGCGGCGGCTCGGGAGCGGCGGACATGCGCACAGCGTCGCGCACGCCCTGCTCGCGGGCTGGGGGGACCCGGTTGAGCGGCTGGCACTCTCGTGGGTAGAGTGCCAACCGACACGGGCACAGTCGCCTGACCCCCGCGACGGCAGGCCGGTTCCCGTGCCACAGCATTAGCACCAGTCACCAGCCCTGCGATCCCGAAGGGGGCGTCACCGACGTGACGACCGCTACCAAGGTCAGCATCAAGCCGCTGGAGGACCGGGTCGTGGTCCAGGCCAACGAGGCCGAGACCACCACCGCCTCCGGTCTGGTCATCCCGGACACCGCCAAGGAGAAGCCGCAGGAGGGCACGGTCATCGCCGTGGGCCCCGGTCGCATCGACGACAACGGCAACCGCGTCCCGCTCGACGTCAACGTCGGCGACGTGGTCATCTACTCGAAGTACGGCGGCACCGAGGTCCGGTACGGCGGCGAGGAGTACCTCGTCCTGTCGGCGCGCGACCTGCTCGCCGTCGTGGAGAAGTGACCTCTCCGGCCTACTGAGCGAACCGCTCTCCCACGACCGCCCCGGCGGCCCGCGCACACCGGGTCCCCGGGGCGGTCGTCGTACGACCCCCTGACACCGAGAGGTCTGGCATGGCCAAGATCATCAAGTTCAACGAGGACGCCCGGCGCTCGCTCGAGCGCGGCGTCGACAAGCTCGCCGACGCGGTCAAGGTGACCCTCGGCCCGCGCGGCCGCAACGTCGTCCTCGACAAGAAGTTCGGCGCCCCGACGATCACCAACGACGGCGTCACCATCGCCCGCGAGGTCGAGCTCGAGGACCCGTACGAGAACCTCGGCGCGCAGCTGGCGAAGAACGTCGCCACCAAGACCAACGACGTCGCCGGTGACGGCACCACGACGGCGACCGTGCTGGCCCAGGCGCTGGTCCACGAGGGGCTGCGCAACGTGGCCGCCGGCGCCAACCCGATCGCGCTCGGCCGCGGCATGCGCGCCGCCGTCGACGCCGTGCACCAGGCGCTGGACAAGGTCGCCATCCCCGTCGACGACCGCGCCGCGATCGCCGGCGTCGCCACCGTCTCCGCCCAGGACGCCACGGTCGGCGACCTGATCGCCGAGGCGATGGACAAGGTGGGCAAGGACGGCGTGATCACCGTCGAGGAGTCCAACACCATGGACACCGACCTCGACGTCACCGAGGGCGTCCAGTTCGACAAGGGCTTCCTGTCGCCGTACTTCATCACCGACGCCGACGCGCAGGAGGCCGTCCTCGACGACGTCCTCGTGCTGCTCGTCAGCGGCAAGGTGAGCGCGCTGGCCGACCTGCTCCCGCTGCTGGAGAAGGTGCTCGGCCGGGGGAACTCGCCGCTGCTCATCGTCGCCGAGGACGTCGAGGGCGAGGCGCTGTCCACCCTCGTCGTCAACTCGATCCGCAAGACCGTCAAGGTCGTCGCGGTGAAGTCGCCCTACTTCGGCGACCGGCGCAAGGCGTTCATGCAGGACCTCGCCGTCGTCACCGGCGGTCAGGTGGTCAGCGAGGACGTCGGCCTCAAGCTCGACAGCGTGGGCCTCGAGGTGCTCGGCACCGCGCGGCGGGTCACCGTCTCCAAGGACACGACCACGATCGTCGACGGCGGCGGCTCCAAGGACGCCATCGGCGACCGCGTGGCGCAGATCCGCCGCGAGATCGAGGCCACCGACTCCGACTGGGACCGCGAGAAGCTGCAGGAGCGGCTGGCCAAGCTCGCCGGCGGCATCGGCGTGATCCGCGTCGGCGCGGCCACCGAGGTCGAGATGAAGGAGAAGAAGCACCGCATCGAGGACGCCATCGCCGCGACCAAGGCCGCGGTGGAGGAGGGCGTCGTCCCCGGCGGCGGCTCGGCCCTGGTGCACGCCGCCACGGCGATCGACGCCCTCGACCTCGACGGTGACGAGGCCACCGGCGCCGGCATCGTCCGTCGCGCGCTCGACGCCCCGCTGGTCCGCATCGCGGCCAACGCCGGCTTCGAGGGCCCGGTGGTGGTCAGCCGCGTGCGCGACCTCGGCGAGGGGCGGGGCTTCAACGCCGCCACCGGCGAGTTCGGCGACCTGGCCGAGCAGGGCGTGATCGACCCGGTCAAGGTCACCAAGGCCGCGCTCGGCAACGCCGCGTCGATCGCCTCGATGATCCTGACCACCGACTCCGCCGTCGTCGAGGCGCCGGAGGAGGAGCACGACCACGCGGGCGGCCACCACACGCACGGCCACTCGCACGGGCACGGCCACTCCCACTGAGCCCGGAGCCCGGCAGACGCAGAGGGCCGGTCCAGCGGCTGCTGGACCGGCCCTCTGTGCGTCGAGGGGGCGACTACACCCCGGCGGCGACGGCGGCGGGCTCCGCGGCGATCAGCCGGGCCCGCTCCTCCTCGCTCATGCCACCCCACACCCCGTAGGGCTCCCGGACCGAGAGGGCGTGCTTCAGGCACGCCTCGACCACGGGGCACTTCGCGCACACGGCCTTGGCCGCGGCCTGCCGCCGGGCCCGCGCCGGACCCCGCTCACCGTCGGGGTGGAAGAACAGGGACGTGCTCTCGCCACGGCAGGCGCCGTGCAGCTGCCAGTCCCACACCTCGGCGACGGGCGTCGGGAGTCGGCGGATGTCGGCCATGTCGTCCTCCAGGGCTCGGGTCGGCGAGCCGGCGGGGGGCGCGTCCGGCTGCAAGGGGGCCGGTGCCCGAGCCTCCGGACGGTCAAACACGCCCGGGCGGCGCATTTTCGCCCCGTTTCCCCGATCGCGCGACCTCACCCCCGGGAGTGAGGGCTGCTGTTGCCCCTCCGCGCGGTCGATCAAGGTGTTCTCGGGAGGCGCCGACGACCGGGTGGGGGAACCCGGAGCGGCGCGGCCCAGCGCAGCGGACGGCGGTCTCCCCGGCGGGGAGGCCCCGTCCGAGCGACACCCGGCCGGGCGCTCCCCGGTCGGCAGGGACACCGGCCGGCAACCCGTCCGGGGGAACGAGGAGCAGGCGTGATCGACGATCGGATGCGCGGTCCGGGCCACGGTGCCACGACCGTCTGGGTGTACGACGAGCGGCGCCGGGTGCGCGACGACATCGCGTCGCGGCTGGTGGCCCTGCCCTTCGTGGGCCGGGTCGAGGTCGTCGGCGACGCCCAGTCGCTGCTGTCCCGGCTGGCCACCCGCACGCCCGACGTGCTGCTGGTCGGCACCCAGCGGGCGGTCGACTCGGGGCTGACCGCCGCCACCCAGGCGCTGCGCGCCCACCCGAACCTCCCGGTGCTGGTGCTCGGCGCGCCCGACGACGCCGAGACCGTCCGCGCGGCCGTCGCCTTCGGCGCCCGCGGCTACCTGCGCTGGGACGCCTCGCCGATCGAGATGGGCCTCGGGCTGTCCCGCGTCGGCCTGCGCGCCGACGGCCGGATCCCGGCCGCGGCCGGGCCGCCGCGCGAGCTGTCCTCCATCGGCGCCTCCCCGGTGCCGGCGTGGAACGGCGCCGCCCCGCTGGCCGGCTCGCAGCCGACCACGGTGCGCTCGACGGTGCGCGAGCTGGCCCCGGTGCAGCTGTCCATGCGCGAGATGCAGGTGCTCACCGGCATGAGCCAGGGCAAGAGCAACGCCCAGATCGGCCGCGAGCTCTACCTCTCCGAGGACACCATCAAGACCCACGCCCGGCGGCTGTTCCGCAAGCTCGGCGCCAAGGACCGCGCCGAGGCGGTCGCGACGGGCTTCCGCCGCGGCATGATGCAGTAACCAGCTCTCCGACGATCATGGCGTCGGAACCACCTCCCGAGCTGCGGAGGGGGTTCCGGCGCCATGATCGCGTGGAGGGGGAGGTCAGGGCTCGTAGCGGAGCGTGCCGGCCGCGAGGCGGTCCAGGACGGCGCTCGCGAGCGCCGACGCCGGCCCGGCGTCCGTCAGCACGTGCCGGGGGTCCAGCCCGGCGGCCGCGAACTGGCGGTGCATCCGCCGGGTCGCGCTCGCGTCGGTGAAGCCGTGGCCGGTCCGGGTCGCCACCCGCCGCAGGCACTCGTCCTCCGGCGGCAGCAGGACGGCGTAGGCGAGCTCGGCCAGCCCGGTGGCGGCGGCGAACGCCGGCAGCAGCCACGGCCCGACGACCCCGTCGTAGACCACCGCGTAGCCGCCGCGGGCGAGGCGTCCGGCCGCGGCGGCGGCCGCCTGCAGGACGACCTCGTTCTGCTCGTGCGCCTCGGGCAGCCACGGCTTGACCCAGCCGCCGGCCACGAACGCGAAGAAGTCGTCACCGGGCACGAGGGCCGACTTCGGGAAGCGGCCGGCGAGCAGGCGCGCCACCGTGGACTTGCCGGACCCGGGCGGGCCGCTGACCAGGACCAGCGCGGCTCCCGGGACGGCGGGCTCAGACATCCCATGGTTCCTCGGGTCAAGCCGCCGCGGTCGTGACCTCGGGCCAAGCGGTGCTCTCGTCGTATGTGGTTGTGGTCTTGAGGCAGCCGTGGAGGATGCCGACGAGGCGGTTGGCC